>NZ_QJPL01000010.1:0-108129 GCF_003204205.1 Sanguibacteroides justesenii
TCCGGGTGCAAGGGCGGCGTCTGCGGCAAAAAGCCGATATGCCGTTTCGCCTCTACAGGGTTCTCCCGGATACTCACTCCCTTGATATAAACGTTTCCCTCTGTAGGGCGTAAAACACCGCACATGATATTCATCGTGGTCGACTTGCCCGCGCCGTTGGAGCCGAGCAAACCGTAAATTCCGTTCCGGGTAATCTCGAAATTGATATCCCGTACCGCCCACTGGATCGTGTAACGATGGGATAAATTCTCAACTTTTACGATTGATTCTTCCATACAATAGATTTACTTTATAATAGTGATTAAAAGGTATCCGCTCCATAATAGAAACCGGTTTCGTTAATACCCGCAACTCTTCCTCCGACATTCGCTTTCGATACCAATCTATAAGTAAGCAACTCATTATCGACAGCATAAACCATAACATCTCCATTCTCGCATCCGACAACCATATATTTATAACTATTATAAACAACAGTATATAGTAGTACCGTAACTTTAGAATCGACAGAGATCCATAGTTTATCCGAATAATTCTCCCCGAAATTAATACAATGTATTTCATTGCCTTTAGCATAAACCATTTTATTCGCAGGACCGGAATAACATCCGAAGGTCATAAGTATGTCCTCCGACGTCAAATACACCGGTAAAGCAACGGGAGCCGACTCCGTGTTCTCCAACACTTTCATATCGGAAGAGCTAAACCTGAAATCATACTTGTAGGTTTTACCTCCCTGATTGTAATAAATAGCATTCCCGGACACATAAGTTTTGCGATCATAAGTCGGACACAAGTGTATTACATCCACATCGGCCGGAATCTCCCAAAGAGGAAAAGGATAATAATTTCCGTCACCCTTAACCAAGGGACGTATTGTAGCATTCATACCATTATTTTCGGATTGGATAATCAATACCCTTCTGTTTTTCTCGTCAAAACAAAGAGGCTCACGATCCCGGGACACGTAAGTACTAAATTTAGTTACTTTATATCCCTTGCTATCAATAAAATAAGGATCTGACAAGTATTTTCCGGTCAAATAATTCTCTGACATTTGTCTTTTGAAAATACGTCCGTCTTGCGTAGCGATACAGGAAAGACGCAAGTTGTCAAACGCATCAGCCGGCTTAAAATTATCCGGAGTTCCATTCAAAAACTCGTCTTTCATATCGGTATACATCGTAAACGTCTCATTATTTAACTGGTATACTCCTTCTGTCGTCGTAATAAGAGAAGCTCCCGAAGTAGACGAAATATGCGGTGCCAAACAATTCCGTATCTTAAGCGGTTTACCCGGAATATCTTCCCCATTCATTTGATAATAAAGATCATCTTCCATAAAATACTCGTAAACCAAATTAGGACCGTCGTATCTTGTTTTCAAACGGAAATAAGAACATTTGGTCGCATCCGTATTTTTATCAGACACCACGACAAAACTTCCGATATAAAATTTCGGCCGGAACCCAAGATAAGCTCTTCCTATATAGGTAATACCATTTTGTTTATTGATAATACGTAATATTCCGGTTACGCCTGTTTCGGCTTTATTTAAATTCGCTCTTGCCATCACGGTATCCGTTTTCATTTCGAAATTGGACTCTTCCGAGATAATTGTACCGTTGACCTCCCATTCATACCGGAAAATATCCAATGCTGCCACAGAATCCTCACCAAAAGTAAAATCCTTGCCTTGAGGCATGAATTTCATCATTTCACCTTGCGTTCCGTTGATTCGTATCGGCTCGGTATTCGGGTCTATGATCCATTTCGGAGCGAGTCCCAAATCTTTATATGTATAATTACCTTCGTCTTTAAAACACCCAGTCAAAAGAGATGCTAAAAGAAGACAACCTAATAAAACTATATTTTTCATAGAATTCATTGTTAATCAGATTAAATTGCAACTTCGATTATACTACCATCAATGTCGGTAATGTCCTCTATCGGCTGTTCAGCCAACCACTCCTTAAATTCCATTACCAATTTGATCGCCTCATCCGGATGTTCTTCTATCAACTCTTTCCCCATTCGAGCCTCTTTATCAACATTATTCAAGAAAAGCTGGTATTTCTTTTGCGAATATTTTCCTAACAATCCGTCCACGACCTCCTGTGTCCACCACTCCGGTTGCATCGCAACTGAAGTCATAATAATTTTCGCCCGTCTGCGTTCTACCTGTCCCAAGCCCACGCCATCAGGCGGAACCAACTCTACTACAAGGCGTACACCTTCCGGTAGATCATCTAAACGATCCGATTTAATCAACTTGATATATATCGTATCTTTTATCACCTTAGCATCTTCTCCTATGGTGTTCGTATGGAAAACGTAAAAATCATCCAAATCGTATTCATTCGGATTAGCCGTTGTCTCCTCCTCTATGACCCTCAATCCGAACTTAATCTCAGAAGTCAAAGGAGTTCCTGAAAGCTGAACTTCAACAGGAACCGTTATGTCCGTCGTTCCTTCCGGATAAAAGAAAAAAGAGGTTACCGTGGAATCTGCTTCTTCCGTTCCGGGAGAAAAGGCATTCATATAAAACTTATCGAAAAATATTTCGTGCCCATCATGGAATGTCAAAACCTTATCTTCATCACAAGAAAAGAAGAACAGGGTTATTAAGATGGAAAGTGGAAATAAATACTTTTTCATAATTTCTATTTTTACAATCAATAATTATAAACTCTGGTTACTTGGAATCGGTACCAAATACTCGCTCCGACTCATCGGACGTACAACATTTTTTCCAAAATCGATATTAGCATCCAAACGCTTGTACAGATAGAAAAGCTGTCCTTCGGAAATCCATTCCCGACGAGCATCTCTGATCAATTCATCTACAAAATCGTTCCAACTACCAACCGTTATTTTTTCCGTACATCCTCTCTTTTCCCGAATATCGTTCAATATATTCTGAGCTTCACCGAAGTCTCCGTTACGTGCATGATATTCAGCCATGATATAACGCATTTCCGTAGCCCGGATAACGGGAAGAACACATAGATTTTCGTCCCGGGTTTCCTCGTTCTCACTGATAAACCATTTTCCAGAAATCGGATACTGCCCATTGCTGTTAGTCGCGTAGAAGATCATATTGAGAGCGCGATAGTCAGTTTTAGACTCATCAACTCCTCCTCGGGTATAAAATATCTTTTGTACATCTTGATTGATAACCAACCACGTCGGATAGGAACCGCTATAAAATTCCCGTTTAAAGAAATACTCCAGGCCTAAGTCGTTATACGCCTTTTCATTGTACACGGCAAAAATCAAATTAGAGATAACCTTCAAATCGGTCTTGGAATCCCAATCGCCTCTACGAATTCCATTGTAATCATCCTTTCCAAAAGCAGATTGCAGTCCGTAGTAATCTTTCACTTGGAAATCCATAATCTCCTTGGCACAATTAAAAGCCTCCAGATGCTTTCCGGCATATTGATATACACGGGCCAACAATGCCGTAATGGCATAATAATTCAAACGATAGCCTCTTCCTTTAAAAAAAGCATCTATTTTTGAACCGTTCGAATAATCATCATAGATAACGGTTCCAAAAGAAAATTGATTATTAAAACGAGCTTTACCCGTAATCTGCAAACCGACACCGATCTCCGAAGTATCCCACTCTTTTACCAGATCCCGTCCTTTTTCCAAATCGGTAATTACTTTCTCCAAAAAAGGCGTAACGGTTATACCGCTCGCTTGAATATTCGGGTAACGATCGACATAAGGAACATATATCTGGTTATCATCATGTACCGGCGCCGGTGCAAACAGACGCAACATATCAAAATGCATCAAAGCCCGACAGGCATAAGCTTCACCCAAGATCATATCTTTCTCCATCTTTCCCTCCTTAAACAAATCCTCGGATGCGTTTTCCACATTTTGTATCAGATTATTGGCATTGGCAATCACATTAAAAGCTGCTAACCACACGGCTTCAATCGTCGGTGTTAAATAACTGCTGGTATAATTGAAATCTCCCGCGTCGATATACAGTTGCCTACTGGTCACGTTGTTGGCAATTTTCAAAGAATATTGCTGAGACATACAATCCACCATTCCAAATGCCAATTCAACCCCGTACAAATTAGAGGATCCCATAGATTTATATAATCCGTTCAATACGGAGTGATATCCGGCCGATGTTGAGAAAACTTGTTCTTCGGTCGCCTGAGTATCCGGTTTCAAATCCAGCCACTCCTCACAAGACGCGAGAGTCAAAGCAGACAATACTACTATTATATTTATAATTTTCATATGATTAATCTTAAAAATTAGAAACCTACACTAATGGTAAAACTATAATTCTTAGCATACGGATAACTGGTTCCCCGCTCTTCTTTTATTGTTGACCACCTACATAAATCATTTGCATTGAACCGGATTCCAAGAGAGGTCAAGCTAATTTTTTGCAACAATTCTCTTTTGAAATCATACCCGACAGATAAACTGCTAAACGTCAGATAATCATCATCCTGAACCAAACGCGAAGTCGGTTTGGTTGTCGTATTATTAGTCAAATCGATATAAGGCGCAATATCCCCCGGTTTCTTCCACCTCTGTGAAAGAACCCGTTTATCCACGTTATTATCCTTTATATTAGCATTCTCCACTTTTGCCCGTAAAGTTTCGTTATAAGACTGGGAGCCCCATTGGTAAGAAAAATAAGCATTCACGTAAAATCCGCGATAATTCACATTGATTCCAAAAGTTCCGTTAGCGGTAGGACTTTGATCTCCCACGACAACCTGATCGTCCGCACACCAAGTATAAGAACTGGTTCCGTTTTTCTTGATAAATTTCTCTTTACCGTTTGCCGGATCAATGCCCGCTGATCGTACGGCATAAATAGCGGTGGTCGAAGCTCCTACATAATACTGGGTAAAAGGTGTAGCCATGAATTCTCTTCCATAAGAAGGCCAACTGGAATCGTACTCTTCGTTCAATTTTCTATTATACTCTTCCGTCGATTTACCGAGAGAGGTAATCTCATTCTTATTACCCGCCATATTACCGGTTAAAGTAACTACCCATTTATCATTCTGAAACACGGTAGCGCTTAGATTCACCTCGAATCCCTTATTTACCACACTACCCGAATTGGTGTAATATTGATCGAAACCGGATGAAGAACGAATGGTTACCTGATCGATCAAATCATTTGTTTTCTTGTGGTAATAGTTAGCCTCTATAGTATAACGATCATTAAAAAATCCCAAGTTAATACCGAAATCCAATGTATTTGTCTTTTCCCAGGTCAAATCCGTATTTCCCAAATAAACCAATTTAGTCGCCGGACCGGTATAATACCAGCTATCGGCATCCGTTTCATAGGTAGTAACGGCCGTATAAGGTTGGAAATTCACCTTACCCGTACTTCCGTAAGATCCGCGAATCCTCAATGTACTTATAAGCCAGTGATCTTGCAGCCATTTATAGTTATGGAAATTTACTCCGAGCCCGACAGACCAGAAAGGAGCAAAACGCTTATCCGACCCGAATTGAGAAGAACCGTCGAAACGAACAGAAGCATCCAACAAATAGATATTATCCAACGAATAATTCACCGAAGCCAAAAAGGCAAATAACCGGTCTTGGTTTCTGGAAACGTCCGTTTTATCCGGTTGTGTAGCCGCAAAGGCAGGAGTATTCATCGTTCCTAATTGGAATCCTTTAAAAAGCATATTATAACCTTCCGTTTTGGATTCCTTAATGTTCAACCCCATCGTCGCATTAACGAAATGTTTACCAAAAGCACGATTATAATAAAACATAGCGTTTATATTCCAATTATATCCCGTCGACAAAGAACGGGATAATTGCCCTTTCTCTTTAATTGCCGTATACTGGTAAGAGGGATCGTCCGGATCCTTAAAAGACTCGGTTTTGGAATCATTTTTCGTAACACTAAACTGCCCCTTAAACTGAAGTCCTTCCAAAATATACCAGTTAATATCCAGATTATCGGTTAAATCATAAATATGTCCTTTTCCGGAATAACTTTCCAACGTGGTCTTCCACAAGGGATTCGTAGTTCCGTCCGTCAATTGGGACAACAATTTACCGTCATCACCTTTATAAGCAAGATAAGGTTGTTTATTGGCGTATTCATTGAATGTTCCGTACGGTGAATCCTCCGAGCGAGTCATCGTGTAAGAGACATAATTACGAATCTGAAGTTTGTCCTTGTAACGAAAATCCACCGTTAAGCCGGCTCCCGCACGACTACGATACGATCCTCTCATCGCTCCGTCGTTACTATCATAATTGAAGTCCAAACCATACCGTACACTTTCGACACCGCCCTCCAAATAGAAACTATGTTTATGATTAAATACATTACGTAAAGGAAGAGCCAACCAGTCCGTATCTACCCCCCGCAACACCTCCGTCAATTTCTTATTATATTCCATCTCCCCGTACACATCATCGGAAAAAACTCCGGACAACCTCTCCACTTCCAGCTTTTCAGCAGCATTACACAAATTGTAATCGGATAAATCCGGTAATACCACTTCACCCGTGAAACTATAAGTAATTCTCATCTCCCCGGGTTGAGGAGCGACAGTCGTAATAACGATCACACCGTTCGCAGCTCTCGAACCGTACATAGCCGTAGCAGCAGCATCTTTCAAAATTGTCACGCTCTCGATACGGTTCATATCCATATCGTATATTTTTTGAGCGGACGCCTCGAATCCATCCAAAATAAAGACCGGAAGATTCGGGTTATCCTGGACGTTGGTCCGCTGTGTTTTTTTGGCATATTCCACATCCAAACCTTTTGCCATAGCAATACTGGACTCACCCCGGATATTGAATTCGGGTAAAGCATTAGGGTCAGACCCCCAAATCGAGTTGTCTTTCAAACGAACAGAAGGATCAAATATTTGAAGAGCCCCGATCAAACTCTTATTATTGGTCTTCATTAATTGTTCCTTGGTTACCTTAGTCACGTTTCCGGTAAAACTCTCCTTTCGTATCGTGTTGTATCCCGTTACAACCACATCTTTCAATCTCTGCTTTTCCTCCTTCATGGTTACGTTAATCGTATCTTGTCCGGTATATTTAATTTCCTGAGTTTCCATCCCCAAAAACTTAAATATCAATGTAATATCTTTCACATCCGGCAATCTCAACGAATACTTTCCGTCTACACCTGTAGTAGTTCCCAAATGTGTACCTTTAATCACAATTGCAACACCGGGAAGCGGAATCTTCTTCTCATCCATGACTTTACCGGCAATTCGAACTTCTTTCTTTTCATCTTTCGCAACCGTTTCTTTGATAATGATCATATCATTTTCTATTTCAGCCTTAAAGCCCGTTCCCTTTAACGCCGCATCCAACACCTCCTTTAGCAAAGCATTCTGCATATCAACGGTAATGGAATTAACCCGTTTCACTTTATTATAGTCATACAAAAAACCGACCTCACATTGACTCTTTATAGCTGAAATCAACTCTTCGATACCGGCATCTTTCAATTTTACACTCACTCTTTGATCTTGGGAATGTACCGCTGCATTCAATCCCAGATTGAACACTAACAAAAATAAACAAAGGGGTTTCATACATAATAGCACCTTACGACACCACCTTTTTTGCAAAGGTCTGTACAGTTTTCTTCTTTTTTTCATAAATTTGTATAGTTAAATTAGACACCTAAGGAGCAAGTCGGCAAACTTATCTCCTTTGAAGACAGGAGAAGACGATTCTCCTGTCTTATCGTTTTCGTACTTTCACTACATTTTTATCCACCGCAAATCTCACATCACCTACCTCCTCCAACAAATGAAGGATATAATTGAAATTATCAAAACGCTTCAACTCCCCAGAAAACAAAGCTTCCTTCGCATCGGCATTTTGATAAAAGACCGTAAAGTTATACCACCGGGATAAAATCGTTAATATATCCTCCAAGCGCTTTTTCTTAAAGACGTATTTCCCATCATGCCAAGCTACATACTCCTGAACATCCACCTGCTTTTTCACTACTAAATCGCATTTCTTATCGTACCGGAGCTGCATACCCGGTTCCAAAATATAAAGAGGGCCCGACTTGCTCTTAAAGTTCACCTCAACCTTTCCCTGTACTAAAGTTGTATGCACCTCCTCCTCGTCTCTGTAGCAAGTCACCCCAAAGCTCGTTCCCAAAACGGTAATCTCCATGTCCCCGGCATGCACGATAAAAGGACGAAGGGTATCTTTTTGTATCTCGAAATAGGCCTCGCCTTCCAAATAAATTTCACGACTCGTTCCGACAAAAGCAACCGGGTAAGTCAAACAAGATTCCGAATTTATGTATACCTTGCTTCCATCTTCCAAATCTACCGTATACTCCCCACCTCTTGGAACATCCAACTTGTGAAAGATCAATTTCCGCATAGAGTCCGTCTTTTGTATCCGAGCGGAATACACCAAACGAGTACTATCTACCTTTACTTCAATACCTGATTTTTCTTGGAAAGAATTATTTTGTTTACCTAAACGGTGTTGACTACCATCCGATAAATACAAAATGGCATCCCTGTGTCCTGGCGTTATCCGATGTACAGTAGGAACAGCCCTTAAAGATTTGTCATCTTTAACATTCAACAAAATAAAGATATACAACCCTATACATATCACGGCCACGGCACTCCAATAGACAAACATCGGCCGATGAAAATAGCTCAATCGTTGTTTTTTCTTCAGCTTACGAGCAAATACGATCCAAGCTGCCTCAATCTCTTCTTCTGAAAGCTGTTGGGCTTTTGGCATCTCGTTCATTCTCTTCATCTTTTCGAAGTATCGCCGATGCAACTTACTCTCGTTTAGCCACGTTTCAAACCTCCGATTCTCTTCCTCCGACAAGGTTCCTTCTATTTTCCTATAAATTAGAATCGTTGAAATCTCCATTTATACACAATACTTTTATCTTTTTATACTCTAAAACGGAGACCCTTTTGTTTTGTGTGACAAAATTTTTCAATATTTTTTTTGAAAAAATATTTTTATCATACCCCTTTGCCATACAACAAATTAGTGGCAACAAGCTATTGGCGCATACCGCACATTCATAAAAGAAGCCCCTTAACGGGCCTATTAACAAAAATGAATCGTACGTTCCGACAACTTTATACTTTATCTATATTTCTATTATTTCAATATTATTAATATTATAAAATAAACTCTAATCATTCTATTGCGTTATCAAAAAAAAGATCATATGAAATCGACAGATCTCCATGCAGGTATCCTGAATATGGGAAAAATGATTGAATACGCCGATCAGGGTATCATCAGCAAACAAATCATTAAGAATGAGGCAGGTAATATCACCCTATTCTCTTTCGATAAAGGACAAAGTTTAAGTGAACCCACGGCTCCGTTCGATGCTTTGGTGCAAATTCTCGACGGGAGAGCCCAAATTTACATCGATAAAAAATCATTTATCTTAGGAATCGGCGAAGCGATTATCATGCCGGCAAACACTCCTCACGCCCTAAATGCTGTCGAACGGTTTAAGATGTTACTTACGATGATCAAAGGATAACCGGAAATAACCCTGATAAATAAATCCATCGGTAGTGATCTAATGGCAATTCAACCTGCAAACAAACTTCATTACAGGCTAAATATCTCTATTTTAGAGCCGTTTCATAACGAGTACCGAAATCATATTCCTTCTCCATCCGTCAATCCCCATCGACGGATTCTTTTATATAGATCGGTGTATACTTGGATATACTATGTGATGATGAATAATAGACACGGACAACAATATAATTCTCCCCCCAATCCACTTCTTCCCGCTTCGGCGTCCATTCCAAACTTCCTTTAGGAGATTCTATTTTCCCTATATAAGTTTGAATTTTATCCTTCTTTTCCACGTAAACGGACATAGATAAAGGTTGATTTATTTCTGCTAAAACCGTCACAGACTGCCCCAACACGATCGTATCTTCGGATAAACCGACAGCATACTCCACATTTTTCGAATTATAAGGAGAATCCTCCCCTTTACTGCAAGAGAGTAGCATCCCTAAAAAAATAACTAACCCGACAAAACCGATATTTTTCATTATTCTTTGTTTAAATGACTTTCAAAGTTAATCTTGACTTTTCTTTTATGCAAATTCAAAGACTCCTATTTCGATGTACCCGTTAATTTTGCCAAACGATTTCCTTCTCTTTCGCAATCGCAAACAACCCCATCAGCAAGAAAACAGCCATGTTATCATCACTCAATTGTTCTCTCAACTTTTTATACCCGCGAGCAATCTGGGTACGGACGGTATTCATCGTAATCCCCAATTCATTAGAAATCTCCCAATATTTTTTCCCTTCGACAACGCTCATTAAAACGATTCGCTTACATTGATCCGGTAATGTCTCGATTGCACTTTGTATCTTCGCGTACAATCTTTCATCCACACATTTATCAATATCGGCCGCGTAGAGCATCGCTTCCGCCATCAAAAACTTATTACGATCCATTACTTTCAAATGTCGTAAATAATCGATGGCGGCATTCCGGGCCAGACAATACAGCCAAGATTTCAAATTAAAATCATTCGGAAAAGAAGAACTATTTTCATACAATTTTAAAAAAATATCCTGAACCAAATCCTTGGCCGTATTCCGATCCCCAATATGTCTCTCCACAAACAAGACAAGCACCTTATAGTACATTTTAAATACTATTTCGTACGCTTCGGGATCTCTTTTTTTCAATCCCTCAATATAAATGTTGTCTTCCTTTGATTTAACTATCAACTCCTTATATCTTTAATCCCGGTTTTTATTTTAGCTTACAAAATCCATTTATTGGAATTTTCAAAAATATTAAAATTATTTCAACTCATCAACTACAAATTATCAAATATTATTACAATTATATCCAATACCAGCAACTACACAATTTGGTTTAAAGTAGATCAAATTTAATCTTTATAATCGCTCTATTTTAGAAAAAAATAAGTTCCCCTCGTCATACCTTAAATCGGAAGCATCCCGTGATAACTCGGATGACGGTTCTCGAACGTCCAAATCAACATGAAGAACCCTCCCTCTCGTTCCAAAATCGAAAAAAATAAAAATAAATAATACCATAAGAAAGGACAATTTTTAATGCGTTATCAGACACTTATATTAATTTTGTGACGTGACACCCTAATGAACGTTTGTTGAATGCTTAAAATTAACAATATCCGTCGTGTTGTTAGGAATACCGAGCAACAAGCATATTTGGTTATGGAAGCGTTTAGCTTTATCCCGTTTTTAGAAATCTGATATATTTCAAGTGATACGGGGATTAGCGTTACAAACGTTCATGCTTTTCGTATATATGAAAACGTATATAGGTTTAGCGTGGAGTGTCGTTTTATCTTGTACCACAGGTTTACCAGAACCTCTGAAACAGATAACTCTAACAGTTCCCACGCTTGAACCGAAATACATTCTATATAAGTCTGATATATAATTGTTATATATTGCTTTCTTATGAATATGGTACCGTAAAGTTCCCGTTGCTTGTTAGTTTCCCGAAAGCAATAATAACTATCACAGCATAGATTTGCCATTGCTTTGAATATTGATTCCATTGAAATATCAAAGGATTCAATTTTTGCAGCTTCATGTATCCTTCATCGTAAATATTGGTGTATTTTTTATGCTCAAATTTAATATAGAACAAGCAAAAACAGAGCTATGATATTCTTATCAAAAGATATATAATACACCTGTTTTGAAATTAAGCCGTATTTAGTGCGAAACATAAACGTCAACTATGCTTAAGCATAGAAATAATAATAAATATTATTTGAATATGGGCATCTGTCACGAGCTTACAGAGGAAGATATAAAGTTCCGCTATATCAACTATGCCATCATTAGCAATTAATGGACGAAAGATAGTATCTTCATGGAACAGCATGTTAAGTTTACCGATGGTAAAATCAACTTGCATGGTAATTTTGTGCATCGTGAAAAGCCGAAATTCGCAGACTATGTGCTCTATGCAAACAAGGCAACTCCCATAGCTGTCTATAGACTAAAAACACCAATCACCCTGTTTCGCATGGGCTGCAACAGGCTATGGAATATGCTAAATGCTTGATGTGAATTTTGCTTTCAGTTCAAACGGAGAAGGTTTTGCGGAACATGACTTTCGGACGGATAAGGAGAGAACTTTCGGAATGGATGAGTTTCCATTCTCGCTTCCAGGTCTTTGAATTCTCCGACGTCGATGCAGAAGCGCACCAGCGTGCGTACCTTATGGAAACCGTAACGTCCGGCTGCTCCGGGGTTAATCTGGAGCATATTCAGGCTGCGGTCGTATTTGACTTTGAGGATATGCGAGTGTCCGCTGACGAACAAACGTAGCGGGCGCACTAACAATGTGCCGACGATGGAAGGGGCGTACTTGCCGGGATAGCCTCCGATGTGCTTTATCAGTATGTCGGTTCCATCTACGGTGAAACGATTCAACAACGGAAAGCGTTGTCTCAGGTCCTGGCCGTCGATGTTGCCATATACTGCGCACGGGAGGCGGAATGCCGAAAGGCGGTCGGCTACCTCGGCGGAACCGATGTCGCTCGCGTGCCAGATTTCGTCGCATTCAGCAAAGTATTGTTTGTATCGCTCGTCCCACCAGGCGTGGATGTCCGATAAAAGTCCGATTCGTATCATTGCTTTTCTTTTGATTTGGACGACTAAAGATATTATATTGATTGCGATAAGCGGTGGGAAGCATCCTGCGATTGTCGATGTAAACGGAAAATATTGTAAGAAGCGTGTGCTTCATTCTTGTCTTTGAGAACCTGAGAAATTATCAAAACACTCGAGAATGGCACAGGCGGTTTCCTACGCGGATTTCAGCGTGGGTCTGCTGTCTATCTATCGAGTGTAAGGTTTTCTCAGGACTGTCAAAGATAATGGGTAGCACGTAGTTTTACGCTTATTCTTCTTCATGTTAATGCTCATAAATAAGATTTCTTTTGCCACAAAGAACTAAAAAATTTAGTTGGGCTACAAAAGTACTTTCCCAATCCATTACAAAAAACACATAATCACCTGGAAGCAAGATAATCAATAAGCAAACGAGTCTGATAACGACGCGAATATTGACGAATATTATCCCAATTACGAGGCAAAACTTCACGATTTTGCCATATACGATAGCACTTCATAATGACCTCTTTAATGCCTTTTATATCAGACTCGTCTACTACAAAGCCTGCCTTGGTCTCCTCCATTAAAGCACCAACAACATCAGTAGGATCATACATAGCTATAATTGGCTTATTAGTAGCCAGATAATCAAGAAGCTTTCCTGAATAAACTCCCTTGCGCCCTTTGGGATGTACCATGACTAAGACATCTGTTTCATAAACTGATATCCTTATGGCTTCATCATGGATTACAGCATCAAGTTCCTCAACATTAGACTTTATGGAATCGGGAATATTCAACTTCATATAATTTCCTACTATCTTTATTTTACTGTCGGCCGGTAACCGTCCTTCACATATTAATTCAGAATAAGCCTTAAACCAATTATCAGGAGTTATCTGGCCATAAAAGTGACCTATATATCCCATAGTGAAGTGGTTTTGGAAATTGGTTTCATGAACTTCTTCATAGTCATAGCCATTTCTGATCTCAAGAAAGCGATCATGTATAGTCATAGCCCGGAAATCGTCTAGAATCGGCTTCGACACAGACAACACTAAATCGGCATTATTCAATATCCGACGTTCAGGCCCCGCAAGTCTACGGGATATTTTCCACCTGTCTTTCGGCCATTTAATCTTCGACATCTCGTCACGCATGTCAGCTACCCAATAAAACTGATATCCCTTCCTACGCATAGCCAAAGCGATCATGTGCGGTGACAACATCCCATAAGTAGTCAATACCACATCAAATTTCCTGCTATCAAACAGCGTTTTCACACGTTTTTGAGCCCTAATACGCCATAAACGTTTGTCATCAAGCGTCAAACGGTATTCCAAAGCCCGAACAATACGCCGGGGAACCCACTTCCGCCGAGATTGCAAATATTGGTGCAATTGCTGTTCAGAAATAACAGGATCCTTAAGATAATGTATTTCACACCCCTCCCAAAACGTCGTATAATCACAACAACCTTCAGTAACTACAGTCACTTCATAACCGACTTCATGAAAATATTTGGCAAAAGCATTAATCCGAAAAGAAGCTATTCTATTATTCGGGAAAAAGTAATTAGATATTATCAATATATTCATAACGTTATGGATTGTTTGTTTTTAATCTAAACGTGGACAACACCGACTTTATTAAAGAAAAATATCTGATGCCGGCAATGCGAGAGACAAAAATATAAACCATGAGATAGGCAAATGAGCCAATGACAAAACGAACCAATTCACCATTAGCATTGCACAATTCCAAAATTACCTTAGACACCAAACCAGCTAACAATGAACTCACCAACAACCTGACAAGGCCACCCCACGGTATCATGCGAGAAAGACTGACATCGAACATACGGGAGATAGATTTCATCAGAAGAATCAGGCATAATATGGTAGTGGAGACAAATATCACGGCAATACCGGTAAAAGACGGAAAAAATCGAACACAGACGATATCGAGACAGACAATCAGGATGGCAATAAACAAATGAATATTTGCAAAAACATTTCCCTTTCCGACCGCAAACATTATCGGACCGTAGGGAAGCACTCGAACAAAATTAACTACTGTAATGATGCGAAACAGATGTGCCGCATCTTGATAACCATTCCCAAACAAAAACATCATTATATCCTCGGCGAAAATAAAACAATATATAGCCACCGGATATATCAATGCCGCTGATTTATAGACTGTCCTGTTCCACAACGATACGTACTCACTTTTAGAAGTACCGGCGCAACGCATTCTCAAAAACTCAGGCAGCATAACAGTCCCGACAGCACTGACAATCATGTTCGCCAACGGTAATTCACGAAATCCGTTGGCGAATACGGCAAATTCACATTCTCCAAAATATCGGCTTACAAAAAACGGGCTTGACGACAATATGATGAATCCATATATTCCTGCATAAAAAACAGGCAAAGAGAACCTGAAAACATCGACAAGCCTTAGCGAACTGCACACAGACCCAATACCAGAGAAAGGAATATACATCAATAGCAGGCCGACGGCACATGTCAGTGCCGATGCAACCACAAAACCTGTAACTGCACCTTTAATCCCGGTGTCAAAAACCGTCACTGCCATTACCACACATACCAGCGTTACCAAACGACTTATCAACACATAAATAAAAATAAGCCGAGTCTTCTTATAGACCGTAAGGACACCCTCGACACCAATAACCGGCATTAGCAACAAGGGTACTGGAGAGAAGCAGCGAATATACTGGTCTAACATAGGATTGCCCAGTAACCCGGCAATCCATCCGGATCCGCAAAATAAGGTCAGGGAAAACAATGCACCAAGCAACATAAACAGCATATTAAGCTTACAGACCACTGAACGTCCTTCGTTAACCGGCACCAATGTCAAGAAATAGGAATAACTCTTGGGAAGGCCCAAAGAAAATATAATCAACAACGTGTTATATACATAGAATATTTGGCAGTATGTACCGTAAGCGGATTGATCCATGAAACGGCTCAATATTGACGCCAATGCCAGTGACATACAAAAAGATGCCATATTAGCCAGACCAAGCCACGCTGTAACTGCCGTACGGCTCTCGCCCATTGCAGGAGGCATATTCTTGACGTTTTTACACATAATCATTCGGCACAACAATCACAATGTCCAATATTTCATATTCTTTATACGACCTCGATAAATTCCTTTCAAATCAGCTAACAAAGCATCCTTGTCAATGGTTATCGATAAGAAATAGTTTTCGTCCAAATCCAAAAAATCGCTATGTCCTACAGTAACAATGACAACATTATAAGGGGGACAGATATTTGAGGACATATCAACCCCAAAAACTTTTTTGACATTAGCCATATCAGCATGAGGGTCTACCAGATCGATCGCAACGCCACCCGCCATTAACAATTCCCTAAGACGGAATACGGCCGGATTGCGAATATCATCGGAATTATCTTTATAGGTGACTCCCATTATCAATGCCTTTGCCGGCTTTGGGCGAGACAGGTCAATCCTATCAAGTACCGAACGGGCTATATAGTCTGACATACCATCGTTTACTACACAACTATACTTGATCAAAGGTAAATCCATTCCCCAATGACGAGCTTCGGAAATTAAATAATACGGATCTACAGGGATACAATGCCCGCCAACCAAACCGGGAGCATAAGAGGAAAAATTCCATTTTGTAGAAGCCAAATCGAGCACCTTGCGCAGGCTCATCCCCATATGCGAAAATAATGCGGACAATTCGTTCACCAATGCAATATTAACTGCACGTTGAACATTCTCTACGATTTTTGACGCCTCGGCCACCTTAATGGAGGAAGCCGCATGTACACCGGCTGTAATAACATAGCCGTAAATTTTCTGTAATTCCTCAGTGGCAGCCTTATCAATGCCTGACACAACTTTCGGAGTATTAGATAAAGTATGCGCCGAATCACCGGGATTTATACGTTCAGGAGAATAACCAACTTTAAAATCAATGCCACACCTTAATCCCGAGATTTTTTCCAACAATGGCACACACTCAGACTCTGTACAACCAGGATACACCGTAGACTCATACACGACATAATCACCTAACTGTAAATGAAGACCGACAGTACGCGTAGCAGACATGAGCTGAGATAAATCGGGACGCATGTACCTGTCAACGGGAGTACCTACCGTCACAATAAAGAGGGACGCATCGTCAAGAGCACTATCAGAGGATGTGACATTCAACGACTGTGATAAATGAACACATTCGTCACGAAGATGATTCACACGGGACTCGGATATGTCATAAGCTATCACATTAAAGATTTTGGAAAACTCCAACGCAACAGGAGCACCCACATACCCAAGCCCAATAACAGCCACAGAAGTCTCTCGATCAAGAAGACGCTGAAATATCGTACTCATGTCATTCATATTCAAAAATCACATTACCACACCGATGATACTTTATTCCCGACTCAGGACACACGGCATTATCATTACAGTCAAACTCAAGCATATGGCCATAACGACTCATCCAACCAATCTGCCGACTTGGTACACCGATCACTACAGCATAATCAGGAACATTATGAGTTACCACACATCCAGCTGCAATAAATGCATAGCAACCAATTGTCACTCCGCAAACCACGGTTGCATTAGCACCAATGGTAGCCCCCCTACGCACAATCGTTTTCTCATAATTTCCTCGCCGGGAAATCTCGCTGCGAGGATTGCGGACATTAGTAAAGACACACGAGGGACCTAAAAAGACATCATCCTCGCAAATGACTCCTTCATACAGAGACACATTGTTCTGAATCTTAACATTTCGCCCAATAGTGACACCAGATGCTATCATAACATTCTGCCCCAAATTGCAGATATCACCAAGAACAGCTCCGCACATGACATGAGAAAAATGCCAAATCTTACATCCGCGTCCTATTCTTGCTCCCGGATCAACTACCGCAGTAGGATGAATAAATATATCATCCGTACATTCACAATAATTACACATACTTACTTGTAAAAATTCTTTATAGCCTCTATCACAATCCTTTGATCATCTTCTGTAATATTTCCATGCATAGGAATAGACAAAACGGATTCAGAAAGTGTTAAGGCATTTGTTATTTTCTTATCCATCGAACACGCCTTATGGTAGGCTGGCTGCAAATGTAACGGCTTAGGATAATAAACCATAGATTCGATACCGGCTTCCTTTAATGCCCTGCGCAGGCTATCGCGAGTTTCGGAAGGAACTTTTAGTGTGTACTGATGATATATATGGGTTCCGAAAACAGCCTCAACAGGAGTCTGAATCATAGGGACATCTGACAACATGGCTGTATAAACAGCAGCCGCATGACGCCGATGAGCAATCCATCGGTCAAGATGAGGTAGCTTAACCCTCAATACCGCAGCCTGTAAGGTATCAAGACGGGAATTTAAACCAACATAATAATGATGATATTTTACACCTTGTCCATGATTAGCAAGCGACTTAATCTTATGAGCAAGCTCAGGATCATCAGTAAACAACGCACCACCGTCACCAAAGCACCCAAGCACTTTGCTCGGAAAGAAAGATGTACAACCGACCAAACCTATCGTTCCTGCATATCGACTACTTTTATCGGAAAACACGAATCGGGATCCCAACGACTGAGCATTATCCTCTATTACCACGAGCCGATATCTGTCAGCTATCTCCATAATCCGCTCCATGTCACATGGCTGACCAAACAAATGTGTTGGAATGATGGCTTTAGTACGAGAAGTAATCAACCGTATCACACTTTCATAATCAATATTAAACGTAATAGGATTGACATCGGCAAATACCGGATGCCCTCCAAGAAGAACTACCGCCTCTGCAGCGGAAACAAACGAAAAAGAGGGAATAATAACTTCATCACCAGGACACAATCCGACAGCCATCAAAGCCAGAATAATCGCATCGGTACCATTGGCACATCCTATGCAATGCCGGGCACCGACATACTCAGCCAACTCAACCTCAAAAGCATGTACATCGGTTCCATTGATAAACGAGCCGCCAATCATGACATCACCCACGGCGCAATCCATTTTGTCTCGCAAATCAGAATATTGTGCCTGGAGATCAACCATCTTTATCATCGGAAATAGAATTTAAAATACAAACCGGACAAAGGGATGGCAATCTCCTGTCAATGCAGAAACAGACTCCTTTTGTATCATTGAAGCTGTCTCAATGGCAGGTGCAGCGTCAGCAATAGAGAAACCATCTCCTTGAAAAATACGTTCGTAACAGAGTGTGTGGAGATTAGAAAAACCATTAGAAAAATCAAACTTTTCGCCATCAATATCAAGCCTGCGACAGGAAGACTGATCGGCCGCATACGTACGGTTGATACTCAAAAAGAACTTCACTCTGGCTCGTTTAAGTAGCATTACCCCGGCAATGCAATCGGAAGCGGAGTGATGCACATAGAAATTATCCATGCTTCCGAACACCCATAGCAACATATCAATGAAGTGAACCCCAATATTCAGTATTAATCCGCCACTGCGGGACAGGTCACCTTTCCATGATTCGGCATACCATTTTCCGCGAGGAACCACATAAGTAAGTTCAACATCATGTATGCAATCAGATGACTGTATGTCAACCAGTTGCTTTAAGCGTACTATTTCAGGGTGAAGCCGCAATTGCAAAATCGGATATACGCGATGTCCTGATTGTATCTCAGCCTCTCTCATTATAAAAAGTTCCTCACCATTCAATGCCAAAGGCTTCTCGCAAATAACATCTGCTCCAGCTCTCAAGCCCATAATAGAGTGTTTATAATGAAGATGATTGGGGGTACACACGGCCAGGTAATCCACACTCTTTTCAATCGCCTTTACAAACGTCTCATAATCAGTGGTAAAATAAGCGTCAGGGAAATAACTATCAATAACGCCCACACTATCAGACAAACCATGAGCCATGACCAAATCGCATCCCAAACTTTTCATGGCAGCAAGATGGCGAGTCGCCACATATCCCGCCACTCCAATAAAGCCTAAACGTTTCATCAACAAAATATTATATTCACCTTAATTTTCAGAGTCTATTTAAATCTACCCAAACCATTCCTTTATGGTTTTCTCTGAACGGTGCCAAGCATGATTCATGCCGACTTTTCTCAGTGCGAAATTACTTATATTATATACATATTACAAAATCCCCCCTCCTTTTTAAATAATTTAACGCGGGTGCGACTGACATAGGACATCAAACATTTTTTTCAACACATCGAACGGAAGTGCCTGGCGGACGGCGCTCGTGTCGTCGGGATCGAATTTGCGGATACACTCTATAACAGCTTACTTATTCTCACAGTCAAAATAGTCTGCAAGCGGGTGTTTCTGTATCTTTTTCTTTCCGGTTGTGTATTATAACTTGAACGTTGCATCAATATTATTTTCCGCTAAATTTGTTGCACTGACATTTTTGTCATTACCTGCCTCCAGTTCAGCACAGCAGTAGCAATCTGCAAAGCCCATTCACCGACATGGCCTTTCTTCATGGCCTTGTTCATGGAGAAGTATCTGTCCCAGTCTACTCGGATACGGAAGCCGTTCCTGATGGGTATAACTACAATCTGTCTGGCGACAAAAGAGCAACCGAGTTTGTCGGCATTGGCCACCTTCGGGTTCTTCATCTGTCTATAATACTTATCATCGCCTCGAAACTCTTGCCGTAATACAACCGGTTAAATCACCTATCTGGGAATTGAGGTACACAATATCATTTTTATGAAAAAAATTCTCATGTTAGCGGTTATTATCGCAAGTACGGCAATTGTGCAAACGCACAAGAATCAAGGTTCGGCGTAAGAGGCAATATGAATCTCTCGAACATTATGAACAAGTACGATGGTTCTCTTGCAGAAGGAGACAAAGCATCGGATTATGAAAATGATTTCAAAAGTCGTTTAGGATTTAAAATCGGTGTGATTTACGATTGGGGACTTAGTAAAGCATTTTATATTCAACCCGGATTGTATTTCTCTACCCAAAGTGCGCATGACAGTGAAAAAGAAGAAGGCGATAAATATGAACAAAAATGGAAGCTGAATTATTTACCGTTATCGATCCTCGCTTCGTATAGGATTGCATTGAGCGACAATATGAAATTACATATCAACGCTGGTCCATATTTAGCGCTTGGATTAGGAGGAAAAGTAAAATGGAACGCAACAATCGGCGGGGAAAAATACAAGGGAGACTACAAAGCTTTTGGAACAACCAAATCGGGTGATGACGAGTCTGAAGATGAGTCAGACAACAGAAAAGGCGGTCTAAAAAGATTTGACGCCGGGTTAAGCTTTGGAATCGGAGTTTCAATTAAAAAGTTTTACGTCGGTTTAAATTATGATCTGGGATTGGCAAATATTGCCGATAAGGATCAATGGAAAGATTATAAAATTAAGAATCGTAATTTTTCAATCGGAGTTGGCTATAATTTTTAACTCTTCTCCGCTCTTTTCCATTCGAGTTTAAAATAGAACATTAAAAAGACTGCCGAAAAAACATTCTTAAAAAAAAAATCCAAAAGCTTGTCACCCGTTTTCAGGGGGTCGTTGTGTTATTGATAAAATAACATAAAAAGGATGAATTACAACGATCAAGACATAGAATTTGCCTATCGTATCTTAAATCACCGAAAGGAGTTACATGAAGAAGAAATTACTGCCTGGTTGAAAAATCCGGAACATCTGAAACTATTGGATGAAATAGCGGCAATCCGACAATCCTTCTCTTCTCAAGACTTCGAAATCATAAAAGAAGAAGTACATTCCCGTCTTTTGCAATCCATACAAAAACAACAAAGTTACCGCCATATGATTCGATGGTCGGTAGCCGCTTCAATCCTCATCGTGATCGGCCTATTGGCTAATCAAGTCATAAATCGTTCGATAGAAAAAGAGTGCGTCACGCTGAAAACTCCGATTGCCGCCATTACACCCGGAGAAGTAAAAGCCCAATTGATCCTGCCCGACGGGAAAGTAACCAAGCTAAAATCGACCAATCAACGAGTAGAGGTTCCTTTTGTACAAGGGATCAAAAATGATTCCCTATTAGGACTTAGCTACAAACAAGTTCATATCAACGATATAAATCTGGCCGAATCGGAGATTTACAGTACGTTAGTCGTACCCACGGGCGGATTCTACCCGCTGGAATTATCGGACGGAACGCGGGTATGGCTGAATTCCGAATCGGAATTACGTTTCCCGGTCAAATTTCTGTCGGACAAACGGCAAGTTACCTTAAAAGGAGAGGCTTATTTCACGGTGAAAAAAGACAGTACCAAACCGTTTATCGTGCACATAGAAAATGCATCTGTCGAAGTATTAGGTACCACGTTCAATATAAACACATACGGCGATGATGAAAACATATATACGACACTCGTAAACGGTTCCGTACGATTCGTCTCTGAAAAAAACAAACAGGAGATCATTCTGAAACCCGGAATGCAAAGCGTAATGAACACACGTACCGGAAATACGGATATAAGACATGTGGATGTACAAGATTATATCTCTTGGAAAGAGGGACGTTTCGTATTTCATTCCATGACGTTGGAGTCCATCATGCAACAACTCCGACGCTGGTACGACATCCAAGTTTTTTATCAAAATCCGGAAATAAAGCAATATGAATTCAAAGGAGTGATCAACAGAGACATGGATTTGGATAAAGTTTTAAATATTATATCAGAAACAACGAATATAGCATTTAACATAAATGGCCGGACAATAACCATATCAAAACGATAAAGAAAGATTACTTATTTATTACTAAAGGAAGAAAAACGAGGATTGCCGTGAACAACCCTCGCTCATCCTCCTAAGAGAATCTTAGTATTAATTTTCAACTACAAAGTTATGAAAAAAAAACGAAGTTGGTGCTTTTTATGCACGCATGAAAAAATCTTTAACTTATTACGAGTAATGAAAATCGTGATTTTTATAATGCTGGTAAGCTTGGCCCACGTATCTGCCGAAGTTAAAAGCCAGAATTCTTTAATTAATCTCAAATTAAAGAATGTTTCTATCGAAAAAGCCGTTATAGAACTGGAGAAACAACTGAAACAAGATTTCTTTTTCAGCAAGCAAGAGATAGATGTAAACAAGAAAATCACGATCAATTTAACACAAGCGACTCTGGAAGAGGCCGTACGAATTGTTTTCGGAAAACAATTCAAGTACAGAATAGTAGATAATGTCATCGTTATCTCCCCGCTAAAAAATATACCGGATGAGATTAAAAAGATGGTCATTAAAGGAAAAGTCTTGGATAAAGACTCTGTTGCCATTCCCGGCGTAACGATTCGTCTTAAAGGTTCGGCCATCGGTGTGGCAACGGACCGGGAAGGTAAATTCTCTTTCTCCATACCGGAAACAAAAGATCCCGTGTTAATTTTCTCTTTTATCGGGATGAAACCCCAGGAGATTAAATACACGAAAGAAGAATTTCTGACTGTTATTCTGGTAGAAGAGACGACCTCTTTAAATGATGTTGTTGTAACCGGATACGCTAACATTAAAAAAGAAAGTTTCACGGGGGCTTCCACTAAAGTCAATAAAGAGGATCTCCTGAAAGTATCCAGCCAGAACGTAATGAAAGCCTTACAGGTTTTCGATCCCTCTTTCAAATTAATTCAAAACAACGCCATGGGTTCCGACCCGAATACGATGCCCGAGTATTATATCCGGGGACGATCCGGCACATCAGAATTGAAAGAGTTGGACAAACTAACTGCCGACGACGTCTCTCAATTCGCTTTAACGAACAACCCGAGTGCTCCCATTTTTATTTTGGACGGATTCGAAGTGGATATGGCTAAAGTATATGATATGGATATCAACCGGATCGAGAGCGTTACCATCCTAAAAGATGCAGCAGCAACCGCTGTTTACGGTTCACGGGCCGCCAACGGTGTTATCGTTATCGAAACTTCGGCTCCGGAACCTGGAGAAATCCGGATCAGCTATGCCGGAACATTAGCCGTCTCGGCTCCGGATCTAAGCAGTTATCACCTGTTAAACGCGGTCGAAGCGCTGGAAGCGGAATATCAGGCCGGTTTATATACCGGAACGAACGCCAATTCCATCGCTGCCGGAATCATCAATTACGACAACCAATACAACAACATCCTCCGCGGCATCGATACGGATTGGATTTCCAAACCTTTGCAAACGGAAGTAAATCATAAACATTTCCTTTATATCGACGGAGGTTCTCAGGAACTTCGCTGGGGCTTGGAATTAAACTATCAACACAACGGAGGTGTAATGAAAAAGTCATTTCGGGATGTATATGGAGCCGCTATTACCGTCGATTACAGATGGAAATCCTTACAGATTAAAAATCAGGCTTCATTAAGTATTATGTCTTCCGAAGATTCTCCTTACGGTTCATTCAGCGATTACGTAAGAATGAAACCCTATCTCTCTCCTTATGATCCGGAGACAGGAAATCCTTATAAAAAATTTGAGATTTACCGTACCTCCGTTCCGCCTAACGGAGCGACACGGATCAACAATCCCTTGTATGAGGCCTCTTTACAAAGTTTCGATAAAACCAAATACAAAGAATTTACCGACAACTTAAGTATCAGCTGGTATATCAACAACTACTGGTTGTTAAAAGGAACGTTCAGCGCTTCTTTCAAATTACAGGATGAAGATGAATACAAGGATCCGGCTTCAGGAGATTTTTATCAAAGTGAAAACGATTTAAAAGGAAAATACACGGACCGGGAAATCCGTACAAGCAAATGGAATGCCAACGGTTTGCTGTCTTACAACCAACAATTAGGAAAACATAATTTGAATTTCTCTTTAGGCCTGGAAGCATCAGAAACCAAACAGGAAGCTACTTATGCTTATTATCAAGGATTTCCGTTCGGGAGTGTTCCTTCCCCCAGCAGTGCCGTTGACGTGAGTTCCAAACCGACCTATAAAGACAGTTATAGCCGTCGTTTCGGCACCTATCTGCAATTCAATTACAGTTTCAATGACATTTATTTGTTCGACGTTTCCGGTCGTCTGGATGGATCTTCCGCCTTCGGTAGTAAAAAGAAAACAGGTACTTTCTGGTCGTTCGGTACCGGAATAAACATTCACAATTATGCGTTCATGAAAAACATCAGTTTCCTGAACCAATTCAAGATCAGAGCGACTTACGGACAAACCGGAAAAGCCAATTTCAACCCTTATCAGGCGAGAACAACGTACGAAGTTCTATACGATGTAGATTATGCCAATATCCGGGGTATGAAATTAAAAGCCCTCGGTAATGAAAACCTTAAATGGGAAAAAGTAAGAACCTGGAATGCCGGTACGGAAATCTCCGTATTGAATAACGCTTTAACCCTGAAAGTGGATTACTATCACGCTAAAACGCTTGATCAGGTCGAAGATGTAAGTATCCCCTCTTCTTCCGGTTTCACCTCTTACAAAAGTAATGTAGGCGAAATCTTAAACGAAGGGGTCGATATCGATATCAATATAAGGGCATTTGAAAACAGAGACTGGAGTATCTATCTTTTCGGCAATGCCAACCATAACAAAAATACCATTACCAAAATCGGAAAGGCTTTGGAAAACTACAACAAACGAATCGATGAACACTTCAGTAGTTACGGTTCTACAAGCACGAGTTCGAATGTTGCCACCCCCTTTATGAAATACGAGGTAGGAAACTCCCTATCCGCCATCTACGGTATGAAATCTTTGGGCATCGACCCGGCCCGGGGGGATGAATTATACGTGAAACGGGACGGGACTACCACACACGTGTGGAAATCCGAAGAACAACAAAATTTGGGTGATTCCGATCCTAAAATATCGGGATCTTTCGGTCTTAACGTTCGCTGGAAAAACTTTACTCTCTACACTACCTTCATGTATCGCTGGGGAGGACAGGCTTACAATCAAACCTTACAAGCCATCGAAAATGTTGATTTGAAATCATATAGCGGAGACCGACGTATTTTAACCGATCGCTGGAAAGAGATCGGAGACGTAACCCCGTTAAAGGATATCAAAGACCAAACTTACGTTACCCGTCCTACCTCCCGGTTCGTCCAGGATGACAACACGTTAACATTTAACTCACTGACAGTAGGTTACGATTTCAACAAGGCATTAGTAAATCGTTGGGGACTCAGTACGTTAAGATTACAGTTCAACATGGAAGATATCGCAACCATCTCCTCCATCAAGCAGGAAAGAGGTACGAGCTATCCTTTCGCACGTTCGTTTAATTTCAGTATGAATGTCAGTTTCTAATATTTAACCACATCGATTATGAAAAAAATAAAAATCATAGCACTATTTCTCACGCTATCGACCTGCATCCTGGTCAGTTCATGTGATAAATGGTTAGATGTCCTTTCGAACGAGGAGATTCTCGAAGAAGATGCTTTTGCCACAACGAAAGGATTCCGGACTGCTTTAATCGGAGCTTATCAGATTGCGGCCTCCGATCCTTTATGGGGACAGGAATTAACCTGGGGAATGATGAGTGTTTTAAGCAGAAATTATACCGCAAGCTCTCTTCCTACCAAATACAAATACGCGATGGACAATACAAACTTTGAAAGTTCTTATACCAAAGATGCCATTGCCAGTATTTGGGAAACCGGTTATAACGTTATCGCGAACTGCAACAACATCATCAAAAAAGTCGAAACGACGGACAAACCTTTCGAATACACGTGGGAGAAAGGTATGGTATTGGCAGAAGCCAAAGCCTTGCGCGCATTGATGCACTTCGAACTTTTACGTTTATTCGCTCCGGCACCTATTTTAGGAAACAAGGATAAAGCCATTCCTTACGTGACGAATTATCCTAACATATCCCCCGAATACAAATCGACCTCTGAGATTATCAAAAATATAATCGAAGATTTGAAATACGCCCGGGATATCCTGAAACCCATCGACGTGGATATACTTTGGGGTGAAAGTATCATGTCATATTTCAGCACGATGTTGTTTTACGGCATTCAAAACTTACAGGACGACGGTCAACGATCCAACGGAAACGCAGCCGGATTTTTCGCTTACCGGGGATACCGGTTAAATTACTGGGGCGTCACCGGTTTATTGGCACGGGTATACTCCTACAACAGGGAAAATGACAAAGCCATACCCTATGTAAATGAAATCATAGAGGAGTGGATCGATTCAGGTGTCGGATTCGAATTTGCCTGGGATCAAAAACCCAATAACAATCCTAATTTAATCGACGGCAAAAGATGTCCGGAGGGATTGATATGTCTGTGGAATACAAAAGTTGCGGAAAATTACAGCAAGGCCGCGGGAACAAGCTATTTCAAAATGACAAAACTAAACGATCTGTTCGGGGCGGACGATATTAAAGAAGATTACCGCTACACGGCTTTCTATAACACGTCGACTTCCCGCTATCGCGTATGGGATCCTTCCAACTCTTCCCATTCAACGGATAGTTACATCGAAAAGGTCCGGGTTATCTTGCCGGTATTGGAAATTCCTGAAATCTATTACATCAAAGCAGAATATTTAGCCGAACAGGGAAAAATCGGGGAGGCCATCAATACGCTGAAAGTGGTAAAAGACAATCGCAATATCACCACCCCCATTCCCAGCACGGTAAACGATTACAACTCTTTCATGGAAATTCTGATCAACGATTTGAGCCGGGATTTCCTGACGCGGGGACAAACCTGGTTCTATTTGAAAAAATTAAACTGGAAAAAGATGTATAACGGAACAAACGTTCCGTGGGAAGCTCCCGACTCCTGGTTCGTGTTACCTCTTCCGGACAGTGAAACATCTTATTATTAATACTATAAAGTAAATCATATGAAACATATATATTTATTGGTAATAAGCATCGTAGGTCTATTGACCAGTTGCGAACGGGAAGATATTCCCACATACAACGATTTGACCTCCAATAGATACCTCTATCTATACAAGGCCGAAACGGATTCTACCGAAACCTCTTTCTTCTTTTATCCCGGAGAGACAACGATCGAGTTCCCGATCAGCGTAAGATGTACCGGCAGGGGAGATCAAGACCAGACTTATAAAATTTCCGTGGTGGATGAATATACCACGGCCCCGGCAGAAACCTACGAAATCCCGGAAAATCCGATTATGAGAGCCGGAAGAGCTATCGATACCTGTTACATCAAATTAAAATACAATCCTGTTTTAGACACGAAAAAAGTCCGTTTAGTGGTCGAAATAAAGGATTCTGAAAATTTCTTAGCCGGAAGGACAGAATACAGAGTGGCTATCATCTGGTTCCATAACATCATCGCAAAACCCAAATGGTGGAATTCCAACGTGGTAAATTATTATTTGGGTAAATATTCCGATGAAAAATACCAATTATTCTTGGACAAGATAAAAGTAGACCTGACAAATGCAACGGACAGTGAACTCCGGAATTATTCGCTTTTATTCAAAAAATACCTGACAGATGAAAAAGCGGCAGGAAGAACCGTGTATGAAAAAGACGGTTCTGAAATGGAAGTAGCGGTTCTCGGGAATTTGATCTAACACTAAAAAACGATGTATATGAAAAAAATAATATATTATTTAGGCGCGTTTTTAGTCTTATGGGGACTATTTACAGGATGCTATGACGATAAATCGAAAACAGCCCGGATTCCGATGCCCAAAATCACGATCCTGGGAGACGAGGCTCTATCCGGAGACCGTAGTAACAGAATTGCTTACGTCGGAGAAGAGTGCGAGTTGGATTGTAAAGTAAACTGGGGGACGGAAGACTCGACCCAATACGATTTTAAATGGACTTATAACGGAGAAGAGATCTCGCAAGAAAGAGTATGTCGTTATACATTCAACGAATCGGGAAGTACCTATGTCACCTTCCAGGTAATACAAAAATCTACCGGTCTTAGCTGGGGGGCTTCCCTTTCCGTAACGGTCAGCGCCAAATATCTTTTAGGATGGTTGATTCTCTCCGACAAAGAAGGACGCTCCGCTTTGGACTTCATCCATATTGACACGTATGAACTCTACCCCGATATTTACAAAACCTTGCATCCCGATAAACCTCTCGGCTCCCAACCGTTCCGACTGGAACAACATTTCACTTCGGCTTACGACGAAATATTAGTCATGCAGAGAGGAGAACCCGGATTAGTGGAATTGGACGGAAGAAATTTCAGTCAGGTAATTCAAACGAAAGATGAGTTTATCGGTGAAAAATATCCGTACGAAGGTTTTGATCCCGTACAGGTATGTTACGCCAACGGAACGATCAGCGGTGTCGAATTGTTATTGACGGCCAAAGGAGAAGTGTATGCCCGAATGAACAAAACCGTAACGAGCCAATTCCAAACGGCCCAATACCCCACGATTCCTCTTGAATACCCCGGTGGAATGGAGATCACCACGTTTACCTTCCCCAAACCGACCTATTATCAACTTATGTTCGATAATAAAAACAAAAGATGGTTAGCCATATACAAATCTTCCAGCAACGACAAAATGTTACCCTTGTTGGTCAAAAACTACGACGAAGAAGAGTTCCCGGATTATTTCGATTTCTGTAACGGGATGGATCAAAAAATGGAATTAGTATATGCCCAAACCTGCGACGAATGGGGAGGCGACTGTTACCTGATAAACATTTTAAAAGATACGGAAACCGGGAAATATTATTTCCAAAAGTGTTATCTGACTTGGGATTCCTCAACAAATACCATAAAGGTGTCACAACCCGTCCAAAAAGAATTTGCTGCAGGTTACAATCTCACCGAAGATTCGCAATTTTGGATGTTACGGGGACAAAATACCTACTTCCAGGATAGTCCTCACGTATTCTTTACGGTAGACAAAAAAGTCTATTTCTACCGGGAACAAAATGATAAGTATTATTTATACAAAGACTGCAATTTAGGAGAAAATCCTCCGACCGGAAAAATTGTTTCCATTCACACGAATGCCGTTGTTTCAGAAATGGGAATCGCTTTCAGCGACGGTCATTTCTATATCTGTAACTTGGATCCGGAAGAGGTTGTCAATGCTATCGCCCGGGGTAATATAGATCCCTCCACACCTGCTGTAAACGCAGAATTGGAGATTAAACACTATTCCGGATTGGGAAATATCGTTCACTCTATTTTCAAATACGGTAGATTTTCCAACTGGTCGTCAGCAGAAGATCGATACAGATAAAAATAGACCAAAATCATTCATGAGGTCGTGATTAAACGACCTCATGAACACCTAAATTACTTGTTATAAAATTGTATATCATATATTTCGTGTATGATTAGGGATGTGTTATGTAATCAAATAAAACTATGGAAGAAACAATTGTAAAAGTGGAAAATCTATCCCACCGTTATAGCGTTCAGTGGGCCATTCGGGATATCAATTTCGAAATTTCCCGTAACGGCATATACGGTCTTTTGGGATCCAACGGGGCGGGTAAATCGACCACGATGAATATCATGTGCGGGGTACTGAAACCCACGCAAGGAAGTGTTTACATCAAGGGGATCGACTTGAGAAAGTCGCCGGTGGAAGCCAAAAGACATATCGGTTTCCTACCGCAAAAACCTCCCCTGCACATGGACCTGACGGTAGAGGAGTACCTGGTGCATTGTGCCAATCTACGATGGCTCAGGGGTAAAGAGGTGGAGCGTGCCGTGAAAGAGGTGATGGGCAAATGCGGGATTACCCACTTCAAAAAGAGGCTGATCCGGAATCTATCGGGTGGATACCAGCAACGCGTGGGAATAGCCCAGGCGATCGTGCACGACCCCGATTTCGTGGTGTTAGACGAGCCTACCAACGGGTTGGACCCCAACCAGATCGTGGAGATACGACACCTGATCAAGGAGATCGCCGAGGAACGTACCGTGGTCCTATCCACTCATATCCTACCGGAAGTACAGGCTACCTGCGATTATATCCGCATGATCGAGCAAGGAAACCTGGTATTCGCCGGGACGGTCGATGAATTCGATAATTATATCATTCCGAACACTTTACTGATCAACATGGCGGCGGCTCCACCTGTCGACGAGCTACGCTCCATACAGGGCGTGTTAGCCGTGGAAGAATTGGGCGGAACGAAATTCCGGGTACAATTCGGGGACGCCCAAGACGTTTGCGAGCGTATCGTGGAGACCAGCGTGGCAAGGGGATGGAGACTCACGGAGATCAATATTGAGAAGAGCTCGCTCGATGCCGTCTTTGCAGAATTATCCAAGAAATAATAACCCTTAAAATTGATGTTATGAGAATGATATATAAAATAGCCCGAACCGAATTGCAAACTCTTTTCTATTCACCCGTGGCCTGGTTGATTATCGTGATTTTCACCTTCCAGGCCGCCATGGCGTTCTCTGACGTTTTCAGCAATTTCGTCAGGAACCAGGAATTAGGATATACCCTACGGGATGTTACCATGAGAACCTACGCCGGGATGTGGGGACTTTTCACTAACGTGCAACAATACCTATACTTCTACATACCCCTGTTAACCATGGGACTCATGAGCCGGGAGTTAGGGAGCGGGTCCATTAAACTACTGTACTCATCTCCCGTTACCAACACTCAGATCATACTGGGGAAATTTTTATCCATGATGATTTACGGGATCGTGCTCGTGTTCATCCTTTTCGTTTTTGTCGTCTACGGGGCTGCCGCTATAAAATCGTTTGATTTCGTGGCCACCTTATCAGGTTTGCTCGGGCTCTATCTTTTGATCTGCGCCTACGCGGCCATCGGGCTGTTCATGTCAAGCCTCACCTCTTACCAGGTCGTGGCCGCCATGGGAACGCTGGCAGTGCTGGCCGTGTTGAATTTCATCGGGGGCACGTGGCAGGATATCGCTTTCGTGAGGGATATCACCTACTGGCTATCCATACGGGGACGCGCCTCCGAGTTTATTAACGGACTGATTTGTAGCGACGACGTGTTATACTTCATCATCGTGATCGCTCTTTTCCTGGCTCTTTCCATCATCCGGTTGCAGGGTGTCAGGCAAAAGAGTGCGTGGACTGTTTCGTGCGGGAAATACATCGGGGTGGTTTTTATCGCCATGTTCCTCGGGTACCTCAGTTCGAGACCGAAATTGATGGGTTTTTACGATGCCACGCGTACCAAGGCCAGGACATTGACCACCAACAGCCAGGAGATCGTGAAAAAAATGGAAGGCGGGTTGACCATCACGACCTATACCAATATCCTCGATAATTACTACACCATCGCTTTACCACGCAGTATCAACAGGGACCTCGAACGGTTCAAACAATACACCCGGTTCAAACCGGAGATCAAGATGAAATACGTCTATTACTACGACAAGGCTGAAAACCCGCAACTGGATAAGCGATACCCGGGGCTTTCCGACAGGGAACGCATGGTGAAAATATGCAATTCATGGAATTTAGACACCAACATGTTCATCACGCCGGAAGACGTCAGGAAAATGGAAGATCTATCGCCCGAGAAAAACAGGTTCGTGAGGGTGTTGGAGAGAGAAAACGGCCAGAAAACGTTCTTGCGCGTCTTCGATGACATGTACGTGCATCCATTCGAGTCCGAGATATCCGCCGCCTTCAAGCGACTGGTGATGGAACTACCGAAAGTCGGTTTCGTGAAGGGACACGGCGAGAGGGACTGCATCAAGGAGGGGGACCGCGATTACAACCGGTTCGCACAGGACAGGCCTTTCCGTTACTCGTTGATCAACAACGGGTTCGATTTCCTCGAGGTGACGCTGGACAGGGAGATTCCGGAAAACATCGATATCCTGGTTATTGCCGACATGCGGGAACCCCTCTCCCCGGAAGAGAACCGGCGCTTGAACGCTTATATCGAGCGGGGCGGCAACCTGATGATCGCCGGGGAGCCCAGGCGGCAAGAGGTCATGAATCCTCTCGTGGAACAGTTCGGCGTACGATTCATGCCCGGACGCCTGGTTCGACCGACTGAAAATTTCCAGGCCGATTTCATCATCGCCACGCCCACGAGAGAGGCTGGGGAGTTCTCCTATCATTTCGACAACATGATCAAGAGGGAATACGTGGTCACGATGCCGGGTTGCACGGCATTAGAATACACGCGGGACAAGGGATTCAACGTCACTCCTCTTTTCACGGGCGACACCGTCAACTGCTGGAACGAGGTGGAAACGACCGATTTCGTGGATGACACGGTGAGATTGAACCCCGAAGCCGGAGAGATCGAAAAAATTTATACCACGGCTTTAGCCTTAACCCGGAAGGTGGGAGAGAAAGAACAGAAAATCATTATCCTGGGAGATGCCGATTGCCTGAGTAACGGGGAGATCAGCATCAGCAGAAAAGGCGTGAGAGCTTCCAACTACTCGCTTATTACCGGCTCCTTCTTCTGGATGTCCGACGAGGAAGTGCCCATCGACGTGCGCCGCCCCAATCCGCCCGACAACGCCGTGCGCGTGGGTGAAACGGGAATGTATATTTCAAAACTCGGTCTCATGGGACTCTTCCCGATCTTGTTAGCGATCGCGGCTATCATCATCTGGATCCGGAGACGGGGAAGATAAAAACATTCTTTCAAGTACCAAGAAAGGGGTATTCATATCCCTTTCCACGTACTTACAAAAACATTTGAAACCAATTACCTAAACATAAAACAAACAACCCGCCGTAGTGTGCTGCCGGAGAAAACAATGCTATTTCTCCGGCACTTTTAATTAATCCTCCGGAATAGAAATTAAAATCTTCCCATACCCATCTTTCTATACTGGAAGAACAATAAAACCACTTCGTCATGCATCTCCTCCCGCAAAAATTTCAAAGCCCGGGACAGATGGGTTTTTACCGTGTTCAAACTGATTCCGAACTCTTCGGCCACATCTTTATACCCCTTCCCTTCTATAAAACACTTTTTCAATATTTCCTGCTGTTTTTGAGGTAATAGAAGCAGCTTTTCATGTAAACGAAACAATCTCTTCTCACGTTGCTCCAATTCATCATTCGTACTCTCTATGAAAGCCGTCATCTCCCGTTCATTCGAGGCAACAACGCGCAAGTGCTTCAAGTAATTCAAGGCATAATTCCGGGATAACGTAAATAAATAAGATTTCATCGAATAGGAAAAGTCTAATCGCTTTCTATTATTCCAGAGTACCAGAAAAACATCATGAACAATATCTTTAGCTACTTCCTCATCTTTTACATAGCTATTAACAAAGCCCATCAAATCTACAAAATGAAGATGAAATAATTTTTCGAACATTTTACTATCAAAAACAGACCTTACCATGCTTTTGCTTATTTTAGTCACCACCCATACACTTGTCAAAAATAACTTTTTTTATCATCAATACAAATATTTTTTTACTACTACCTCCCTATTTTTAAGTTAAAAAATACCCGTATTGCAAAATAATCCAATATACAAATACTATAACAATCTGTGAATTACAATACATAGTACACAAAACTATTGTTTACAAAATAATGATTTATTTATAAAAATAAGATCAATTCCAATATCTAATTTCACAGGAAAGGTAAGACCATCAAAAGAACATAAATACCTCTAATTATCCATAAACATATAAATAAAAATCCGGAATTACTTCCGGATTTTTTGTTTATTAACGATTCATCTTTTCGAATTTAAACCAGCATACCGCCTCCTTCCTTTCAATACTTACTCGTACGAAATGTCATAAATATCCTTTACAGCATCAGTACCCGATTTTGTAATCTTACTAACATAACCGTTGATCGTTTTATATGAAAAACGATAAGTCGCATCCACGTATTCACCTTTAACAATAATCTCCGAAGGTAATACTGCTTGATTTTTTATCCTTTGGTTTCCGATGCCGATACTCCCAACTTTCTACCCCATGCATAGATTTCCAATAATATAAAACGTGGATTCTCCGCAATGGGAAAATCCACGTCATTCAATAACCAGCTTTTGGTTATCTATCTATTTCCGAATAAGGTAATATCTATGTGATACTTCTCTTTAAAGGTGTTTGCCAAAATCGTATACTTGTCTTTCAATTTACCGTACTTATCCAGTATGGACTTTAATTCGTCATAAGGAGTCGTAGTTATCACTCCCATGAAGTCTTTGAAATCCAGATCCCGGTCAGGAGCCAAGACAGCCCAGCTGGCATAATCATCCTTTTTCCAGAAACCGTACTTTTTCACATCGACCTCATCTACCCCCTCGTTTTCCGGCAAACGGTCCAAATACTCCTGATAATACTGTTTGCTGACTTCATAAAAACTCTCCGGGACATGAATAAATCCCCCTTTAACCAGATAACTCAGCCAAAATTCAGCATTCACTTTCTCCCTTATATCCCGGATCTCATCCCGGGACAAAGACTCCACCCCCGGAGCAATATTACCGATAGCGATATAACTTAAACCCGTTAACACGGCCCGCGGAGTAGGAATCCCCCACTCCATTTTTTCAATGGATTTAGCCATAAGAATCTTCAAAGGAAAATAATTCTTTTGAAAATCCTGATCGTAAACATTAAAAAACACTTTTTCCATCAAAGCAAGACCGTTTTTCAACACAGCTTTATCCTCTTGCAACACCATTGTAACATTCTTAACCACACTGCTCATATTCCACCGGTAATCCAACTCGCTAAATTCATACATTATAACAGAACCGTTAGCCTGATAGAATCGATAAATGTATTGATCTACTTCATCGTCCCCCTCTTTTACATCAATTAAAACATCTCCCTTCGTCGTCTGGATATCATCTTCTTTATAACATCCGGACATCAAACCGACCAAAACAAGGGATAACATCCATAATTTATAATTTTTCATCGTCATAATTTCCCATTTTAATTAACCTGTACTCCTTTTCTTTCCGGACGTTTGATATTTTCCAACCCGTAATCAAATTCACTAACTTCTACCGGGAGTGGAAGCGTATACGCCTCATCGTCTTTTTCCAAAACAAACTTCTCTTTCTGTCCCGTCATAATATCCAACGTATAAGTATGTTCGATACGGGGACGATCCCAACGCCGCAAATCGAACCAACGATGTTGCTCGTAACAAAGCTCGAATCTCCTCTCCGCCCGAACCAGATCGACAATAGTCTCCATTGTCGCCGTAAGCGGAACTTCCTTTTTAAATCTGTATTGACGTAAATGCTTCAGGTCGTCGAGGGCAAGCTGTGTATTTCCAAGTTCCGCATTAGCTTCCGCCCGGTTCAGGTATGCTTCCGCCGTTCTGAAGGCAAAGCCGTACATACCGCTATTAGCCTTACTCTTATTTACAGAAACCTCATTCCACTCCTCTTTGAAATAGCAGGTTTTACGCAGGTCATCGGCATCAAAAGAGTTATAAAAAACGTTGGATACCGGAAAACATCCTCGATTGGCTTGCGACAAATAGCTGATATCATAATTACCGTATGTCCATATGATCTCCGGATTACTGGGTGATATCACCACATCCTCTTCTCCCATAACAGATATATCGTATAGATTGGCGTTCACACTTAAAACTTTATTGGCATATTCAATGGTATTCTTGTAATCCTTCATGTAAAGATAGACGCGGGAAGCCAGTAAATAAGCCGCAGCCCGAGACACCCTAAAGACTTTCTTCGTGTAATTTGTTTCTTCTAATAAACGAATAGACTCCTTCAAATCATCCTCTATCTGTTTATAAGAACGAGCAACCGATTCGCGCACAAAAAATCGTTCCTGGACATTATTATCAAAATTCAACGGTATTCCCAAAGCCCGATCTGCCGTGGCCTTCTCATAGGGTTCCCCGTACAGATTCACCAACATAAAATAAGCATAAGCCCGTAAAAAATAAGCCTCTCCTTTTAAATCTTTTTTATCGGCTTCACTTCCGTCGGCTTTATCGATTAAATTGATAATATTATTGGCTATCAATATCTTATTATAATAAACTTCCCAGGCATTATCGGCATTCAACACCCCCGTAAACCGATATTCCGGATTAGGTTGCCAACAATAATAGCCGTAACCATCCGAACGGATATCCATAGCCATCATGGGATAGGACTCTGCTTTCTCTTCCACGTCGTCCGTCATGATATCGAGGTATTCGTGCATCTTAATATTATCCCGGATATAGCCTTCACCAAACAGAAATTCACTATAATCCTTTACCGTCTTAGGTATAATCAAATCCTGAGATTTCTCTTCGAGAAAATCTCCGCAGGAGGTAAAAATAAACCCGCACAATATATATAGTAACCATCTATTCATAGCCTTCATATTAAATTGATATGTTCAAACCAAAATTAAAATTCCTCGTCGGAGGGACCGTACCGGAACCAAAACTCATCTGTTCCGGATCCTGTCCTCGTAATTTTTTATTGGCCCATAGCCAAAGGTTTCCCGTTTCAAAACGCATACTAATAGCGGAAACGCCCAGTTTTTTACACAGATCATCCGATACATTATAATTCAAAGAAACACTTCTCATCCGCAAAAAATCCCCGGAAACAACCCTTAAATCCGAATTATTATACATCTCCCATTTGTTATTGGATATCACATATTTCCGATCAAAATCGGAAAACACCAGATTAAGATCGGATAAAGCCGGAATAACCGTGTTCTCGTTAACTCCTTTCCGCCAACGATTCACAAATTCATCGGACATATTCTGCTGAGGCATAGGCAACATCTGACCAGAAGATTCGTACAGGTTGTTCAAACGGACTTTCTTTCCGATCGAGAACGCAAACAAGCAATTCAGGGTCAAACGTTTATATTGGAAATACATAGAAAAACCGCCATTCAGATCAGCCACCCGTTTTCCGGAATAGGCAAATGCCTTTTCAAACATCTCCTCTTTCGTAATACCTTCCGGTTCGTCCGTATCCTTAAAAGTAGGTAATCCCTCTTCGTCTAATTTATCAAACTTATAGGAGTAAAAAGCATCCAGAGGCTTCGAATCTACGACCAGATTCCCTTGTAGAAAATCCCTGTACTCGTAAGATTTAGTCTGATTCTTACTGGTCACCTTATTGTAATTCTTATACATGTTCACGGACAATCCCCAAGTGAAATTTGGTGTTTTCACAGGAATCGCACCAATAGTCAATTCCCATCCTTTATTCTCAACATCTCCCCCGTTAATGGACACATCTTTTTTCCCTGTCACCGTAGATACGCGTTTCGTAATAATCTGATCCTCGCCTCTCTTTAAATAATACTCCACGGACCCGTTAATCCGGTTATCCAAAAATGCATACTCCAAACCGAGATTATAAGATTTTGTCTTTTCCCAGCGCAAGGAAGGATTCGGTAGCTGACTTAAAGAGGATATATACTCTTTCGAAACATTATCCATACTACCGATACTCACTAATAAATTAGGAGTTTGATCGGGATGTACGTTACCCTGTACTCCATAAGAAGCTTTAATCGCCAACAAATTCATCCACATCACATCGTTAAACAACGATTCGTTATGGATATTCCACCGAGCGGCCACAGACCAGACAGGCAAAAATTTAGCGTCTTTGTCCTGTCCGAACTTATTCGATCCGTCTGTGCGGATATTAAAATTAGCCGTATATCGGTTATCGTAAGTGTAAGTAAACGTCCCATAAAAAGACACTACATTGGTAAGTCTGTTCGTCACTACATTGGGATTATTCAACAACCATTCATTGTATTTAGGCCACTCCACCGGATTAATCGGAACAAACTTTTCGCCTCGATCCGGCAGGTATCCCCATTGCACGGTTGAAATACCGTCGTATTTTACGGAACGAGCCTCTGTCCCCAAGTTTACATCTATTTCATGACGATCCAAGAAGCGTTTGTAATAATTCAAACCGGCACGTACCACGTAAGAAGCCGAATGCGTATGATCGTTTTTCAACTCCCCACCATAAGGCAATTGACATTGCGAGGTAACAAAATTATGATCCGTAGGTAATTCTTCTCCATAATTTACCCCTCGCAACTGAGCAATATAATAAGATCGTTCATTGGCCCAGTTCTCCTCTTTGGTATTCATTCTTGTCAAAGAAAATACACCGTTAAACGTCAAATCCGAAAAAATCTTATAATTCACGTTAGCCATAAAATCGATACTCTCGTTTCGTATCTTCCGACCCGTATTTTCCCGCTCGTGCAAAATATTATAATTCAATATGGTCTCATATCCCTGCGTTTTATTATAAAACAGATAAGAACCGTCGGCATTATAAGCCGGAATGGCTCTCGAAGTATTATAGGCATAGGAATAGGGATCAATAGAGCCATGCAGATACTTTTTATCGGCAGAATAAGCCCTCAAAGAGAATCCGACATCCAGATTATCCCGTAATCGTATATTCAATTTTAGCAATCCGTTATAGCTCTCCATATCCGACCCTCTCACTACCGCATTCGTATTCGAGTAACCGGCAGAAAAATAATAGTTGATTTTTTCCGTTCCCCCGGAAATGGATAAAGAATGCTTGTGAGAAACATCCGTACGGAATAATTCGTCGTACCAATCGGTGTTTACCTTTTCCAAATCATAAACCCGGTCGACAAACTCCTCCTGGGTTATTTTTTTCGAATAGAGGTCATACAAAGCCCCCTCGTAACCTATATTGGAAGGTTTGACTCCGAAAACCAATCCCCGTTCGGCAATCTCTTTGGAAACATCAATCCGCTCCTTGGAGTCCATCCGGTGCAAATTGTTATAACTCGGACGAAGGCTTATACCCACGTTACCGGCATAATGTACTACGGGTTTGCCGATCTTTCCCTTTTTCGTGGTGATAACAATCACTCCGTTGGCTGCCTTTACACCATAAATAGCCGTGGCAGAAGCATCTTTTAAAATATCAATCCGGTCAATATCTTCCGGGTTGATACTGGCTATAGCATTACCGATCAGATTCACATTATCCAGACTGTTCAACTCTTCCGCGGAAATCGGAACCGGTTCTTCCAGAATAATACCGTCTACCACCCATACCGGCTCCCGGTTTCCGGATATGGAAGAAGAACCCCGGATCCTAATCTTGGGAGCAGCCCCGGGTGTCGATGTCGGATTGATAATATTCACCCCTGCCAGTTTCCCTTGCAGCATGTTATCGATAGAAATGGCACTTCCTTCCATCATATCGGAACCTTTTACGCTAATGGCAGAGCTGGCATTTTTCCGACGATCGATCTTTTGATAACCGGTCACAACCACCTCTTCCATCGCTTTTACATCTTCCTCTAATATTACTTGTAAGGGTTTTCCTGCTTTAAAGTTCATCTTTACGGTCTTATATCCCACGAAAGAAAAAACCAACCGACCTGTGTCTACCGGCAATTGTAAAGAAAATCTTCCCAAATGATCGGTAGCCGTACCCAAGAACGTACTGTCCAATTTTACGGTTACTCCCGGCATCGGCTCTCCCCTCTCGTCCTTCACCGTACCTGTAACCGTAAACTCTTTGGCTTTATCTTCCGAACGAGCGGCCTTCATCACGATGATAAATTCGTTATTCAATTCAAACGTCAATCCTCTTACCGAAAGTACTCGCTCCAGCAAATCCGTTAAGTCAATCGTACCGAAATCAGCCTTCACTTTATCCCCTTTATTCAGCATATCGCTATTATACATAACGATACATCCCGTCTGTTTACGAATTTCCTGAAATAACTCCTCGTAAGTAGTTTCTCCCATTTTTACGTCCATCTTATGCTGGGCCAAACCATTTGCATGACCACCCAACATAAATCCTAAAAGCATAACAATCATTAAGCGCATAATCAGAAAGATCTTCCAGCGTTCGTTTTTATAAAAAACGAACCCCGATAATGGATTTTTTTTCATACATTTGTAATATTAAGTTTCAAACTAAGGGACCGGAAGGTGGTGCGAACACCCGACGGTCTTTTTTATTATTTCTCGTATACTTGAATTACATTTCCATTTACTTTAAAATAGACATCCGATGTTTTTTCCACAAAATCCAACATAAACCTCAACGAATTACTACGTTTTATAGCCCCGGTAAATTTCACTTTTTTAGCCTTTGCGTTCGCAAAGAAAAAATCCACATCATACCAACGTCCTAATTTCACGACTAATTCTTCCAACGACATTTCGTTAAAATCGAACAATCCTTCTTTCCAGGATACATAAACAGACAAATTAACCTTTCTCTCTTCTATCTTACCGGAAACACTACTCGTCATAGCCTGCCACCCCGGTTTCAGCACACACTTCTCTTTTTGGTTGGCAACCTCCACTTCTCCGCTTACAAGCGTTACCTCCGTCGACGACTCTCCGTCATAGGCCATCACATTAAAGGAAGTTCCCAACACGCGTGTCGTCAGTTGACTCGTATGAACAATAAAAGGATGCAGCGTATCTCGGTTGACCTCAAAAAAAGCTTCTCCTTTTACTCTTACTTCTCTTTGTAAACCGGTAAAACGAACCGGATAACTTAATTCGGTCTCCGAATTCAACCATACCTTTGTCCCATCTGACAAGGTCAAAAAATACTCTCCTCCCCGAGGTACAACCAAGGTGTTGTACTCAATATCCTCCTGTTGATCCATACGATCGGTTACCTCGTAACTTAAGCCAGCTCCCTTTTTCCCTTTCAATAGGGTACCTTTGAGTTCTAATGAAAAAGAACTGTCGGCTGATAATTTTACCCGTTGCCCGTCATGAAGAATAAGCATAGCCGACGAATGGCCTCCTATCGTTTGTGCCAAATTTAAAGAGAGGGGCTCCTGTCGTTCATGACTGTTCAACCAGATCGTTATGGCAAAGAAAAGCAAACAAGCTGCCGCAACACCTCCAAGCGTATATACCCAAACATACCGTTTCGTTTTCGTCTTCAGGTTTCTCATAAAACGACTTTTCACCCCTTCCATATCCACCGTATCCCATGCCAAAGCATAATTTAACCGGTAATAAACCCGTGTCAAACGTTCATACTCCAATCGATTACACTCATCCTCTTCTATCCATTGACGAACACGCTCCGTCTCCTCGTCGGTAGCGGTACCCTTCCAACAGGCCTGTATATCATAAAATATATCCTTCTGTATTTCCATCCCCATTCGTTTAAACTTTATCAGTTAAACAAAATTCTTTTCCGAACGGGTGAACAAAACAAAAAAAAATTAATCAAATAAGCTATATTATTTCAGATTCATGAAGAAAATCATAGAATCATAAACGGAGATCATTCCTTTTATTCCACATCATCAATAAAAAGAACATATTCTTATGGTCTTTTAGCTCTCCCCGCAGTTCCTTCAATCCCATTTTCAATAAAGTCTTTACCGTGTTAACCGAAATCCCCAGTTCTTCTGCCGCCTCTTTATACATTCGTCCTTTTTGCATTACCGTCTCGACGACCACACGTGTCTTATGCGGTAATTTCTGCATGGCGGTCAGAACGGTATTGACAACCGCTTCATCCAATCCCTCGGCTTCTTCTTGCGCTATTTGGTAATGCGGCATATTCAAATACTCCGTTTTTATACCTTTTCGCAGCAAACGATTCGTACAACTATTTTTTACCATCGTAAAAAGAAAAGTAGAAAGAGCCCTGGGATGAATCCGCTCGTACAGCTCCTCCTCCCACAATTTCACCAACTGCTCCTGCACCACGTCTTCTGCCTCCGCCATATTATGCATAAAACCGTCGGCAAATAAAACCAACGGCTTATAATATCGATCGAACAATACTCCCATTCCCTGGCGCTGCCCGGTCTTTAACATTTCCAGAATCTGTACGTCATTTACACCCATAACACCTACATTCCATTCCACAAAAATAGGAATTATTTTTATTTCGCAAAATCACGGGAAAAGTTCAAACAAACAATCAATTTTAGAATATACTACTTTTTTTGTTTTTTCGCCTTATAGGTCACTTTGGTTTCCATGGATTGCATGATGGTAGCCTTCACTTCAGAATCGAACTGACCGTCAATCACTTTCCCCGAGGCTTTCACCTCCATGGGCATTCCGTTATAGTTATAGGAGAAAGAGATATAAAGATTATAAATCGTTTTCCCTTGCTTTATTTCCGATTTCACGGAAACACCTTGAGAACGGTAATTGAATTTTTGACCGTTAGGCAGTACGAAATTCGTCACCTTCACGATAACGCTATCCTTATGAATTCGTATCAGTTCCAGTTTCAATTCCATCTCTTGTTGCATGATCTCCACGAAGGCCGTTCCCTCGTATACTCCTGCAACCGAAGCCGCATTGTCCTTTTTTTCCTTATCACCCGCGAACAGGAAATTTTCAACCCCAAAAATACTTATTACAATTAAAAGGAATACGCGTACGAATTTCATTATTCAAGCTGTTTTAATTCTTAAAAAGGTTTTCTTATTTTAGCCGTTCGAAAATACAAAAAATAAAATCAAAAACAATGAAGCGGATACGACTCTTTACCGGGATTCTTTTCTTACTGTTGTTAATGGCACTCCTGATGACTTCCTGCACGGGATGCAGCCGGAAAAAAGCAAACGATGTCACCTCCTTGCCGGGAGTGTACAAAGGAGAAGCTACCATCGAATTACCAGAACATATTAAAAGTATGATCAAACCGGCTCCCGACGGGAAAAAATTAATACCGGACGAACCGGTTCCCTGCAAATTAGAAATAACCCGGAACGCGGAAGAGGAAATTTTCATTCAATTAATTGATTTCAAAATGCCCGTAGAAGGAATCAAAATAGAACCGGCAAAATGCCAAATAACACAAACGGCAGACACGTTCTATTTGGCTGGAAACGGAAACGTCGTTTACGGCAAACAAACCATCGGTTATTCTCCTAACGGAACGATCAAGGAAGACGAAATGGACTTGAAGATAACGGTAAGTATCATTCCTATGATATTGGAAGTTCAAATCCTTTTTAAAGGAAAAAAATAATCTACCGGAAAAGCGGAAAAAATCTTATTTTTGTACCCGCAATTTGAAGTATAAATTAAACTGACTTTTATAAATGAAAAAAATAACTTTTATGGCTGCAATTATTCTCGTTATGGCCTCTTGCGGTAAAAGCGATCAAAATCCCTTATTAACGGCTTTCGATACCCCGCACCAGACCCCTCCGTTCGATAAAATAAAGGCGGAACACTACGAACCGGCTTTTGATATAGCTATTGAAGACGCAAAAAAAGAGGTCGCTCGGATTGCCGCTTCCAAAGAGACTCCTACATTCGAAAACACCATTGTTGCCCTCGACAATACCGGAGAGCGTTTGGAATATATTTCCAGTATTTTCTTTAACCTGAATTCTGCCATGACCGACAGCCTGATGCAGGATATAGCCCAAAAAGTCTCTCCTAAATTAACAGCATACGGTCACGAAATATACATGAATCAGGAACTCTTTAACCGGGTAAAACAGGTTTACGAGCAAAAAGAAAAACAGAATCTGAATCCGGAACAGCATGCATTACTGGAGAAGACCTGGAAAGCCTTTATCAAAGGCGGAGCCAATCTGGAAGGAGCCGACAAAGAACGGTTCAAAGAGGTTTCCATCGAACTCTCCAAGTTGAGCCTGACCTTCGATAAAAACGAACTGGCCGAAACCAATGCCTTCGAATTACACGTGACAACAGAAGAGGATCTGTCAGGACTACCGGAAGGAGTAAAAGAGATGGCCGCAATAACAGCCAAACAAAAAGGAAAGGAAGGTTGGATATTCACACTCCACTACCCGAGTTTTGCCCCCTTTATGAAATATGCCGATAACCGGAAATTAAGAGAACAAATGTATAGGGCGAACTCTTCCAGGGGATACCATGACAACGAATACAACAATGAAGAAATTATAAAAAAAATTACCGCTCTGAGATTGGAACTGGCCCAAATCATGGGATATAAGAATTACGCTGAATACGCCCTTACCGATCGCATGGCCAATACCCCGGAGATCGTGAATAATTTCATCGAAGAATTACATAAAGCATCCCATCCGGCCTCTTTGAGAGACAAAAAAGAGGTGGAAGAGTATGCCCGCAAAGCCGGCCTGAAAGGAGAACTACAACGTTGGGATTGGGCCTATTATTCCAATAAACTCATGCAAGAAAAATATGCCCTCGATGATGAAATGTTAAAACCTTATTTCAAACTGGAAAACGTACAATCCGGCATATTTGATTTAGCACACAAGTTATATGGAATTACCTTCAGAGAGGTGCATAATATCCCGTTGTATCACAAAGAGGTGAAAACATTTGAAGTTTATGATACAGACAGCACCTATTTAGGTGTACTTTATTTGGATTTCTTTCCGAGAGAAAGTAAAGGCGGCGGAGCCTGGATGACCGAATTCAGAGGACAAAAAATAAAAGACGGCAAGGATTCCCGCCCGTTGATTTCCATGGTAATGAATTTTACCAAACCGACAGAGACGAAACCTTCACTCCTGTCTTTTAATGAAGTAACCACATTCTTACATGAATTCGGACACGCGATGCACGGCATGTTATCCAAATGTACTTACGGATCTACTTCAGGAACGAATGTTTACCGTGATTTCGTGGAATTACCCTCTCAAATCATGGAAAACTGGGCATTGGAAAAAGAGTGGCTGGATACCTGGGCAGTACATTACCAAACGGGGGAAAGATTACCTCAAGAATACATCGACAAAATCAAAAAATCAGCTAATTTTCAAAGCGGATATGCCAGCGATCGGCAATTAAGTTTTGCCATGGTAGATATGGCATGGCATACGATTACCAAACCGGTAACAGAACCTTTGATCGAGTTCGAAAATAAAGCCATGGGCAAAACGGAAATCATGCCGCTGGTAAAAGGTAGTGCTTTTTCAACAGCTTTCGGTCATATCTTTGCAGGAGGATATGCAGCCGGCTATTACGGTTACAAATGGGCGGAAGTTTTGGATGCCGATGCCTTTTCCGTTTTCAAGAAGAATGGAATTTTCGATAAGGAAACAGCGACTTCTTTCCGTAAAAATATTTTGGAAAAAGGGGGGTCGGAAAATCCCATGATTCTTTATAAACGCTTCCGCGGGCAAGAACCTACGGTCGACGCTCTCCTTGAACGTAGCGGATTGAAATAACATTTGGAAATAATATGCTGAAAATAGCGATATCTTAATTACAGATCCGTAAAATAATACTGCAATCACATAAAAAATAATTAACATCTTTGATTGAATATCCGATGTTAATTATTTTTTGTGAAATCGCTCCAACGTAGAATAATTCCCCAATACCGTGGAAAAATACCCCAAGATATTGATCATATATCAAACAATCACCACATGGAATACGTAGAATATTTTACTGATAACCAATTAAATACAATCAATACTATCGAATTGACAAAAAATAGCACGCCATTTTCATAAGAAAGGGCATCGTGTACGAAATTAAAACCCAAAAGTATGAATAGATTATGTGAAGTCCTTATTATCTTTTTGCTTGTATCTTTAGCCGGATGTAAAAAAAATCAGGAACCGGAAAGACAAGTAGTAACCGTTGAAAAAGTCGGTATTGATGATGTTGAGATATACGGTGAATACGTGGGAAGAATTCGAGCCAAACGTTTCGTGGAAGTTCGTGCCAGAGTGGAAGGTTATCTCGAACAGATGTTATTTGAAGAAGGAAAAAGAGTGCATAAAAATCAACCTTTGTTCCGGATTAATAGTGACTTATACAAAGCAAGAGTAGATAAAGCAAAAGCACAATTAAAAAAAGACAACGCCCAAAAAGCCAAGTCAGACCGGGACGTCGAACGTCTTCAACCGTTATATGCACAAAACGCTGCCAGTCAACTGGATCTGGATAACGCAAAAGCAGCTTCGGAAAGTGCTGAGGCAAATGTAGCCATGAGTAAGGCCGATCTGGCGCAAGCCGAACTGGAGTTAAGTTATACTACCGTGAAATCTCCTATCGACGGATATATCAGCGAGCGTTATGTGGATATAGGAACATTAGTAGGACCCGGATCCAAATCGCTATTAGCCACGATCGTGGAGAGCGACGAGGTGCTTGTTGATTTCAGTTTGACCGCGTTAGACTATTTACGTAGTCAACAACGTAACGTTCGCTTGGGAGAGCAAGATGACAACCGCTCCTGGCAGCCCAATGTTACGATAACCTTAGCGGATAATTCTGTTTATCCGATAAAAGGGATCGTTGATTTTGCAGAACCTCAGGTTGATCCTCAAACCGGAACATTCGGGGTAAGAGCCGAACTTCCTAACCCGAATCGTATCCTGTTACCCGGACAATTTACCAAGGTAAAACTATTGCTCGATGTACGGGAACATGCTATCGTCGTTCCCACAAAAGCCGTTGTAACTGAAAAAGGAGGAGCTTATATATATGTTGTACGACGGGATAGTACCGCAGAAAAACGTTTCATCGAATTAGGTCCGGAATTTGAGAATCAGGTTGTCGTAGAACGAGGATTAGGAGAAGGAGAACTTATCGTGGTGGAAGGTTTCCATAAATTAACCCCGGGAAGTCTTGTACTTCCAGTCGTTGCCACTAAAGAAGAGGAGGAAAAAAGCTTATGAAATTAACCTTTTTTATCGATAGGCCGATCTTCTCGGCCGTGCTCTCTATCGTAATCGTGATCATAGGTTTTATCGGTTTATTCCTTCTTCCTGTCGATCAATACCCGCAAATCACCCCCCCGGTAGTAAAAATATCGGCTTCCTATCCGGGAGCCAGCGCCCTTACGGTTTCTCAAGCCGTGGCCACACCCATTGAACAAGAGTTAAACGGAACCCCGGGAATGCTTTACATGGAATCGAGTAGTTCCAATTCCGGTGGTCTCTCTATCGACGTAACATTCGACATTTCGGCCGATGCAGAACTTGCCGCCGTGGATATTCAGAATCGGGTTAAATTAGCGGAATCGCGTCTTCCGGCCGAAGTAATACAAAACGGCATTAAAGTAGAGAAACAGTCATCCAGTCAGTTGATGACCTTGTGCCTCACTTCGTCCGACGCTCGTTTTGATGAAATTTATCTGAGTAATTTCGCCACGATCAACGTATTGGATATCCTTCGACGGATACCGGGAGTAGGACGGGTTTCAAATATCGGAAGCCGATACTACGCCATGTGTATCTGGGTACTTCCCGACCGAATGGCAAATTTCGGACTAACGGTCAAAGATCTCCAAAATGTACTGAAAGATCAAAACCGGGAATCCGCCGCCGGAGTTTTAGGTCAACAACCGATCTCCGGATCGGATCTGACCATCCCTATTTCCGCCCCGGGACGGCTCTCCAGCATTAATGAATTTGAAGAAATTGTCGTTCGCGCCAACCCGGACGGTTCCATGATCCGCTTACGCGACGTGGCCAGGGTCTCGTTGGAAGCGGGTTCCTATTCCACGGAAAGTGGTATAAACGGGGAGAATGCCGCCGTATTGGGCATATACATGCTTCCGGGAGCCAACGCCATAGAAGTAGCCGATAACGTGAAAGAAGCCATGGAAGAGATCAGCAAAAACTTCCCGGAAGGATTAAGTTACTCTATTCCCTTCGACATCACCACTTACATATCGGAATCAATACATGAAGTTTACAAAACACTTTTCGAGGCCCTCTTTTTAGTTATCATGGTGGTTTTTCTTTCTTTGCAAAACTGGAGAGCCTCAGTCATCCCGTTACTCGCGGTTCCCGTCTCTTTAATAGGCACTTTCGGTGTTATGCTCATGATGGGATTCTCCCTGAACATGTTGACATTACTCGGATTAGTACTGGCTATCGGTATTGTTGTGGATGACGCCATTGTCGTCGTAGAAGGTGTCGAACGCCTTATGGAAGAAGGACTCTCCCCCTACCAAGCCACCTGCAAGGCAATGAAAGAATTAACCGGCGCTTTGATCGCAACCTCATTGGTTCTGGCAGCCGTTTTCATTCCGGTCAGTTTTCTTCCGGGAATCACGGGAATGCTTTACCGCCAATTTGCCATAACAATAGTCGTCTCCGTACTGATCTCTACATTGGTAGCCCTGACTCTGAGTCCGGCCATGTGTGCCATCATGCTTCGACCGAATAAACATGAGAAAAATTTTATTTTCCGCAAAATCAACGAATGGTTGGCAAGAGGCAACAATTTTTACATTCGGACTTTATATAAAGCCGTAAATTGCCCCCGCCGTATCATTGCCGGATTCGGCATGATCCTTATACTCATTTTCGTGTTGAACCGGTTTATTCCGAGCAGTTTCTTACCCGAAGAGGATCAGGGATATTTTAAAATCGAACTGGCTCTACCAGAAGGGGCAAGTCTTGAACGTACCCGTATCGTAACGGAAAGAGCCGTAGAATTTTTGAGAAAACATCCGGCTGTCGAGTATGTACAAAATGTGACGGGAACCAGTCCGAGGATCGGAACGGCACAATCCAGAGCAGAACTGACCGTCATACTTAAATCATGGAAGGAAAGAAAAAAAGGTGACTTATCATTGGAGAAAGTCATGGAGGAGGTACGTTCCGAATTTTCCAATTACCCGGAAGCACAGGTGTTTTTATCCACACCTCCCGTGATCCCGGGATTAGGAGCCTCCGGGGGGTTTGAAATGCAAATAGAGGCACGCAACGGAGCCACATTCGAAAATCTCGTGGAAGCCGTCGACACGTTAATGAAATACGCCTCCCGTTCCCGGGCCATTACAGGAATATCCTCCTCATTACAAGCCGAGATTCCACAATTGTATTTCGATGTAGACCGCGATAAAGCCCAATTATTGGGCATCCCGCTGGCCGACATATTTTCAACGATGAAAGCTTACACGGGATCGGTTTACGTGAACGACTTCAATATGTTCAACCGGGTATATAAAGTTTACATTCAAGCAGAATCCCCGTACCGCAAATACAAAGATAACCTGAATCTGTTTTTTGTTAAAACGGCCAAAGGGAACATGGTTCCCCTGACGGCGTTGGGATCAGCCGAATACACGACCGGACCGGGAAGTATAAAAAGATTTAATATGTTCTCTACCGCCGTGATTCGGGGTTCTGCCGCACCGGGATACAGTTCCGGACAAGCCATGAACACCATAGAAAAAATAGCCCGGACCCGTTTACCTGAAAATATGGGTATCGAATGGAGCGGTCTTTCCTTCCAGGAGAAAAAAGCGGAAGGACAAACCGGACTCGTCATGATTCTGGTATTTACCTTTGTATTTTTGTTCTTAGCCGCTTTATACGAAAGCTGGCTCGTGCCTGTTTCCGTGTTGCTATCCCTTCCGGTTGCCGCTTTCGGAGCTTATTTAGGGATATGGGTTTTCGGATTGGAAAACGATATTTATTTCCAGATCGGATTAGTTACCCTCATCGGTCTGGCCGCCAAAAACGCCATATTAATCGTGGAGTTTGCCAAAATAGAAGTAGACCGGGGCATCGATGCCGTACAAGCGGCTGTAACAGCCGCAAGGGCCCGGTTCCGTCCTATTTTAATGACCTCACTGGCTTTTGTTTTAGGTATGCTTCCTCTCGTAATAGCAAGCGGTCCGGGATCTGCCAGCCGTCATTCCATCGGCACGGGAGTATTTTTCGGTATGATCGTCGCGATTACGGTCGGAATTATTCTGGTTCCCTTCTTCTTCATCATGATCTATAAACTGAAGCAGAAAAAACATCGCAGGGTGCCAAATGAAATTTCAAACTGAAATAAGTTAGACACCCATTTTAAAGTTATGTAAGACTATGAAACACTATAAGCTCATAAGTATCGGACTACTGACAGGAGTTCTTCTCACCTCCTGCAAATTAGGACAAAAATATACCCGTCCCGAATTAGATCTCCCGCAAGCGATTCTTGCCGGAGGCAAAGACACCCTTTCCGTCCAGCATATCAAATGGTGGGAACTGTATAGGGATACCGTATTGCAAGGATTGATTAAAACGACTTTGGAACACAACAAAGATATGTTGATTGCCGCTGCCCGGATCAAGGAAAGCAAAGCTTACCAACGGATCAGCAAGGCCGATTTATTTCCACAAATCCAAGGACAAATCGGTGGAGAGAGAGAGTATGACGCAACCCCGGAGAATACCTTCGAAGCTAAATTAAACCTCACCTGGGAAGTTGATCTATGGGGTAAACTGCGCTGGGCCACACAAGAAAGCTTAGCCGCTTATCTGCAAACGGTAGAAGGTAAACGAGCCTTGCAAATGACACTGATCGCACAAGTCGCACAAGCTTATTTTGAACTCAGAGCACTGGATCAAGAACTAAGTATTGTACGACAAACATTTAAGGCACGGGAAGAAAGCGTATATTTAGCTAAACTCCGTTTCGAAGGAGGGTTGACATCCGAGACCTCTTACAGACAAGCACAGGTGGAATTGGCTAAAACCAAAACCTTGATTCCGGACTTGGAACGCAAAATAAAATTAAAAGAAAACGAAATCTCTTTACTTACCGGACACTACCCGGGACAAATCCCTCGCGGACAAGATATCGTAAATCAAGCTCTACCCCCATCATTACCCGTTGGTTTACCCTCCACATTATTGGAACGCCGCCCGGATCTTCGGCAAGCCGAATTAAAACTAAAGGCAGCAAATGCCAAAGTCGGCATTGCCTACACGAACTTATTCCCTAATTTCAAACTAACCGGGGTATACGGCCTGGAGAATAATGAACTCAGTCATTTTTTGAAAGCACCCTACTGGTACATAGGAGGCGAATTACTCGAACCTTTATTCGCCATGGGTAAACACAGGGCCAAACTGAAAGCGGCAAAAGCTGCTTACGAACAGGAAGTATACGCCTATCAAAAAAGCGTGTTGACCGCTTTTAAAGAGGTTGACAACGCCCTGACTTCCTACCAGAAAATAAAAGAGATACGAGAATCACGTTTACATTTGGAAGAAGCCGCTCACTCCTATATGGATTTGGCAACCCTCCAATACATTAACGGTGTAATCAGTTACTTAGACGTATTGGACGCACAACGTGGCTATTTTGATGCTCAAATCAGCCTGAATAACGCCATCCGGGACGAACTACTTTCGGTTGTCTATTTATACCTTGCCCTCGGCGGCGGATGGTAAAACTAAAAAAGCCGGATTTTTTTATCCGGCTTTTTTTATATGAAAAAACTTTTATCGTTGCAACGGATAAGTCAATACGGGTGCTTTCTCAGCCTTTACAGGCAATTTACCGATCTCGACATCTTCAATTAAAATGGCAGAAGGATAAATCAAAGAAGATAAAACATCATTGTTCAAAATGTAATTGGAGACATTTTCTTTGTTTGAGATCTCCAATACACGCTTAATCTTAGGTAAAGTAATCGCAGAAATATCAGCCGTACGGGTCAATGTTTCGCTACCGTCTTTTACATTCACCCGATAAAGCAAGGATCCGATACCACTTATACGACGAACGATGTAAGCGTAATCCAACCCTTCTTCCTTCGCGGCCTTAATTAAGGCTTTTTTCATCTTCTCCGGCTTAATTCCTTTATCCGCTTGGATGTGAATCGTTCCGGGAGCAGTCACGTAAGCTATTCCGCTATACACGAACCGGGAACTACCGGTAGAGTGCGGAGCCTTCGAGGTAGGCACACAACCGTTCAACATTCCCCGAAGAATACCATGCTCTACTAAAGTCATCTCTTTTTCCGGAACAACTCCCTCTGCATCGATCTCATAAGCACCGATCAAAGAAACTCCGTTGTATTTATCCAATGTGCTGTAATTTTTTACAGTCAAACGAGAGTCTATGATCTTCTTACCCATTCGGTCGTCTAACGTCTTTACTTGTTGAACACGGTCTGAATTAGGCTTGCGATAAGCAAACAGACCTTGTTTATTCAACAGATTACGAGTGAAGATCGAAGAAGCGGCACCGTCCTCAAATAATACCGGACCGGAATAATACTCTTCAACTTTAGGAGCATCTTTCAATTTAACCAGATTCTCTGCAAATTTCGTTACATTTTTCTTCAATTCCTCTATGGAAGGTAAATCCTCCGGGGTTTTCACCAAAACAGAGTAAGTATCCGTAATCTTCTCGCCTTCCGGAGTCGTTACGGTTCCCTGTGCAAAAAGATTCACAAAACGAGAAGGTTGCTTCACGGAAACCCCATCCGTCGTTTGGCGATACAACTCCATATCTATACCACTTACCACAACCCGCGTATTGTATATCTCCTTGTAATTTTTAAAAATAACGGACAATTCTTTTACTATCTCTTCCAACTTAGAACGATCGATCGTATAAGGCTCCTTGGGCTCCACGATCTTTACGATAGGTTCTACTTTTTCCAAATCAGCCAATTGAGCTTCTTCAGTAGATTGTGGATTAGCTTTCAAATAAGCATCCTTGGCAGATGCCGATTGCAGGGCAAACTTATACATGACATCGGTTGCCAACCAAAAACCTCTCCGGACACCCAAATAATCCATCTCTTCGGGAATAGACGCCTCTGCATATTGTCCCACGTACATGGCATCACTCGTGTGATTATAATCACCCAACATCAACTGGACTCCCCCTGTCGTATTCCCATTCGACACGTAAGAGTTTACTACCCCTCCCAATACCCCCACTATTTCAAACTGACGATAATGTCCCAACGCGTAAGACAGGAAAAAAGGTCTTTGCATATTCGGCAAAACAATTTCTTCTTTATTCCGCTCGATCTCATCTTGCATAGCTTTGAAAACCACCTTATCGGAATCGCTTTGTGCCGATACCGGAGCGACCAGCAAAAAAAGCAAAAATACAGCTAATATATATCTCATCTTATTTTAGATTTACGATTTTAGACTTTAAACCAAAGTACAATAACTTTTATTTCTTGTTTTCACTCGGAGCCTGCAGTATGGGAGGCAATTGCCGAGACTTTTCTCTCCGTTGCGTTTCAATCTTATTAACGAAAATCATGGGAGAACTTGCCGTTACGGGCACCCATCCGGACTCAGCGCCACACATTCCCGTGAACACGCTCGGCCGATCTCCACCGGCTACGATATTGGAAAACATAGACAAGGGCGTACCGATCAGGTCTACCCCCCGAACCAACTCGTCCGGGCGACCGTCCACGTAAACACGGTATACCTCCAACGGAGTTACATTAAAGGAGTTCAAACTTCCCCCCTCTCCCGTATAAGTAAAACCACTCGTTACCTCTTTGAAATAATAACCGTATTCTTTTCCTTGTTTCTTAGCTTCCTCTATCAACATCTGGCGTAATTGAGCCTCAGTCCGGGGATTCGTCGTTTCCACGACCAAATTGGCCTGACGGGATACGGGATCCCCACCTCCGGCAGTACGTCCGTGAGCATTGCTATGAGGGAATCCCTCCAAAGGAACCCGACTCATCAAAAACTCTTTCAATACTCCGTTCGTAACGACATCCACCCGACGGGCCTTAACTCCCTCGTCATCATACAGATAGAAACCGTTCATATAATCTCCTGCATATTGTCTCAGCGTGGGATCCGAATATACCTGGAAGTCAACTGGTAAAACTTGCTCGCCTACCATTTTCTTAAAAGTTTGTCCGCCGCTCTTCATCCGATGACCTTCCAAACGATGTCCAAAGATTTCGTGAAAAAAAACACCGCTGGCAGGCCCTGAAAGGATGGCCGGTCCCGTATAAGGATCAACGACCGGGGCCGTCCGCAAAATATTCAATCTTTTTACCATATCTTTCGCATCCGCAATCAAACGCTCGTTGGAAGGAAGATCTTTCAGCTCGTAAGCAAAATAAGAAAGATTCAACGGTAAATCCATTCCGTCCTCGGCTTTCATGGAAGCAGAAATGATAATACGAGCGTACGTCCGGTTCTGCACGACTTCCGTACCCTCTGTATTCACGAAATAAGTACGCAATACCCGGAAACTCAAGCTCGCCTGTCCCTCCTGCAATAAAGAAGACTCTTTAAATATAGAAGAAACCTCGTTCAAACGCTTTTCCCAGGCTTTTACATCAATAGCTTGCTTTTCTGCCGGAATCGGTGCTTCATAATACTTTTCCACAGGAGTGGAAGAAAAGCAAGGAGCTTTATCCTCGTTATCCACACTTACCGTACTTTGTGTTTTTGCCTTCTCGTACATATCAAGGGCAAAATTGTAACGCTTTATAACCTCCGACCAAATAGCCTGCTTTATACCGTCCTCTCCGTTTTCATCTTCCAAAGGAAGCAACGACCCCCGGTAATTTCTTCTTTGATCCGGTGCCGTTCCCATGTAATTATATTTAAAATTATCCAGTAACGTATCACCTAAACGGATCTGAGGTACCAACATACGGGTACGATAGTCTTGAACCGACATAGTCGCCCCGAAAGAGCTGGATATATTCACGTTTCTATCATCCAAAACACGGAAATTCATGTGATAAGGAGGAAATTCCTGTTTCTGCAACTCTTTCATATCATACGCTAACTCTTGCTTCAAAAGTTGCAGTAACTTATCCTGTTCCTGCCCGAAAGCACCCGGCAAAAACAACAGAAAAAGAAATAAGCTTAAAATAACCAATCTACATTTTCTCATTTGTGTAAATTTAAGTGAATAAATAAATATATAAGGCTACGCACAAACCTCGTAACAAATATAGCAAGATAAATCTAAGAATAAATAAATTGATATTTTAAAATTATGTTATAATAAACCTAAAATACCGGGAACTACCCTCCTCGAAGTGATAATCAATACCTATAAACGCATTATATATAAAAACAATTTTAAACATTTACCCGCTATATTCCATGCAGTTATGACTATATTTCATTTCAACCACACATATTTTACTCCATTTATACTATCCATATCATTTTTATTTTATAATATTACGCTTTAAACGAAGGTTTTATAAATACGATTCGTACTCTATTATTACACCATATTCGCCTTCCAATACTGAAACCATCTAATTGTCAATCAGAGTTATAATTATATATTACTTTGTATCTAATTTCTAAAAAATATACCTATTACCATTCTCATAAAACGTTCGTTTTATGAGTTACGTCATTGGGTTTAAAATACTGATATACTATCACCTATCAATCCTTAATATTAATATATATGTTAAAAAAGAAAGCCATGGCAAAAGAGAAAGAAACAGAAAACATTTTCAACTTATTAAACGAAGGGCTTACACTGGAAGGTGATTTACAAACGGATAAAGACATTCGTATTAACGGGACACTAAAGGGAAACATGACAACGAACGGAAAAATAATTATTGGCCCGGTAGCAAATATCACAGGACAAACAAAAGCCCCTTACATTGAAATATTCGGCAAATTAACCGGAAATATTATTTCGGAAGGAAGTGTGATTCTGAAATCGAAATCCATCATAGAAGGAACGATTGTCACACACACTTTGATTGTAGAACCGGGAGCTCAATTTAACGGAGAATGTAAAATGATCGATAAAAAGAAAGCGGAACCCCAACCGCCTCAAGCTCCCCTTAAAAAATAAATAGGCTTCGATTGTACAAAAATAACCGTTGTAAAACAGATTTCTCTTTATTTTACAACGGTTATAAACTTTATTTTGTATACCTCTTTGAGATTATACCTTGTCTACTTGAATTCTTCCAGGGTCTTTTTAATGATGTCGATCGCTTCGAGTAATTGTTTCTTCTTAATTACCAAAGGCGGCGCAAAACGAATTATATGTTCGTGGGTAGGCTTAGCCAACAAACCGTTATCCCGCAATTTCAAACATACATCCCAAGCCGTCTTTCCATTCTTCGGCTTAATTACCACGGCATTCAATAAACCCTTACCGCGAACCGACTCGATCATATCGGATTTTATCTCTCCTACCTTCTTCCGGAAAATTTTACCTAATTTTTCGGCATTTTCTACTAATTTCTCATCTTTCACGACCTGTAAAGCCGCCATAGACACTTTTGCCGCAATCGGATTACCACCATAGGTAGAACCATGCTCTCCCGGCTTAATGGTCAACATAATCTCATCATCGGCCAACACGCAGGAAACAGGCATTGCGCCCCCGGATATGGCTTTTCCTAAAATCAAAACATCCGGTCGGACTCCTTCATGATCACATGCCAACATCCGCCCCGTACGAGCCACTCCGGTTTGTACCTCATCAGCCATAAATAACACATTATGGGCCTTACACAAATCATAAGCCTTTTTCAGGTAGCCATCCTCAGGCACGAACACGCCGGCCTCTCCCTGTATCGGTTCCAACAAAAATCCCGCCACGTTAGGATCTTTCAACTCTTTTTCCAAGGCCGGAATATCATTATAAGGTATACGTACGAACCCAGGAGTAAAAGGTCCGAAACCCGCGTAAGAAGAAGGATCGTTAGAAAGGGTTACAATCGTAATCGTACGACCGTGGAAATTATTATCGCAGACAATGATTTTTGCCTGATCGGCAGGAATACCCTTCACGTCGTATCCCCAACGACGACAAAGCTTTAAAGCCGTTTCATCCGCTTCTGCCCCGCTATTCATCGGCAACACCTTATCATACCCAAAATACTCGGTGATGTATTCTTCCCACTCGCCTAAAACATTATTATAAAATGCCCTGGAAGTCAACATCAGCGTTTTGGCCTGATCGGTCATAGCTTTCACGATCTTCGGATGACAATGCCCCTGATTCACGGCAGAATAGGCGGAAAGAAAATCAAAATAACGTTTCCCGTTCACATCCCATACAAAAATTCCTTTTCCTCTCTCTAACACCACGGGTAGCGGATGATAATTATGAGCACCATATTTGGCCTCACGATCCATGTAATCTTTTTCTGTCATTTTTTTAATATTAGTTGGTTATACGTATTCATGTAACGTTCCCAATTTCATTAAAAAAAAGGAAAAAAACAATGACATATGAATCGAAAATAAAAAAGAGCATACAGAATATTAATCTTGTACTTTATTATCAACCGTTTGCATATCTTCCGGTAAAGTTTTTTTCCGTTTGAAAAAACCAAAATATTTTCGTAACAACTCTTTGAATGTATCGAAAGTCTCTTGATAAGAGATACCGACCCCTTGAACCGTCTCCGTGGCATTGTACGTGATCTTCTCATCCGTATGAGAATAAGCCTTCAATTTTAAAGTACCTTGCTTATTGATTTTTACATCCACGTCAAAATCTCCCGTAATCGGACTATTAGAAGTCGTTTTAGCCTTTTCGACCACATTACCGTTAGCAGAAATAGTCACCCGGTTGTTCCAAATTTGAGTGGAAAGAGCCAGTTCGAATTCATTGGTAGTCACCTCATCCCCGGGACGGTAAGAGAACCCTATATCGAAATTATTGCTGATTTGCGAGAACCAACGAGACAACTGGTTAGAAAGCAACTCACTCGCGGTAGTCACTCCCACCTGATAGCCGGCACTTCTCTCCTCCTTACCCTCCAATTTATCTACGTAATCCGGAGTGTAAAATTTATTCAATATCAAAAGAGAAAACATCTGCTTATTGATATCATCCTGACTGGCGAAAAGACTTTGTATCAAACTTTTCATCTGGGCATCCAAAGAAGGGAAATTAATACTGAAGTTCACGGAAGGATTCATCAAATTTTCTTTCAAGTTCAACACGCACTCCACGGGTACCTTGGTTGTCCCCTTCTCCATGCCGGACAATAAATCATTCAACGACGTTTTTAAATGATAAACAGCACTCATATCAATGATAGCGTCATCCAAAGAGCCATTCCATTTTATACTTCCCCCGGGAGTCAAAATAAATTTTTTGTTGACCAAATTACTCAACGTGAAAAGATAATCCCCTTTTTCGATTTTATATTCACCAAAAACATTTAATTGACGGTCTTTATCCAAAGAAACTCTGATATCCCCACTTCCCACCGTCTTCAATATATCCCCGATCGTAGGATCAAATATAATCTGTACCTCCAGATTATTATTAATCTCCAGGTTAGCATTCAGATCGACCCAATCTGCCAAGGAATGCTGAAACTCCAAAGGACGCCTCAGGGTATCCGACCGCTCGTTACCCATGAAATGCAAAAATTGTCCGCTATTTTCCGAAGTGGCCGATGTCAGGGGAACGTATATTTTAGAATGAGGTTCCGTCTTTATATTAACAGCAAAATTAGTCGGCCCGTTCAAATTGTGCATACGAGTCAGCCCGCTAATATACAATTGACCATAGAAAGATTCGCCTTGTTCCATACGCGTATTCAACACCATGAAATTCTTTAATTGTACATTCACATCATACAAACTGCTTCCTATATCGTAATATCCGGAACAAGTCGCCTCGTTGGAAGCGGCATCCCGAATAGCAAAACGATCCAGTAAAATTCTGTTGTCTCTTATCTGTATCCGGTCGTCAATAGAAAAATCCGTATTCAACCCGGTCAAAGCGAAGGAAACAGTATCCATGCCTAAAAATCCGTTGACCTTAGCGTCCTCCATCGTTCCGGCCAAAGATAAATCACCGAAAACCGAACCCGAACCCTTTTTGATAAGATCCGGAAAGTAATCAGATACATATTTCATATCAATACCGGAGAGGGACATATTTATGTTTATACTGTCCGAAGAGGGTTTATAATATCCCGATATAAACAACGGCACCTGATCACCGATCTGGTCCGAGACCTGCATTTGTAATGCACTCCCCGGAGCATCCCAAAAAGAACGGATCTTCATTGTTCCCAACGTATCCTGATTTATACCCCACCGATTTACGTCTACGTTAGCATAAACCAAACGATCTTTATAAAAATCGGACACGTTCACCCGCCCGACTACTTTTCCAAAAAGTTTCACCTTATTATCGAAAATAATCCTATTAAACTCCGCCAGATCAAAATTATCAAAAGAAACAGTAAGCGTATCCCTCGGACTGCTACCGATTTTTCCCTGCAAGCTAAAACGTTGATCGCCACGATAGATAACAAAATTATTCACGAAGATATTTTTATCCTCTTTTAACAGAAGAGCCCTCTCGACCTGCCACACGCTATCCGCCATAACGATCGTACCGGGATTTACAAAAACTTGTGTAATATACCGGTCGTGATACTTCATCAATCGTAAGTTAGCCGACAAGGAACCGGAATATGTTTCCTTTTCCCAATTTCCCCATGAAAGGGCATTGTCCACGTCATTGGTCTTTATATTCGTCACGTTGCGAACATTATACAATCGTCCTATACGTTTGTATTTCAATTCATCCGCGGTATATATACATTGTAAAGTCGAAGAATCGCCGATCGCCCGGATTTTCGAATGATACAAATGCATATCTCCCCAACGCAACGTGTCCGCTTCCACTCTCACTCGCAAACTCCCTTGATAATCATTGAAATCACAGGAAAAGCTCGTCCCGTCTGAAACCGTTAACTCGGGATAGATAACTTTCAACACGGGACTTATTTCTTTGAGTGCCGCTTCACAAATAAAATTCGTCCCCGGTCTCAATGCTTTATCTACAGCATAGCGATAAGCCGGGATATAACGACAGATCAGATTATCCACAAAATCTTCGAAAGTAAGCCCCGCGTAAAAACCTTCCACGCGTACATCCGCCATGGAAGAGCGTAAATCTGTCAATCCATAGTCCTCTATCTTTTTATGATCCAAACGTATCGAATCGACGGTAAACTTTCCCCGGATATTTTCATACGAGAGATCTGAAACGGATAATTTCACTTCCGCATCTTCGTTTCTTTGTTCGTAATTACCGAAAAAACGGAAACCGAAGGATTCTCGTTCTCCAAAAACAGGCGTATTCCACGAGTCCCAATGCCGGACATGCAACTCTCCCGACACATCCGCCAGTCGAATCGCATCCCCCCCGTACGTATAGTCTAACGCGACTCTGGCCTGTATACTGTCATTTTCCACGAATGAAGAAAGTTGCATGTAGTCGTTATCGCTATGAACATCCAAAGCGATATTTCGCACCGAACCGTGAAACAGGTTTACATGGCCAATTCGGCTATTCAAGGTAAAAGCAGACGATGAATCTCTCAAGTACCCCGTGTATTTCCCGAAATAAGAACCATTCCCCAAATAAGATTGTCCGGTAAGAAACCCATAATCCACATGATAAAAACGGAAGCTTCCATGGTACCGATGCCCGGCTATCGTATCCGGTTTATAGGTTAATCCTATACTCCCCAAAAGCCCGGGAGTCTCACTTTTTGCCGTTAATATGAAATCTTCTATTCTACCCTTAAAATTCCCTTCCAAATCAAAAGTCCTGTATTTATGCAACAAGTCCGGCAATTTTACATAATGACTTTCCAACCAAGGCATGTAAATACCTTCCAATTCCTCAGAAGCAATTCTACTATCCCGGAACGTGATATCAAAATCCGTCTCCCAAAAACGGGGTAATCCTATGGATTTAAATTCCCCTTTAATAACACTTTTCTCCCCAAGGTAAATTTCCAACCGACGCCCCTCCAATCGATTTACCGTACTCGAAACCTCCCCACTCGCGACAATGATATTATTCATACCCAACAACTCCCCGTTAAAATAAGCCAAATCGTCAAAGTGTAAAGTGGAAGGAGAAAAAACATACCGCTGTTTCATCTTTTGGGTGAAAAAATGCCAATACCTTTCGTTCGGGACCCAATTGTATTGCAACGTATCCAGGTAAAGTTCGCTTCTTTCTGTCTGTATCAAGCCTTTGGTAATCAACAATTGATCGTCTTCTGCCAGGATTCTTGCGGATAAATTCAATAAACGAAACCCGGATTTTTCTTCCAATGTCAATCCCGAAACATATGCCCCGTACCTACCTCCTGAAAAATCGATATCGGAAATCACTACATCCAACTTCCGACAGTCCACGTCTGTCCAATTGATCCCATACTCCTCAGGCTCATATTCATCCTCCGCGTATTTGAAACGACAATCCTTCAAATATACCTTGGACAAATTTACATTCCATTCCAACGGAGATGCCGAAGTAACGGAAGAGGACAAGGTATCCCTTGCATTGGAAAGAACATCCAACCACAACTCTATATTCGTGACACCTCCCTCTTTACCTCGCGTGACCCACAGATTAAAAAGGGCTTTCTCAAATCCCATTTCCGTCACAGTAAAACGCCGTTTCACGAAACTAACGGAATCCACCTTCGTTACCAAACGTTTACAAAACAAAAGCGTATCTTTCCGGGCATCTTTTATCAGCACATCCTCGAGTACCAACGATTCGATCGGGCGGAAGTTTACCCTCCCTATGGAAATTTCCGTCCCCGTTTGCCTCTCGATCTGACGGGTAAAAAACTCCACAACCCTCGTCTGTACCCAAGGAGTCATAAATGCCAAATAAAGGATTGCGACCAGTAGTCCCAACCCCACCAAGCACGTAGATAGTATACTTATTATTTTTTTTATAACACAGCCGTTTTAGTTGAACGCAAATTTATTAATATTGCAGAACATTTTATGACCAGAAAAGGAAAATAATTTGAAAAATTGAAAATGAATAGATTTAGCGGTAATGCAATTATAAATTCATGTTCTACTGTTCATTACAAACGCAAAACAATTTTATCGCATTTGCCTGCTCCGGTCATGTTAATTCTAAATTAAAAAACAATGAGTATTATTATATTAGGGATCGAATCTTCCTGCGACGACACCTCTGCCGCAATACTGAAAGACGGTGTGGTATTATCCAACGTCATTGCCAGTCAGAAAGTACACGAGGCTTATGGCGGGGTAGTTCCGGAATTAGCATCCCGAGCCCATCAACAAAATATCATACCCGTGGTTGCTCAAGCCTTAAAACTTGCCGGAACCTGTGCCGACGAGGTTACCGCCATAGCTTTCACCCGGGGTCCGGGATTACTGGGTTCACTGCTCGTGGGGACCTCTTTTGCCAAAGGCTTTGCCATCGCCAAACAAATACCTATGATCGAGGTTAATCATTTACAGGCACATATCTTGGCTAATTTCATCAAAGAACCGGGTATTGAAGCCCATCATCCTCAGTTTCCTTTTCTCACGTTATTAGTATCCGGAGGCAACTCCCAACTCATTGTCGTTCGGGATTACCTCGATATGGAAGTAATCGGACAAACCATCGACGATGCGGCCGGGGAAGCCTACGACAAGTGTGCCAAGGTCATGGGACTCGGCTACCCCGGCGGACCGATCATCGATCGCTTAGCCAAAGAAGGGAATCCGCAACGCTTCTCTTTCAACAAACCACAAATACCGGGTTTGGATTACAGCTTCAGCGGATTAAAAACATCCTTCTTGTATTCCATCCGGGATGAAATAAAAAATGATCCTGATTTTATACAGCACAATTTGAACGACCTTTGCGCTTCATTGCAAAAAGCAATCATCGATATACTTATGGCTAAACTAAAAAAAGCAGCCAAACAGACCGGGATCAAGCAAATTGCCATAGGAGGCGGTGTTTCTGCAAACACTGGATTACAAAAAGCCGTACACGCAGAAGCGGACAGACTCGGATGGGAGGTATATATCCCCCGCCTCGGTTTCTCGCTCGACAATGCAGGAATGGTAGCGGTCACGGGATATTACAAGTACCTAAAATCCCAGTTCATCGGTTTAGAAGCTCCTGCCGATGCCAGAATGAGTTTAAAAATTTGACAACAATATAAAAATTCATTTATTAAATTACAATCACATGAAAATATTAGTTACGTATAATATCCCTCATGAATCTTTTACAGCCTTGGGTAAAGAACACACGGTAACTTTGCCGGAGGGAGAATTCTTCTCTAAAGAAGAGTTAATAAAAATGGTTTCTGAATACGATGCTTTATTAGGCATATTCACTCGTCCGATCGATAATGAGGTCATTGAAGCCGGCAAGAACCTGAAATTAATCAGCAATTTCGGCGTCGGATTCAATAACATCGATATCAAATTCGCCCGCTCGAAAGGTATTGCCGTCTGTAATACGCCCAAAGCCGTCTGTTTCCCGACCGCAGAAATGGCCATGGGACTTATGTTAAGCGTGGCCCGCAGAATTGCAGAATGCGACCGTCGTTTAAGAGTAGAAAAAGAGAGCATGTGGGGAACCATGAAGAATTTGGGCTACACACTCGAAGGAAGGACACTCGGTATCATCGGCATGGGTAACATCGGGAAAACAGTAGCCCAGATGGCGTCCGTTTTTCGGATGAAAGTGATCTATCACAATCGTCGTACTACCGTCGAAGGGTATGAAAAAGTGGATCTGGACACGCTTTTACAAAGATCCGACTTCATTTCCATCCATACGCCTCTTACCGATGACACCCGGCACATGATCGGGAAACGGGAATTAAGTTTAATGAAACCGAGTGCTTTTCTGATTAACACGGCCCGAGGAGCTGTAATTGACGAACAAGCTTTGGCAGAATGCCTCCTGAACAAAAAAATTGCCGGAGCAGCCTTGGATGTTTTCGAAAACGAACCGCATATCAACGAAATCCTTTATAGCCTGGATAACGTGATACTGGCTCCGCACAACGGTACCGGAACCATCGATACCCGCATCGCTACCGGACGGGAAGCGGTCGACAACATATTGAACTTTTTCAAGGGAACCCCGACCAATGTGGTCAACTAAATACATGAAAGAGGAACAATCCGGATTGTTCCTCTTTCATTTTATTTCCCGGGACACGGAATCGTAATTTTCAAATAAAGAAATAAATAGCTTCATTTATTTAAATACCTCTCGATTTTCACTCAAAAAATCGATCACAACTATTGCAATATATACAAAAAACCCTATATTTGCACCCGCTAACGACAAGCAAACGTTCTTTGAACAAGGGCAGTTACCAGAGTGGCCAAATGGGGCTGACTGTAACTCAGCTGGCTTAGCCTTCGGTGGTTCGAATCCATCACTGCCCACGAATTTTTAATAGCGGATGCAGAAAGCATCCGTGATTGAAAAAAGTTTACCGTCAAAAGTCCGTTTTTGGAAGGTTAAATATTTTTCAATCAACAAGAAAGACTTCGTCTTTCGTTAGTAAAAATTAGTAAGGTCTCCCCCTTCAGGACCGCCGAGCAAAGTGAGGCCATCCATACGGGAGAGGAACTTATATCTGCGGAAATAGCTCAGTCGATAGAGCACTAGCCTTCCAAGCTGGGGGTCGCGGGTTTGAGTCCCGTTTTCCGCTCTACGAAAAAGCACTTACAAAAGTAAGTGCTTTTTTTACATAACGTTGGCACGTTTTGAAACACGATCATCATCAACACCTACCTGAATTATTATTTCCCGTTCAAAAGAATCAATTCGTACCCTTGACTACCGAGTCCTATTTTCTCCGCGTACTCCAAGGTATGTATTCCATGTCGCGATTCCATACGTTCTATCAGATGAACGCGTCCGTGATCAGAAGAGGCATAAATAAGGTCGATGCAGGCCTTATCCAGTGCCACCGGATCGAGTGAAGCCAAAATACCGATATCGCCCATTTGAGGATCGGCAGGACTGGAATCGCAATCACAATCCACCGAAAGATTATTCATCACGTTGATATAAATAATTTTGTCCCCGCAATGATCGGCAACAGCTTTGGCCGCCTCAGCCATCGTCTCTAAAAAATCATCCTGAAGCGGATGTTCCCAATTAGTAGTGCTCTTTCCTGCCGAATGAATAAGAAGTTTACCAGCAGAAGAAGCAATACCGATAGATATATTTTTAACGGCTCCGCCAAAACCGGCCATGGCATGACCTTTGAAATGTGAAAGTACCAAAGTGAAATCGTAATTCTTAAAATGCGAACCGACAATGTCCTCGGTAATGTGCTTACCTCCTTTGACCGGCAGACGAATTTCACCTTCGGCATCCATAATATCAACCGGTGCGATCGCCGTAAAACCGTGATCCTCCGCTGCCTTCAAATGAGCTTCCGTCGTTGCCCGTCCTCCCCCGTAGGCCGTATTACACTCGACAATCGTACCGTTCACGGCTTTTATCAAATCACCGACCAATGCTGGTTTCAGATAATTATTGCCGCCCGGTTCTCCCGTACTCAATTTAACGGCCACTTTTCCGGTCGCGGGACGATTCAACGCTTCGTAAATACGTTTAAGACTCCGCGGGGTAATCTCTTTCGTCATATATACTTTCGCCGTCTTTTTCGTTACAGCCCCCCGTCCGTCAGAATTTTCTTCCCGCAACGTCTGCCTGTCTCCCTTTTCCCGGGAAGAACTAAAAACGGAAAAAGGCAGTATAACCGCAACCATTAATGTAAATACACTTTTTTTCATACCGATCTTTTTTATTATGTTTAAGATATTATTCTCCCTCTTTCCACCATTCGGTAAATACCTGTGTCGCGGCAAATTTTCCTTTGTCCGAGGTCAACCGTTGGGTAAGAATAAGATTTCGGAATTGTCCGTCACGATAATCAGGCGAGAGCTTCAGACGTTCCAAACGTTCACCATGCGAAGCTTTACCGAAACTGGGATGATCAATTATTATCACCGTAACAATACCAAGAACCACAACAATCGCCACAATAATTATCAATGTCATACGTACTATTTTCATTCGTAATTCTCTTTTTATCCGATACAAATATAAGTGCAGAAAAAAAACAATTGGTATACCGATTACAGATATCCTTACCATTATTACAGATCAAAAATAAAAAATCCAAATAATAAGAAAAGGAAATTGAAATCAAGGCTTAAAAATAGAATTTCCAAGCTTCGATAAACAGGAAATTCAAATCCATTATTTTCTTTCGATTTCTGCTTCCGTTTACCTATCAGTCTCTTCTTAATACATTATTCCCTAACAATTTATGCGATCGGTAATATTGGTATGACAATCCGTAATCCGTATATGAACATTTTAACTCATCCGACATAATTTTGTCATATAAAATAGATCAAATAAACCCTTTTTCACCGAAGAATATAAACCTAAAAACAAGAAAAGATGATTACAAAAAGCTTAATATTAATTATGACGATTATGGCAATATTCAGCACAGATTCAGAAGCGCAAAAAACATCTACCGAAAAAAAAGTATTGGTTGTTTATTTCTCCCGTAGCGGAAATACCCGGGCAATAGCGAACCATATCAAAGAGTTTACGGGTGGAGACCTGTTTGAGATTCAAGTGGCAAAACCCTATCCGGCGGAATACCGCGCATGTACGGACGTCGCTAAAAAAGAAAAAGAGGCCCATGCCCGCCCGGCCCTCAAAACCAAAGTCGAAAATATTGCACTGTACGACACTATATTTATCGGTTATCCGAATTGGTGGGGAACAATGCCTATGCCCATACTGACATTTATCGAAAGCTACGATTTTTCCGGTAAGCTTCTTATCCCTTTCTGCACTCACGGAGGCGGAGGCGAACAGAATTGCTTTACAGATTTCGTAAAGCATACAGACAAACAGGAACACAAAAAAGGTTTTTTAACGAACGGCGAGAAAGCAGAGAGCTCACGCAAAGAGGTAGAGAAATGGTTGCGTGAAATCGGAGTTGTAAAATAAAGGTGAAGGAACAAACCCAAAGGGGGGCGGTACATACCTCGTGCAGGCGGCAAGAGAATTTCAAGATTCATCTTACCGCCTATTCTTATCCATGTATCTGTTTCACAAAAAAACGAATCCGTAAAATTGGTATAACTCTCTGTAATCTGTATACAAAACATCCCCCTTCAACTCTTTAATTTTGTATCAACATCAACACGACCAAGTACTTAATGATTAAAACAGTAAAAACGATCCAATCCCCGGAGACATGGGAATCGAGAAAAAAGAACATAAAACAATAATCTACGGGAAAATCGGGTAAATCTATTTTCCGGTATACGAATATTTACTTTTAAAAAATAAATATCATGTTACGTACTATCAGACGAACAATCGCCATCGTGAGTTTTACCCTCATATCCATGCTATTCCTCGACTTCACGGGAACAATACACACGTGGTTCGGATGGTTGGCCAAAATACAACTTCTACCCGCTTTACTGGCATGGAATGTTGGCGTGGTGGTATTTCTTATCATACTAACGTCGGTATTCGGACGCATCTATTGTTCTGTCATTTGTCCCCTCGGTATATTTCAAGATACCATCTCTTGGCTGGCCGGAAAACAAAAAAAGAATCGCTTTCACTATTCGCCCGCTTTATCCTGGCTACGATACGGCATATTATCCGTGTTTATCATGGCTTTATTCGCGGGCATCGGCTCGTTAGTCGCCTTACTCGATCCTTATAGCACTTACGGCCGTATCGTTTCGAATCTGTTTGCATCCCTTCGGCAATGGGGAAATAACCTATTGGCTTATGGAGCCGAAAGGATAAACAGCTATACGTTTTATTCCGTTGAGGCATGGATGAAAAGTACAATGACGCGGTGCCATTCATCCGATTACCCCAGCGGATAAATCGGCGATACAAATCGGTCATGCCGTATGGGTAAAAGAAAATTGCATTCCTCTGACCGACGGAGTTAGCTGTGGCAACTGCGCTCGCCATTGTCCCACAGAGGCGATACATATGGTCACCTCCGATCCGAACGTATCGACTTCACCCCGGATTCCGGTAGTAAATACAGAGCATTGTATCGGCTGCGGAGCTTGTGAAAATTTATGTCCGGCCCGCCCTTTTAGTGCCATTTACGTGGAAGGACACCAGTCGCACCGAATCGCATAACCTATTAATAAAAATAACCTCATTTCTCTAACGATTGATACAAGCAACGCGATGATCGAAAACTTAATTCACTTACTGCATTCAGACCAATACTCCTGCGTGATCGCCAACAACGAATCGATCCGTACTTTCAAACAACCCGGAATAGCCGATTTATACGGCTTACTTCGCCAGGACGCTCCCTTCCTACAGGGAGCCGTCATTGCAGACAAGATCGTAGGCAAAGCGGCCGCCACATTGATGATATTGGGAAATGCACGACGGATATACGCGGACGTTGTCAGTCAACCGGCCTTGGATCTATTACAAGACACTAACATCCGGATTGACTTCGGACAACTTGTTCCTTTTATTAAAAACCGGATGGTGTCCGTTGGAATCCGCCTGCTTTGAGGTAAAATCGACGCAAGATATCTTCTCCACGATACAAAACTTCATACTTAACAATAGGAAATGAACAAGAAAATAACTTATATTCTAATAGTCAACTTTTTACTATTTTTAGAATTAGATGTATACTCCCAAGAAGACAGTACCCGTTCGACTAAAAACTACACGATAGATGAAGTTGTCGTTACGGGGACGCGCAATGAAACGGAGATCCGTCATCTCCCCATGAGTATATCGATAATCAAACGAAACCAGATCGAACACAGGTATGAACAATCTTTGTTACCCATACTGACAGAACAAATACCGGGATTTTTCACTACAAGCCGGAGTATTATGGGATACGGCATATCCACGGGAGCCGCCGGGAGTATGAGTTTACGCGGCATCGGAGGCAACCCCACAACCGGCTTGCTGATATTAATAGACGGTCACCCGCAATACATGGGACTAATGGGGCATCCGTTGTCTGATGCCTATCAATCCATGTTAGCGGAGAAAGTGGAAGTCGTACGAGGTCCAGCATCCGTTTTGTACGGTTCAAACGCTATGGGTGGCGTCATTAACATTGTCACTCGTAAACAACAGGATGATGGTATAAAGAATCACGCGAGAGTAAGTTACGGCTCTTACAACACCCTGACAACCGAACTCTCCAATCAAATCCGGCAGGGACGCTTCAACAGCATCGTGACCGGTTCTTACAACCGGACCGACGGCCACCGTTCAGATATGGAATTTGAGCAATACGGAGGTTACGCCAAACTGGGATATGAATTAAATCGGGTTTGGAATTTATTTGCAGATATAAACCTAACCCATTATAACACGTCCAATCCCGGCACGATGACCTCTCCCGTTTTCGATAACGATTCACGGATTACCCGTGGCGTAACCTCTTTCTCTCTCGAAAATAACTACAACCATACATCGGGAGCCTTAAAACTCTACTATAATTGGGGACGCCATAAAATCAACGATGGCTATTCCCGCGAAGAAGAACCGCTGAATTACCGGTTTCATTCCACCGATAAAATGTTAGGCCTCACCTGGTACCAAAGTGTAACGCTATTTACCGGTAACCGAATAACCGTCGGTGCGGATTATCAACACATCGGAGGTGAAGCTTGGAATAAATTTCTGAATGGCAATCACACGGATATAGTCAACAAATCGGAAAATGAAATAGCCGGATACATGGATTTTCGGCAGTCTATCGGAAGAATCTTTACCTTCAACGCGGGAGTTCGGATAGATCACCATTCCCAAAGCGGAACAGAATGGATTCCTCAAGTCGGGATAAGTACGCAATTTCAACCGAACGCCGAATTGAAAGCCTTGATGAGCAAAGGATTTCGAAACCCGACACTTCGAGAACTATACATGTTCGGTTCGAAAAATCCGGATCTCAAACCAGAACGGATCATGAGTTACGAACTTTCCTGGTCCCAACGTCTAATGAAAAATACCTTGTCGTATGGAATAAACCTTTTCCATATCAACGGCGACAATACCATTCAAACCGTAGTTATGGACGATAAACATCGTAAAAATATCAACACCGGAAAGATTGAGAACTGGGGAGTTGAAACTGACATGTCTTACCGACCGAATCGTTCCTGGAATATATCAGCCAATTACAGTTGGTTACGAATGGTGCATCCTGTTATTGCAGCCCCCGAACATAAACTGTATGCCGGAGCCGACTTTACCCGGGGAAGATGGAATATATCAACGGGAATAATGTATGTCCGAGGACTTTATACAGAAGTCAAACCTTCCAAGATAAAAGAAGATTTCATATTGTGGAACATGCGGGGAAGTTACCGGGTCTTCCGCTTTGCAGACCTTTTCGTACGTGGAGAAAACTTGCTTGCACAAAGTTACGAGATCAATATCGGCTATCCGATGCCCGAAGCCACGTTTATGGGGGGAGTGAATATCAATTTTTAATATGAACGAATATGAAAACTACAAGCGTAAAACTTTACTCGTTACCGTACAACGAAACAAAAACCTATTGGGTAACCATCTTATTCATGAAAGGGATCGGTAAAGGAGTACGCAGTTTCAAAGAAGGAATGAACGGTATGGATACCACAAATGAAAAAACGAAACCGGAAAAAGAAGAGTCATTAAAGCCATGAACGAAATCGACGGCAAAAAAAACAGACTTTCTGGGAACATCTGGATGAACTAAGAGTTTACCTGTTGAAGATAGCGGTTGTAACCATCGGATGCGGAATCATAGCCTTCCTGTTTAAAGAGGAACTGTTCACCGTCATTCTGGCACCCAAACAAGACGATTTCATCACCTACAGGATCTTTCATCTCATTTGGAACCGGCTGTCTCTTCCAGAGGTAAATTCAGGAATCTTTTCCGTCAAATTGATAAATACGGGATTGGCAGAGCAATTTATCATTCATGTAAAAACAGCCCTATATGTAGGCCTACTCTGTGCTTCTCCTTATATCCTGTATTTGCTGTTCCGTTTCGTCTCTCCCGCTTTATACACCAAAGAAAAAAAATACGCTTTACGAATGGTCGGCGGTGGGTACGCTATGTTCATAACAGGTGCGGCACTAAACTACTTGATAATTTTTCCGCTGACCTTCCGTTTCCTCGGCACCTATCAAGTGAGCACCGAGGTCAAAAATATGATTTCGTTACAATCGTACATGGATACCTCTATTAATGATGAACCTGATGATGGGAATTGTTTTTGAAATTCCCATTTTATGCTGGCTGCTCGCCCTGTCCGGATTTATCTCCGCTCCGTTTATGCGACATTACCGCCGGCATGCGATCATAACCATTCTCATCATTGCCGCTATCATCACTCCGACATCGGATGTATTCACCCTCTCCCTGGTTGCCATGCCCATGTTTTTACTCTATGAATTAAGCATTCTGCTTGTTAAACGTACTGTTTCAAAGAAAATTAGAACAAACAATAACAATTGAACGACCTACTTCTCTCCATGTATTCGTCGCAGTTAATCAATAAAAACGGCATCTAATAACTAAAAAATTAGTTGATTCGATTTTTTTTCATATATTTGCTCAAAGTACTAATAAAAAATAGAACCTGCTAAGACCTCTGCTATGAAAATATTACTCACTTCAATAGGAGTTATTTGTGCTCTTACGCTTACAGCCCAACATTCGGACAACTGGATTAAAAATCTGATCATAACCGGTAAATACGCAGAGGCAGCCATTTATATTGATTCGTTATTCGAAACGGGAACAGAATCTTCCTCCCTCCTTTTTTACGCGGGTAAGACCAACGAAGAACTAATGCGTTATAATAAAGCTTATCGATATTACAAAAAATGGTATTCCCGTGACACCGCCAATCAAGACGCCAAACTGGCCATGGCTCGATCTGCCAATCTGGCCGGACACCAAACGATCGCATTGAAATATTATGAACAATTATCACGAGAAGATCCGGTACATTTTCTCATCAATTTTTCTTTAGGACGCCTCTATCAGCAGATTCCGGATTATCCTAAAGCCATACAGGTTTATACGAGATTATTAACCGTAGATTCTACCAACACTTCATTACTTTCCAGCCTGGGAGATTGTACGAACGGACTGAACCTTACTGCAGATGCTCTATCTTTTTATATCCGCGCTTTCGAACAGGATAAAAGAAACGGGAAAATCGCTTTGAAAGCGATCAATGCGATACGCAAAGACAAAAAAGTTTGGCCCGAATGGATGGATACAATCATCGCTTTAGCAGACACGGCAATCCGGTATAATCCGAATTACCCGCTCCTGGCACAAAGTAGGGGAATATTAAAATACTTCGATAAACGTTACAAAGAGTGTGACACGATATTTACCAAATTAACCGAAGGAGAAAGAGTTTCACGCGTAACTCTCAAATATTACGGCTTAACTCTATTCCAATTAAAACGCTTTTCCCAGGCAGAAAAATGGCTTGCCCAAGCAGATTCGTTATTTCTGGATGAAGAGGGCAATCACACGGATCTCGACGTTGCCCTGAGATACGGAGAAGCATTAATTCAAACGGGGAATCCTTATAAAGCGCTCCAGATTTTTCGGGAGGTGGAAACACAACTACAACCGGACAACACGTTACTTTCCCGAATTTCAGTAATGAACGGTAATGCTTACAGCACCTCCAAAGAGAATAAAAAAGCCGTACTCGCCTATTGGCAGGCTTATAAACTATACCCTGCAAACAAACAGGCCATCGCCAATCTGACCTATCTTTGTCAACCGAAAGATTCCGACGAAAGTATACTTATGTCACAAGGTATACCCAGAGAAAAAATGTTGTTCACCTGTATTCTGTTCCTGAAAAATTACAATGTCAAAAGTCGGTACACGGAAATCATGCAGGAGTACTGCAGAGAAGTTTTAAATCATGCCTTGAGAGAAGCCTTTCTGAAAAACACAAAAAAACTCACGGCAAGAGATCCAGAAGGTAAAAAATACACCTATTCTTACCGTGAACTTCATCGTCTTGCCAATCCTCCCGAATCTCCGGCCCCCTCGACACCGCCGGTACCGTTAACACCAAAAGCCATGTAATCTATTTCAAATACCCGCTTTTTTCTGCTTACCGGAAATCGTCTCTATATCCAAACGTAACACATTGGTACGATGGAAAGAAGCAGTAATGTATTTCTCGGCCATTTCCACATAATCCGGAGAATACTTCTTTACGATCAAACGCAACGCATGCAAACGTTCACATTCCGGAAGCCCTTCCGAGATCATCCCGAACACTAAGGTACTTTCGTATTCCGTGGTAAACTTTTCCGGAATAACGCGTGTCTTTCCTACCACACAAAAACTTACCCGATTGTCCTTCTTCAAATTGTTTAACTTCATTCCTTCCGGAGCACAATGGAAATAGATATGTTCATCCTCCAGTACATAACTTAAAGGAAGTCCGTATCCGTAACCGTTCTCTCCGACCATAGACAAAATGCCGTATTCTCCCTTCTCCAAAAGCCGGATCGCAGTCTCCCGGTCCAATACCCGGTCTTTTCTTCGGATTGTATCGAATTTTTCTTCCATGATCCTTCCGTTTTAAACAGATTAACAAATCTAATATTTTACAATCTTTTATATGTGATTTACCGTATAAATGTTACCGAAATAAACGAAACCTTTAATTTAAACTATAATAAATCTGCAATGGAAAAAATGTTTTGTTTTCAATGCCAGGAAACAGCCAAAGGAAGTGGTTGTACCGTCCGCGGCGTATGCGGAAAAACGCCTGATGTCGCCAATCTCCAGGACCTCTTACTTTTTTTGTTAAAAGGAATCGCCCATTACAGGGTACAGCTACGAGCGCTGAAAGCCGTAGACCATTCCGCCGACCAATTTATCCTCGACGGACTTTTTATGACTATCACCAACGCCAATTTCGACAGGGACCGGTTTATAGATAAAATAAAACGGGCACTTCTTTTGCGGGAACGATTAAAACAAACCTTTTTGGACAAAAAAGGGGATATCCGAAACATCACATTCGAAGGGGCTTACTGGCAGTGTGATTCCACAGAAGAAATGGAACAAAAAGCAACAACCATCGGAGTCCTATCCACCTTAAACGAAGATGTACGTGCTCTACGGGAACTTCTTATTTACGGAATAAAAGGAATCGCCGCTTACACGGAGCATGCTTACAACCTCGGACAAGAAAATCAGAATATATACGAATTCATAGACCGGGGATTGGTGGCCACCACTTTGAATCTATCCACGGAACAACTTATTCAAATGGTGCTCGAATGCGGTAAAAACGGAGTAGATGCGATGGCCTTGTTGGACCAAGCAAACACAACCGCCTATGGAAACCCGGAGATTACAAAAGTCGATATCGGAGTAAGAAATAACCCCGGAATATTGATTAGCGGCCATGACCTTCGAGATTTGGAAGAGTTGCTAAAACAAACGGAAGGTTCGGGCGTCGATATCTATACCCATAGTGAAATGCTCCCAGCACACTACTATCCGGCATTCAAAAAATACAAACACTTTGCAGGTAATTACGGGAATGCCTGGTGGCGACAAGTATACGAATTCCAACACTTTAACGGTCCCATCCTGTTTACCACGAACTGCCTGGTTCCGCCGCATCCCGATGCTCGCTATGCAGATCGAGTGTATACCACTGGTTCCGTGGGATTCCCCGGCTTCAAATACATTCCCCGGAACGGGAATCGACCCAAAGATTTCAGTGACATAATTGCTCATGCAAAAAAATGTTTACCGCCGGAAGCGATCGAAACGGGTTCCATCACCGGCGGATTTGCCCATCATCAGGTTATCGCTTTAGCGGACAAGATCGTAGAGGCGGTAAAAAGCGGTAAGATCCGTAAATTTGTTGTAATGTCCGGATGCGACGGTCGTATGAAAAGCAGGGAGTATTATACGGAATTCGCCCAAAGGTTACCGCAAGACACCGTCATACTTACTTCCGGATGCGCTAAATACCGTTACAACAAACTTCCTTTAGGAGAGATCGATGGCATTCCCCGGGTTTTAGATGCCGGACAATGCAACGATAGTTATTCATGGATAAAAGTGGCCAGTAAATTAAAAGAAATATTCGGCGCAAAAAGCATCAATGACTTGCCCATCGTTTTCAACATCGCTTGGTACGAACAAAAAGCCGTCATCGTGTTGTTGGCATTACTCTATCTTGGAATTAAAAACATACATGCAGGGCCAAGCTTACCGGCATTCTTCAGTCCCAATGTTTTAAAAGTGCTGGTAGAAAAATTCGGACTGTCGACCATATCGAACGTAGACGATGATTTAAAACAACTTATCAACCGTTAAAATCAAAATAAAAGATCATCTCGTGGTCAAGGTGGGATCTGGGTCCATTCATTCCGGATTCAGACTCGCCTGACCATAATAGATGCCTATTTTTCATATCACGGGGAAAAATTATTCAGGGGCTACCGGAGCACGCAAACTTTTGACGAATCCTTTATCTTTACTCCAAAATCCTTACCTTTGCGGCAGGCAAACAAAGAGTGCAGCGGATTATATTCACGATCTGATCGAGGAAGGGGAAAACAATTTTACCCACGACCTTTCAACTCCTTTAAATCCCGGATCATCATACGGGCAAAACGTTCGGAGGCACCCGGATCTCCCAGACGACGATTTACTTCTTCGTACTCCCGCAACATCTGTACTCTGGGGCCGTCATCCGGCAATATCGCCGACAAGGCTTTCAATAAGTTCTTTTCGTTCAATTTCTGCATCAACAACTCTCGAACAACCTCTTTTCCGGCAATCAGGTTAACCAAAGAGATATACTTTACCTTTACGAAAGTTTTAAAAAGAAAATAACTGAGGGCCCCCCCTTCCCCGCTGTAACAAACGACCTGAGGAGTCTTCAATATAGCCGTCTCCAACGTCGCCGTTCCGGATGTTACCAAGGCACATCGTGCCTGCTTTAACAATCTGTACGTCTGGCCATACACGATCCTGATATCCAAGCCCTTTATATAAGGAGTATAATCCGTATCACTCATGGAAGGAGCTCCGGCGATCACAAACTGATAACCTGGAAAATGTTTTACCATCGATAACATCTCAGGTAAGACATGCTTTAATTCTTGAGAGCGACTCCCCGCCAATAAAGCAATAATCGGTTTATCGGGGAGTTGATTACCCCGGATAAAATCCGCGTAACTTTCATCTTTGAAATCCCTATCATGAATAGCATCTACCAAAGGATTTCCGGCATATTGAACCGTGTAATCAAATTGCCTGTAAAAATCGACCTCAAACGGGAATATGACATACATCCGGTCTACCAGACATTTAATTTTTTTTACTCTCCCGGTATTCCATGCCCATATTTTAGGTGAAATATAATAAAAAACAGGGATGCCGGCAGCTTTTATAAATTTGGCCACCCGCAAATTAAAGCCCCCATAATCGACCAAAATAACCACATCCGGTTTCCACGCCAATATATCCCGGTGGCAGGCTTCGATATTTTCTTTAATCTTACCCAGATTTTTCAATACCGTGAGAAATCCCATGATAGCCGTATCTTTGTAATGGCGTACGATCTCGCAACCGGCATTTCTCATTAAATCTCCCCCCCATCCCCGTATAACGGCTTCCGGATCTTCCCGTCTCAATCCTTTGATTAAATTGGAAGCATGTAAGTCTCCCGATGCTTCTCCCGCAATAATGTAATATTTCATATTATAACTTTATCATCAATACCGAAGCATAAGCGGTCACCCCCTCTTCCCGCCCCTCGTATCCCAAATGCTCCGTGGTCGTTGCCTTAATGGTCAGGTCTTCCGTTTCCATTCCCAAAATCTCTGACAGACACTCCCGCATTTCCAATACCCGCAATTTAATTTTGGGCCGCTGCAAGCAAATGACACAATCGATATTACCGACAGTATATCCTTTCGCATTTACCATATCGATCGTCCGCTTTAATAAAACCTTACTGTCAATTCCCTTATAAGCCGGATCCGTATCCGGAAAGTAAGAACCGATATCATCCAATCCGGCTGCACCCAACAAGGCATCACAAATAGCATGAATCAAAACATCTCCGTCCGAATGAGCCACACATCCCTTTTCATGTTCCAACTTAATTCCTCCCAACCAAAACTCTTCCCCCTCGGCCAAACGATGTACATCTATTCCAAAACCCGTTTTTATCTTCATAACAATCAAATTATTAATTCCATATTTCGATAATATCCCCTCATTAATCCTCAGCATACCGAGAAGGATACAAATACGAAAAGACAAAATAACTAATATTTCATTTCAATTCCTACGACTAAGCTCAAATGCCTCTGTTTTTAACCATAAAATCATTACTTTTGTCGCAGAACAGACGGAAGATTTACAATTATAATAATTAAAGATTACAATGCTTATCGAAGGGAAGAGAGTAGCCTATATCACCTTGGGCTGTAAATTGAATTTTTCGGAAACGTCAACGATAAAACATAGCCTGGAACAGGTAGGGACAATAACGGTAGGAGAAAAAGAAGGAGCTGATATCTTCGTGATAAACACGTGTAGCGTTACCGACATTGCAGAAAAAAAAGGACGTCAGATGATCCGGAAAATCATCCACCGTAACCCGGGAGCCTATATCGTCGTCGTCGGATGTTATGCCCAACTTCGAGCTCAGGAAATCATGAACATCAAGGGAGTAAACATGGTACTCGGTGCCCGGGACAAATTCAATGTCGCACACTATTTGCAACACCTCGAAACCCAGGAAACCATCCCACCTCACTCTTGTGATATTTTCCGGATCGAACAGTTCGATTTGGCATATTCTTACGGAGATCGTACCCGTTGCTTTCTGAAAATTCAAGACGGTTGCGACTACTTTTGCAGCTATTGTACCATCCCTTACGCCCGGGGAAAAAGCAGGAGCGCACAAATAAAAGAGGTATTGAAAGCCGCACAAAGCGCCGCAGATAAAGGTATAAAAGAGATCATACTAACAGGCGTCAACACAGGGGATTTTGGCCGGGATACCGGTATGTCGTTTTTTGAATTACTCCGGGCATTAGATCAATTGGACGAAATACCCCGGTTCAGGATTTCTTCCATAGAACCCAATTTATTAACGGATGAAATTATCGAGTTCGTTGCTGCATCCAAACATTTTATGCCACATTTTCACATACCGTTACAATCCGGAAATAACGAGGTTCTGAAACTCATGAGACGGCGTTACAACCGCGAACTTTTTGCTGAAAAAATAGGAACGATCAAGTCTCTTTTACCCGACGCTTTTATCGGGGTGGACGTCATCGCCGGCATGCGGGGTGAAACCGAAATATTTTTTGAAGACGCCCGAAATTTTATTTCCGAATTACCCATCTCTCAACTTCATGTATTCCCTTATTCAGAACGTTCGGGAACAAAGGCGCTGGATATTCCGTTAATTGTTACCACACCAGAAAAGCACCGACGAGTAAATCTATTATTAGACATTTCAGAACAAAAACTCCAATCTTTTTATCAATCTTTTCAGGGAGAGATTCGCCCGGTACTTTTCGAAGAGAGTGAAATTAACGGCTCGATGGGCGGGTTCACAGATAATTACATTCGAGTCGAACTCCCCTACGATCGTACGTTGACAAACCAAATCGTTCCCGTTAAATTAGGAGAAGCCAACGAAAACGGAAATCTCACGGGAAAAATCCAACTCATTCATTATTGACCTCTACAAGCATTCCGTTTTTTCGCTCCAAATACCTCTTCCCGAATAAAACAGGTGGATTTAAACCATCCATGATAAGTTATTTCTGTTTTATTTTATAATTTTGCCGGATAATTTAGAACCTGAAACAAGAGAACATGAACATATTAATTTCGGGAACAGCCGGATTCATCGGTTTTTACCTTGTCAAAAGACTTTTAAACGACAATCATACCATTTACGGTATTGACTCCGTTAATAACTACTATGATACCACTTTAAAAGAGGAGAGACTGCGGGCATGCGGAATTGAAAATTATGAATACGGCAAAGAAATCAAATCCGAAATAGATTCGCGTTACACCTTTTGTCAAATGGATTTATGCGACACAGAAAAATTAACAAAACTATTCGCCACGCACCGATTTGATTGCGTCGTAAACCTGGCTGCACAAGCCGGCGTACGTTACAGCCTTACTCATCCCGAATCCTATGTCCAAAGTAATATTGTCGGTTTTCTAAATTTATTGGAAGCCTGTCGAAAATTTCAATGCACAAAATTGGTATACGCCTCTTCTTCCTCCGTTTACGGAAACAATCATTCCGTTCCTTTTCGAGAAGACGATCAGGTGGATCACCCGATATCCATTTACGCCGCTTCCAAAAAAAGTAATGAATTAATGGCCAATACCTATTCGTATTTATACAAGTTGCAAACCATAGGACTTCGTTTTTTTACGGTATACGGTCCATACGGTCGGCCGGATATGGCTCCTATCCTATTTGCCAATGCCATTACAAACGACAAGGAAATCAAAATCTTTAATAACGGTCATCTATCCAGAGATTTCACCTATATCGACGATATCATCACCGGAATGGAAAAAATAATTACAACCCCCGGAATGAAAAGAGAAGATTTTCCCGGTACTCCAGCGACCATATATAATATAGGAAGAGGAGAACCGGTGAAATTAATGGATTTTATCCATGTACTGGAGAAGAATTTGGGGAAAGAAGCCAAAAAGGTTTTCATGGAGATGCAACCCGGAGACGTTTATCAAACGTGGGCAGACACGACCAGGTTACAAGAAGACTATAACTACACTCCTACCATCTCTCTTGAAACAGGTATACAACGGTTTGCCGAGTGGTTTTCCCAATCCCATTTTATAAATCAGAAAAAGTAGCAAACATTCGAAAGAATAACAAGAATCATTAATTTTACCTTACTTCTAATATAAAACGAAGGATATGTTTAAGGATACGTTGAAGTTTTCTACACGTAGATTGATCCAGGCTAAAATCAACGGTGGGGCAATTCTTCTGTTCGTGGCACTATTAGCCATGATAATAGCCAACTCTCCATTAAAAGAATATTACAACCATTTCTTTTCTCAAGAGGTCAGTTTCAATATAGGAAGTTTCAATCTTTTTCAGCAGCACGGCGGAGGTTCCATGACCCTATTAGCCTTTATCAATGATGCTTTAATGGCCATTTTTTTCTTTTCGGTAGGATTAGAGATCAAACGGGAACTCCTGGTCGGTGAGTTATCCTCTCCCAGAAAAGCTTTATTACCGGTTATTGCCGCTTGCGGCGGAATGATCGTTCCCGTCCTTCTATTCATGTTGATCGGAGAACCCGGACCGGCAGCCAGAGGAGCCGCGATCCCCATGGCTACCGATATCGCCTTCTCTTTAGGCGTACTCTCTTTACTGGGGAAAAAAGTACCCCTGAGTCTCAAAATCTTTTTAACGGCTTTTGCCGTGGTCGACGATATCGGAGGGATTATCGTCATCGCCGTTTTCTACAGTCAGCAATTGATAACGGAATTTCTTATCGCCGCAGCAGGCGTTATACTACTGTTATATATCGGAGGTAAATCAGGAATCCATAATAAGCTGTTCTATATATTTTTGGGCATTGTGGTATGGTACCTGTTTGTCCAATCGGGTATCCATCCGACGATAGCCGGGGTAATCGTGGCCTTCACGGTTCCCGCCCGACCGAAATTACGCATTTATAAATACGTGAATAACATTCGGGAAAGTTTAAAAAGATTACCGGAAGGAGAAAACTCCAGCAACCTCATACTCAGCAACTCGGAATTGTCTATTCTAAAAAGTATAGAATCGGCTTCAGACAGAGTAATCAGCCCTTTACAGGCGATGGATGACGATCTGCATTCCCTTATCAACTATGTCGTTATGCCATTATTTGCCTTTGCCAATGCCAGTATTTCCTTTGAAGGCCTTTCTCTTGCCTCGTTACAGGGGATCTCCATCACCATTTTCATTTCATTGGTTTTAGGCAAGTTGATCGGCATTTTTTCATTCACCTACCTCTCTGTTAAAACCGGTTGGCTTTCCATGCCGGACCGTATGCACGAAGGTTCTTTATTCGGCATATCTATGATCGGCGGTATCGGTTTTACGGTCTCTTTATTTATAGCGAATCTGTCTTACGCGGGAATTCCGGAGATCGGGGCGACTCTTCTTAACCAGGCAAAAATCGGAATCATCGGAGGATCTTTATTCGCAGGACTCTGCGGCTACCTTATCTTAAGGTATGTTCTGGAAAAAAAAGAGAAAAATAATTTTTAAAATAAATGAAAACCTCTATATTTGCACCCGCATCCGGAGAGATGGCAGAGTGGTCGATTGCGGCGGTCTTGAAAACCGTTGTGCTGCGAGGCACCCGGGGTTCGAATCCCTGTCTCTCCGCTTATAAAAACAATAAAGAGAATCACTATCATGTTGATTCTCTTTTTAATTTATAAGGGAGTCGAACGAAGCGATAGACGGGGTTCGTAACGCGTTCACGAGGAACAACGTTCCGAGTCATCCCTGTCTCTCCGCTATATAAAAAATGATAAAGAGAATCACTATCATGCTGATTCTCTTTTTAATTTACAAGGGAGTCGAACGAAGCACAATAACCAACCTACAAAATCCTAATACGACAGCAACAGGAGTATGGTAACCTCCCGACCGTAGACAGATTACGGATGTTTGTACCAAAATTACCGTTTTAAAAAAATAGAGAAACAAGTACAGGAGAAAGCAGTTAATTTTGTCACGAACAAATGCTCGACGATGAAAAAAGAGATAGTGAAGATAGATACTATACATCAATGCAATACTTTTTTCGGGAAAAAAACACTACATCCCTTAGCGAGTGTTATCGATTTTTCGAAAGTGAACGAAAAGCGACAGGTTTTATTACAATTCAGTTTTTATTCCGTTTGGTTGAAGGAATATAAATGCAACAGCTTTGGCTACGGACGGAAGTTTTGCGACTATTCGGACGGAACACTACTTTTCCTCTCTCCCGGAGTTCTCGTCGATACCGAAAAAAATCACGGGATGTCTTGTTCAAACGGATATTTGTTGACCTTTCATCCGGATCTGATAAAAGAGACATTTCCCGAAGAACATATGAAAGATTACACGTTCTTTTTTTATCAGCAGGACGAAGCCCTTCACCTTTCATCTCGTGAAAAAAGAATCATTCACACTTGCTTGGAAAGAATCAACGAAGAAATTCATCACCCGATAGACAACCAGAGCAATATACTGATAACTAATAAAATAGAACTACTATTAAATCATTGTGTACGTTTTTACGATCGACAATTTATTACTCGACATAAAGCGAACGAAAACCTCATAAAAAAAACAAAGCAAATATTAAATCATTATCTTACGAGCGGTCAAAAAGGTTCGAGAGGTATGATCTCATCCAGCTATTGTGCCGTTTTACTTCATCTATCCACGGCCTATTTTGACGATCTGTTGAAGCATGAATCCGGTAAAACCATACACGAATATATTCAACTCAAACGTATAGAGTTGGCAAAAAAACAATTGTCAAAAACCAATAAAACAATCGTACAAATCTCCGAAGAGTTAGGTTTCTCTTCTCCTTTATGTTTTAGTCGATTATTCAAAAAGTTAACAGGTTATGGCCCCAACCAGTACAGATCGAAGTATTAAATCGTAATCTTATTTTTATTTGCAACAAGACCAAATTTATATTTATTTCCCAAGCCGATACTAAAACGCTTATATACAATGCATGAACATACATTACGGAATTACTAACCCAAATTACAGGTTACAAAAAGCAACTATATTTTTTCACATAAAATCCTTATTTTTGTTATAACCAAAAGCAATAAATATGAGTGAAATTATTAAATTAGAGACCGTTCATGATTACAACAACAGGCTGGGCGTGGAGACCCTGCATCCTTTGGTGAGCGTGGTCGATTTTTCAACACTCGAGGTACTCGAACACAGTCGCAAAAATTTCGGTTTTTACTGCATCTTTCTTAAGGAACTGGATTGCGGCACTCTCTTGTACGGTCGTAACAAATACGACTATCAGGAAGGTACACTCGTATTCCTGGCTCCGGGACAAGTTGCAGGTGTCGATGACGGAGGAGAGACCCGTAACCCCAAAGGTTGGGCTCTATTTTTCCATCCCGATTTACTTTACGGAACCTCTTTGGCTCGACGAATAAAGGAGTATACTTTTTTCTCTTACGAGTCAAACGAGGCTTTACACATGTCAGAACGGGAACGCCAGATTATACTTAACTGTTTTCGAGAAATCAAAGAAGAATTGGAACACTCTATCGATAAACACAGCAAACAGATCATCGCCGCTAACATCGAAGTACTGCTGAACCATTGCGTACGTTTCTACGATCGTCAGTTTATTATACGAAAGGCGGTAAACCGTGGTCTACTGGAAAATTTCGAGGATTTACTCTCTGCCTACTTCGAATCGGATAAACCGCAAACCATCGGGTTGCCCTCGGTACAGTATTGTGCCGCTCAATTACACCTATCACCTAACTATTTCGGGGATTTGATAAAAAAAGAGACAGGCAAATCGGCACAAGAACATATCCAATTGACCGTTATCGGCAAAGTCAAAGAGTTGTTGATAGAAAGTAACAAATCTGTTAGTGAAATCGCTTATTCGTTGGGGTTTAAATATCCTCACCATTTGAGTCGTATGTTCAAAAACATCGTAGGGTCCACGCCGAATGAATATCGAACGGTAAGTCGGTAAGTTTCTCGGGGATGCTACTCTATCGGGAAACATAAAAAAAGGCAAGCCCTTTTTATCGCCTGCCTTTATCCTTTTACGGTCATAGACTTTTTTTGATTTGTGCACCCGATTGAAACGGATCGGGCGGGTGTGAGTTTCAATCTCGGCCTCTCGGCTTGCCTTGCGATTAGCCTTGATATAATCACGTCGGGTAAACTTTCCTATATTCATAATAGTTATCTTTTGTCCTGCAAAGATAGCTATTATTTTATATACCCGGAAATCAATGGATTTCCGGGTATATATTTTAAGCATCCTTTTTAGCGTATTCCGATAACTCGCATCCGTATGTATCCACTAAAAAATTATCCAAATCGTCAGCTTTAAAAGCCAAATTCGTAATATTTTTTTGGATCTCGTCCGCATACTCGGAAAAAATATCCGAAATATGAATACGATAAGAGAGATAGATCTGATTACCGTCCAATCCCAATTGATAAGGCTTCACATCCGCATTCAGCAGATAGGTCAACACGGGTTCCAGGTTTTTCTTGGGAAGAATATTAATAGGCGACGTACAGAAAAGATAGGAACGTTGATAAACGAACATACGAATCTCCGAGCTTCCTTTATGAAACGTCCAACACTCGTATCCGACCCGGGCCAAAACCGGATTTATCCCCATGCTTTCGATCGCCTTCTCACAAAAAACAGCCAAATCTGTCAGTCCCTGTTCCTTAAAGATATTTTCCGGCAATTTCTCACCACAGGAAGGACAATACTCGTCCTCTTCCGAAATCAACTCGTCGCAACTCCCGCATTGTACGTTAAACGCGGTTCTATCCATATCGGCAACCTGTTCCAACACCTGCCTCAGAGAACTTATCGGAATACCGAAACCCATGTTGTCGGCCTCGGTTATTTTACTGGCCGTAATAGCAACGACCTCGTTTTGGTCGTTCAACATAGGTCCTCCGCTATTACCGGGATTAACGGCAGCATCCGTCTGGATATAGTACTTCTCATTAATCAGCTGACGGGGAGAAGACACGGTTCCTTCCGTTACGGTAAAAGGCATCCCGAAAGGATAACCGGCAACATTGATCTTTTGTCCGATAGGTATCGTATCCGTCTCCGCAAAAACGATCTCCGGCAAATGCGAAAAGTCACCTTCCACGCTCAGTAAGGCAATATCCAAAGCCGGATTTACCAAAACCACTTTAGCTAAAAAACGATTTTTATCATTGTCTTGTATCGCCACTTGATGAAACCCATCGACAACATGATAATTCGTCACAAACAAATCATACTCTTTCAGATAAAAACAACTGCCGGCACCTCCGGCATGATTTACTTTATAAACCGCGTTAAATATATTCTGTTCCATCTTCTCTCCTTATTTGTCATTATTGTCGTTATTGTTACCTCCAAACATAGAAGCCATCATATTCTGAACATTCTTCATGTACTCTTCCATGTTTATCCCTTGCATCGCCTGCATCGCTTGTTGCTGCATCTTCTGTATCTCTTCCATATTCACACCTTGCATAGCTTGCATGGCCTGTTGTTGCATTTGCTGAACATTTTGCATGTATTGGGACATATCCATCTCTTCCTCCGGCTCCAAATTACCTTCCATGATATCATCCATCGCTTCATGCAGTATAGGTGCCGCCTCTTCCCATGATTTGGCAGAGGTCTCTTGTAAAGCTCTAACGACAACAGCATTCACATCATCCTGTACGTTATTATAAAAATACATTTCGTAGAATTTATAAATAATCATCAGGCAACAAGTCATATAATCCTCTGCCTCTAAGGCATTGGAAGCCCGATCGTAAGTATTTTCAAAATTCTCCTGTATATTTTTCAAATTGGAACGACGTTTGCCGGGAATAAAGGTCTCCACAAAATACAGATTTTCCGCCAATTGCTCCTTTGTCATGGATTGAACATGCAGCACGATCTCTTTACCGTGAGTGACAACCTCCGGCAAAGGAATATCCTCTCGGTCCATATCGATAACCGCCTTATTCAAATCATTAAGCAATTGTCCTTGAGGATGAGCGTAATACAGAATCTTCAGTAACGTAGTATCAACGACATTCCACGCGTACCCGTATTTGCGTCCTCCCTCGAAATAATTAACGGCATCCATACACTCCTTACAGCTTAATTGCACGACATCGTATACGGCGTCTACGGTCTGAGCATCATAAGGAGTAACTTTCGGTTCATAAATCCGTTTCGCCCCGAATTTCGCCTCGAATTCATCGTCGTATTTATCACCGACCCGACAAATCTCTTCCAATACATAATAAATCTTATAGGGATTAACCAAAGCAATAGGACAACTATACTCAAAAAATAATCGATCATCCTGAAGAGAAATCCGTGCCAAATCCATATGATTGAAATTTAATCCGGCTATCTGACGCAACAGAGGAATACGTCCTTTTTCGGGAATGGAAAGAAAAGGAGCGGTGATTTTCAATTCATCATCCTCCAACCTCAAGTTAACCACTATGGATCCATGAGGAATATTGAATTCTGTCCCCTGCACATTCCCGTATTTCGTGCGAAATTCTGCATTGATATAATCCAGTAAAGCATAAAAAGAACGTAAATATTCTTTACTTTCAAAAGCCTCTACACTCGCGTCGAACGAATCGACATTCAACTTACTTTCCGTCGAGGCTATAGTGGAAAGATTAAAAGTCAAGGTTTGCTTCATAATTGCAGCCATTTAATTTTTATTACATTGTTTTCATAAATCTCTATCTAACAAGATTTATTAAATACCTTCATACTTCTCAATAACAAAATCACACAGACGTCATAAAATTATGAAATAATTGATAACTCCCCGGTCTGGAAATATATTTTATTAATATTTTAGACCATGCACTTTATTGTGATCCAATCCTACCATTCTTCCATTAAACTTAAAAGTATTCAAATAAAAATTATTTTACCTATCTTGCGACAATAAGAAACAATAGCTTAATATTTATGAATTGAATAGTATATAACTTTACCTAATACAATTCGTAATACATGCAAAAACCCCTTTTATATGATCTGATAATATGAATACAACATCATTCAACATACCCGACGAAGGAACTCCGTTAAACCCTCTTTTGTCAAAACGAACTTACCTATACGCGGAAAAAGATAATCAAAGACTAAAAATGGATATTATCTCTCGGTCCGATCTGTCTAATGATACCCCGGTGATCCTATTCCTTTTCGGTGGAGGATTTACCCATGGAGAAAGGAATCGGGCAGTATATAATTTCTACTTCAATCGAATGGCGGAAGAGGGATTTATAATAGCATCCATAGATTACCGACTGGGATTAAAAGACCATCCGGATGTATCGGCTCAAAACATAACTCCTTTGGAAAAGGCCATCGACATAGCCCGGGAAGATCTGTTTGATGCCACGTCCTACATTCTAAAAAATGCCACGACCTTACATATCGATACTAAAACAATTATCCTTTCGGGATCGAGTGCCGGAGCATTGGTTGTTCTATCGGCAGATTGGCACAAAAGGAACCCGAACAAATATCCAACGAACTTACCGCAAGAGTTCCAATACGCCGGGGTCATCAGTTTTTCCGGAGCACTTTTCAGCACGACAGGACTGCCTAAATACGAAATAGATCCCGCTCCAACAATGATGTTCCACGGTACAGAAGATCATGTGGTCATCTACAAAGGGATGCGTCTAAGTACCTACTTGCTTTTAGGTTCCAGCCACTTGGCAGACCTGTTCACTTTAGAAAATTATCCTTTTTATTTAAAACGCTACGAGGGCATGGGGCACGAAATCTCTAAGCTTGCCATGCGGGAGGATCTGGACTCCATCGTATGGTTCATTCGAAATTGCATTATAAACAAAAAAAATTACAAAATAGACATTGCATTCAACGACCTGAACAGAGAAAAACGACAATTACTTTCTGTAGAAGAACACCTGTAAAGTTTTCACCCGAAACGACAAACGATATCCATGCTGTTTACGTATAAAATATATTATAAATATTTAATCTGTAAATCATGGAAATTATACACAACACACACGATCACAAATTTGAGATTCGGGACGGTAGACATACGGCAGTCGTTGAATACAGACCCTTCAAAGAAGGAATCGACATCATACATACCTATGTCCCGGGAGAGATGGAAAACAAAGGATATGCCTCCGCTTTAGTAAAACATACCTTAGAGTATGCCCGGGAAAATCATTTAAAAGTGATTACCACTTGTCCTTTTTCCAGAAGTTATGTTGCCCGGCATCCGGAATATCAGAATTTGATATTCTCGTAACAGAAACACGGTGTCTGAAAAAACCGGGATCTAAAGCTCCCGGTTTTTTATTTATGATCGTACAGAGCCAAACGTCATCGAAACGACTCGTTCCGCCGACGAATCAGGTGTAACTTCTATTGATACGGTCACCTATCTCCGACCAAAGAGAGATAGACAAGGTACCCCAATTGACGGATTCCGCTCATCGCGAGACGAGGTACCGTCCGTTCATTTGACGGTCCGGCAATTCATTGTGTTTACCCGTCATCTTCATTTTTCTTTCCCCCTCACTTATCCGTCAATCAACAAACATTTAATTATTGGTCCTTTTTTCATCAGCTAAAATGTCTGCAAAAATTCAACTCTTTTTCATTGGCATAAGAAATTTTTTTGCAATCTTTGTATATTATCGACTTTTAGATTTTGAATTCAATGACATATCATATTTTTATCATTTTATTATGTGGTGTAGTTGTTTTATTAATATACAAGATGTTGTATTTAAAAAAACAACTTCAACATAAGATTCGAGAAATAAAAGACATCACTTCTTTTTCTGAAAGTATTTTTGAAAATATTCAAGCATACGTTTTACTGATAAATCCCGATTTCATTGTCTTAAAAACAAATTTTTACGCCCTTACCTCCACTCAAGCATCCTCACCCAAAAGAGTGGGGGAACTATTCAACTGTGTAAACGCGATCGAAGCCGGAGAATGTGGAAAAGGTGAATTATGCAAAACCTGTATAATCCGACAAACAATCACTAATTCCTTACGGCATAAATCCAATTTTTCAAAATTAGAGGCCACTTTGCAAATACAAATATCAGATAAAAAGGTACACAGTTGCCACGTCTTAATCTACGGCTCCTATATGTATACGCAACCTTCCGGGGGAATGCTGTTGACCATATGCGACATTACAGACCAAAAACAAAATGAACTCAGATTAGAGGATATAAAAGAAAAATTCAAACGTGTCGAAAGGTCCAAGTCCCTATTTCTATCAAACTTGGGACATAAGATCAGAAATCAATTAAACGGTATTTTGGGATGGACAAGCCTCGTCATTGCAGACCAGAAACTCACGTCCACTCAACAACAGGAATACATCAATCTGATTTATCAAAATACGGATAATCTACTACATCTTTCCGACAATATCATTCAATTCTCGCAAGTCGACAATGTTGATATCGATATTTCTCCTTCTGTTTTTAACGTAAAAGAACTTTGTCAGAATTTAATCAATATCCGTTTAAGTTATTCTCACCCGAATGTAATACTTTACCTGGACAAAACGGTAGAAGACATTATCGTATACTCCGACCAGATGAAACTCCATCAAATTCTCTTGAATATAATTTCCAACGCTCAAAGATTTACGAACAAAGGGTTTATTCGAATTGCTTGCCAAATCAATAAAAAACAGCATAGCGTAGACTTTGTCGTGGAAGATACCGGATGCGGAATGTCGGAAGAACAACAGATACATCTGTTTGAACGGTTTTATAGGGGAAACGATTTTTCTGATAGCCCCGGATTAGGACTCTCCATTTGCCAAGCTTATATCAAAGCATTGGGAGGTGATATCCGAGTTCAATCGAAAAAAGACAGAGGTACGTCTGTATTCTTTTCTATAAAGAAAAATGATATTCCTAAGGAGGAATTAATACTCTGATCGTTTTTTCAGTATTGAAAAAATCAAAAAATGGAACTTTAACTTCATTTTTTCGTTTATCTCCGAAAAAGAATTATGGAGATATCTCAAAAACCAGAAGCCTACAAAGGACACCTTATGGCGTTAGCCACCATATTGATATATAGTTTTAATACCAACTTCATGAAAATCGTGATGCCCGAATGGATAGGAGCCCATGGACTGGTATTAATCCGTTGTATCGCCAGCACGGTAGGATTCTGGTTTATCTCGCTTTTCCTTCACGCGACACGACAAAACCACCCTTCGGGAAAAGAGATCGGCATCATCATGTTGGGAGGAGCTTTAGGAATGGGAGCAAACCTGCTACTTTATATCAACGGTTTGGCTCTCACGGGACCCGTTGATGCTTTTGTTATCCGCACGGTACAACCCATCGTGGTAATTGCATTAGCCGTTTTCATCCTGCACGCGAAATTTACCATAAACAAAGCCATCGGCATCTTACTTGGTTTGGCCGGTACACTCTACATTTCAATCGTACCTCATGCTAACGGAGCAAAAGATTCGTTTACAGGAGATATACTGATTTTCTCCGCCTCCGTCTGTTCGGCGTTATTCCTGATCCTGATCAAACCCTACACACAAAAATACAACCCGATCGTCGTCATGAAATGGATGAGCCTGGCCGCTTTTATCGTTACACTGCCTTTCGGTATTTTTCAACTACTCCATGCTCCTGTATTTACCGGAGAAGCTCCCGTCCATATCTGGTTAGAACTGGGATTCACGTTGATTTTCGCTACAATGATTGCTTATTTTCTAAACGTTAAGGCATTACAATACATCTCTCCTTTTGTCGAGAGTATTTACATATACCTCCTACCCATCACGGGAGCCATAATCTCTATCGCTTTAGGGCTACAAGAATTCTCTTGGCACTACCCTATCGCACTCGTGTTGATCGTCATCGGGTTCATCCTTATCAACAAAAAAACAAGGACGAAAATCCCCAGCAAGCAAAGTGCATAGAGACGCATTTCATTTTCTATATTTCCAGACTTTCTGACAATCAAAGCATTTATACGAAGATCTGAAAATAGGAAACAACACCGATAAAATCAGCAAGATATAAACCATGATTTTATCCGGGTCCTTTTTTTTACCGACATCGGTAGAACCACAAAAAGGACAACGGGTTTTATCCATACCTTTTTCCCATTTCACGATCTTAATCTCTTCCTCCCGATAAAGATCTGCCGGACCGATATATCCCCCTTCCTTCAGTATCTCTATCCCTTGTTCCCATTTATCAGTAGGAATCAATAGCTTAACACCGCCTATGGCATTAGCGTACATACCGCTTTGGGCCGTTAATTCATCCTGTATAAATGTCTCTATTCCCTCGGATTCTAAATAATTTTTAGCCATATAAGCCTCCTGGGGATAAGTAAACGTAAGAACTACACTCCAATCCATATTTTCCTCATTTAGATTTCCTAATTTAATACTTCTAAACGACTTTTCCATCTATTCCCCCAAAATTTTATCCGTTCATCGGAGAGCTCGTTTTACAGGTATTCGGTAAAAAGCTATAAGAGCTAATAACGAAACGCGGGATACTCACGGTATTCCCCGTGTATTCCCGCAAAATAAACCACGAACGAAGGAACCCTTACTTTTACGGAGTTTGCCACAACAGCGGCATTATTCGGACACAACCTGCCTAATGACCTTTAAACCAATTCAAACATTCTTCCTATTGATTTCCGGAACATAATATTGCTTTTTCTACTTCTCTACGCACGCTATTCGGGCTGTAACATTCGTAACGGGGATAAAGGAAAAGATAACGAACAAATATAAAACACGAAAAATAAACAGGTTATACTCGATATTTCATCTCATCCTTTCTCTTTTTCCACAACTGATAACTATTAATACCGTTCTGCCACAACACATAAGCAGCGGGCCCTATCGACGAAAGAGGAGATAAATAAACTTGCGCCATCCAAATCGCCAATATTGTGTTCTTCTGTCCTAACCCTTGCCCCCCGGCAATCACCTCCCCGTAGCGTTTTCCGAAATAACGCCCGAGAATAAACTGTAAGCAACAAAGAACAAATGCCGCTAATCCTATCCTTATCTCTTCCCATAAATTTACATCGCTTTGTTCCACGATAAAAGAGACCGTTTTACCCGTCACAATGGTCAGCCCCAAGCTCCACAGATAGAAGGATACACTTTGATATCTCTTCAGTTTACGATGAACCAACGGAATAAATCTTTCCAAAACCCATGCCCCGGCCAAAGGTAATATCAACAAAGGAACAACCTGTCTACAAATGGTACAAAAAGAATCCCAAAAAGGGACATCCTGATGAGTGCCGATAAAGGAAAAAACAAAAGGCGAAATACAGGCAACACAAAGATTACTTATCAATGTATATGCCGCCAAACAAGCCACACTTCCTCCTAACATCCCGGTTATCACCGTAGCGGCAACAGCCGTCGGCGCCAAAACACATATCATCATTCCTTCCGCCAACAAAGGGTCGAAAGGAACGATTAAAACGTAGACGACAAAGCTCCCGACCACTTGAACACCCAACAACCGAAAATGTAAACGAGAAAACGTCATATCCCTGAAAGCCAATCGACAATAGGTAATCAGCAACATGCAAAATATGAGGCAAGGAGTCATCGCGGCTAATTTACTGAAAAAGGGATAAAATACCCCTCCTATCAACATGGCCAACGGCATCATCCAAATTTTTAAACGTTGTAACACGACAGTAAATTTTATACTGCAAAGGAAACGATTATAATTGAAATCTTAAAATAAGATACAACTCTGTCTCGATAATAATACATCCGCAATTCTACAATACAAACGTTCATACAAAGAAGATTTACGTCGGGCGCAAGCTTCGTCTATCTCCTTGACAACCCTCTTTTCTGCAGAATCCGCCCATGCCCTGAAGATCGGATTAACCCGGTAAGAAGGGAGAAATTGCAATAACCGATCCATATCGAACTCGGAAGCTTCCACCCCTGCTCCTACCCGTACAGCTTCGTAAGCATTACATTTCTGCTCGACATGCACCGGAACCATTAAAACGGGTTTATGCAGGTAAAGGGCCTCGCATAGGGACTCAAAGCCGGCTGTCGTGGCATAAGCTTTACAACCGTTCATACAGTGTAGAAATTGCATATCGTTAATTCGGTGAAGAGTAAATCCCGGCATGACCACCCAAGTCTCCGGAGCTGATTTTTCATCCCAAAAGAAATGAAGTGCAATCTCCGGGTGTATTCGATGCCAAGCTATAATATCTAAAACATAACCACTATTAAGCATATAACCATGAATATACTCTCCTTTCACCGGCTTATATTGAAGTACCTCTTTCCTCAATAGAGGCGGAACAACGGTTACGCGAGCTCTCGGTGCAGGGGGAAAGGAGTAAAAAGAGAGTGCTAATTTACGAACCGCTCTTACCGATGTCAACCGGGTAAAAAAACGTAAAGAAGCCAATTCCAAGCGGGAAATACGCGGAAAGACATAATCATCATGCAAAAACATATACTGATGCCCTATGCAAACCAAAGGAATATCCGGCGGCGTAAATAAATAAACCAATCCCGTCAACAACTCGTAAAAATTCAGTACCATATCAGGTTGTAACTTCTCCAACCTGCGATGGATCAACCGCATACTTTTGACGAAAACCGGTAACCTGCCTATATTAAAATAAATGCTTTTGGATAAAGAAGGACGTTTATTTTGCACGGAAGGTAAAAAATTCGGACTTTCAAACGTCAACACGGGTACATCGATCTTCTGGAGAAAAAAATCCGGAACCTGCCGTGCTTCGCTTTTCCCGATCAAAACTTCAATAACTTCATCTCCCCGCCTCGTCAACATCTCCCGCATAACAAGAGCTTGAGTGAAATGTCCCCGTCCTTCTCCCTGAATGATAAAAACAAAACGCATACGAATCCTATTAAGCCGTGATCCTGAACGTTTCTCTTTCCATTTGCATGCCGGTACTCGCTTCGTAACTGTATATCTCCCAACGACCGTCAGGATACTCCAACAAAGCACTCAACGATTCGACCCAATCTCCGGAGTTCAAATAATGAATATTCCCGTAATACCTGTCCGCGGGTTGGTGAATGTGTCCGCAAATAATACCGTCAAAATGGCGACTCTCCGCGATAGATGACAGCTCTTTCTCAAAATCGGAAATATAAGAAACAGCAGATTTTACCCTGTGTTTAATCGATTGGGAAAAAGAATAATAAGGTTTACCCCGTTTCCGTCTGTACTGATTAAGGATACGATTCATCCACAACAAAAAAGCGTATCCGTAATCTCCTAATTTCGCCAACCAAATCATATGAGTCGTAATATGATCGAAAATATCACCGTGAGTCACATAGTATCGCCTCCCGCAAGAAACGTGAATATAATCTTTTACTACCGAAACATTGGACAAGGTCAACGGGGTCAATTTGTCTAAAAAGTCATCATGATTTCCACGTACATAAATCACTTCGGTTCCGTAATTCTCCATCATTTTCATGATGACCTTGATTAGATTCGTGTAGGATTGCTTCCAACGACCGAACGGATTCCGTTGTAATTTCCAACCGTCGATGATATCACCGTTCAATATCAATTTACCACAATTCACACTTTTAAGGAAATTGGTCAGTTCTTCCACTTTCGAATGTTCCGATCCTAAATGTACATCCGACAGGATCACCGTTGCAAATTTTAATCTGTTTGTCATAATTTCTTTTATCTTCTCCAACAAAAAAACAACCATTTTGTTACGAACAGATGTAGAAACAATGACTATACCGTGAAGTTTATCCCTCATACACCATCACGAACTCCTCGCATCCCGTCATTTCATCGATTTGTCGTCTTAACACCTTAAAACCATGCCATTCATAAAATGCAACCGCCGAAATATTCTTCGTGTAAACATTCAACTCCAGTCGTTCATATTTTCTCTTTACCCATCGCATCAGAGCACCTCCTATTCCCATTTTTTGCCGGTCGGGTCTCACGAATAAAGCCGCCATATAATTTCCGACCAAAGATACGAAGCCATCGATCTCCCCGTTTTCTCCCTCATGTATCCAGGTCTCACTCGAAGGCAAATAGAGATGCTTCATTTTCTCGACCTGTTCCGACCAAAAAGATTCCGGAATAAAATCGTGAGCAAGAGAAGAGGCTTCCAACCATATTTTCACGAGGACATCCTCGTCCGGAACCGTATATTTACGAATCATATTACTTCTTTTATCAGATAAAGATAATAATTTTTCGTATGTTTGAAGATCAAATCTCAATTCATTTTATGTATGATCCTGACTCAGTCTATCATTGATTTTATAAAACTCCACGAAAACGATAACACGGATAAATTATTACTCTCGGCCTCTAAATACCCGGAAATCAACATGCCTGTAATCGTGGACCAAATCATAGCCAGACGGCAAATAAAAGATAAATTACCCTCTTGGCACGCTTGCCGGGAATTATTTTATCCTTCCCGTCTGGCTACTGAACAATGCTCTTCCGAAATCACGGCAGAATACAAACAAAAACTGACTCGAGGAGAGACATTATGCGATCTTACCGGCGGTTTAGGGGTAGACTCATTCTATTTTTCGAAACAAGTAAAGAACGTGATTTACGTGGAACGGTCTCCCCATTACTGTGAAGCGGCAAAACACAATTTCAGCCTATTACAGGCGAACAACATACAAGTCTTAAATCAGGAGGCAGGAGATGTTGCCGAATCCGTCAAGGTAGATACCTTTTACATCGATCCGGCTCGGAGAGCGGAAGGCAACAAACGGGTATTCGCTTTATCCGAATGCGAACCGGACGTACTGCAATTAAAACCCCTTTTGTTAGATCATGCCAAACGGGTTATTATCAAGATCTCACCTATGGCTGATATTATGGAAACGCTAAGGCTTTTGCCAGAGACGACAGAAATCCACGTACTTTCAGTCAAAAACGAATGTAAAGAACTTTTATACGTGTTGGAAAACGAAAAAAAAGATGTTGACCCCATCGTCTCCACATTAAATATCACTTCTACCGGAGAGAAACAACTTTTCGACTTTCAACTTTCTGCAGAAAAAGAAACAACAATAATCTTCACTTCGCATATTAAGAAATTTTTATATGAACCCGACAGTTCCATATTAAAGGCCGGAGCTTTTAAATTACCCGCGAAACGTTTTAATGTAGAGAAGCTGCATCCACACAGTCATCTCTATACTTCCGATCTGTGGATTGAAGAGTTTCCCGGGAGAAAATTCGTCGTTGACAAGGTCTTCGATTTTTCCGGAAAAGGATTAAAACAGCTCTGCCGAACTATTCCACAAGCCAACATAACAACAAGAAATTTCAATTTATCGGTAAAAGATTTACGTCAAAAAAGTAGAATCACGGAAGGTGGCCATGTATACTTATTCGCAACCACCTTACACCCGAATACCCCCATTCTTATTCAATGCCGTAAATAAATTCCAAAACCATCGCCATCTTCAACTTTTTATCCTGATACTCGTATCATCGAAAAGAACGATAATTAGAAAAAAGATGAAAATAAAAACGGGACAAGGAACCATTTCCTTATTTACGCTACTGGCCATCTATTCCATATCCATGGTAACTTCTTTACCGGGCTTGGCCATTTCTCCTATACTCGGATCCCTCGAAACCATTTTTAAAGGGGCAAGCGATCTGCAATTACAAATGTTGGAATCACTTCCCTCCTTTATCATCGTCCCCTTTATCCTTTTAGCCGGCAGGCTATCCATGCATACGAATCAAAAAAAGGTCTTACTCATCGGATTAAGCATATTTTTCGGATGCAGCATCATCTATCCATTTGTAAAAACCCTAATTTTACTACTGATAATCAGCGCATTATTAGGCATCGGCGCCGGAATGGTTATTCCTTTTTCAACCGGTTTGATCGCAAATTATTTTACAGGTAAATATCGAACTAAACAATTAGGTATAGCCTCTTCCATAACAAACATCACGTTAGTCTTGGCTACTTTGTTATCCGGTATTTTGGCCAATATTAATTGGCATTATTCCTTTTTGGTCTATTGCTTATCGGGGATATCCCTTTTATTTGCCTTCAAGCTGAAAAACGATCCGGCACCCGTTTCCAAACACTCGTCGACACCACACCGATCTTTTACTCTTCATTGGCCGGTCGGTCTAATGCTATTCTATTACCTCATCACGATCTTAGCCTTAACGATTCCATTCAACTTAGCTCTTTACATGGAAAACCTACACATCGGAAAATCCGATATGTCCGGAAGCCTCATTTCAGTATTCTTCTTATCCATGACACTTCCCGGTTTTTTCATAAATAAAATCATATCCTGGTTTAAAAGCTACACGAATTTTATAGCAATGGCTGCCATCACATCAGGATTAATTTTATTTGCATTCAAAGGTGATATATTTACCCTCGTCTTAGGCGTGACTTTAATCGGTTTGGGATACGGTTGCATGCAACCTGTCATCTACGATAAAACAGCCAACAGTTCTCCCCATCCGACCTACGCCCTCGCTTTGGTCATGTCGATGAATTATATTGCCATTATCACCTATCCATTCATAATTAGGGCATTGGAAAACTTATTCTCGACAGATTCATCCTATTTCCCTTTTTGGTTGAATATGTTTATCAGTGCTGCTTTCACCCTGTTTGTCTACTTCCGCCGAAAAACAAAAACGGTAGGAATTTCTCCAGACGAATGGTAAAACTTTGTCAAAGTTAAATATTGTGAGGAATTAAACCTTCATCCCTGTTTCCCGTACTTACTTTGAAATACAAATAAAGCTTAGTAAACTATAAAACAATATTCTAAATTAATTAACCAAACTTCAATTTAAATTATGGCAACAAATTCAAACAAAAAGAGTTCCGTAGCAAAGCTCAGCGTCATGACTTTAGCAATCATGAACGTAGCAGCCGTAGTAAGCCTTCGGGGACTACCTGCAGAAGCAGAATACGGATTAAGCTCCGCATTTTATTATTTGTTTGCAGCTATCGTATTTCTTGTTCCAACGGCCTTGGTCGCCGCCGAATTAGCTGCAATGTTTTCACAAAAGCAAGGTGGAGTTTTCCGTTGGGTCGGCGAAGCTTATGGAAAACGATTCGGTTTTTTGGCAATTTTTCTCCAATGGATCGAGAGCACCATATGGTATCCGACGGTATTGACTTTCGGAGCCGTATCCATTGCTTACATAGGAATGAATCCTGCAGGAGACGCACTATTAGCTTCTAATAAAGTCTTCACCCTGGTTACCGTGTTAATTATCTATTGGGTCGCCACCTTTATCTCGCTAAAAGGATTAGGATGGGTCGGTAAAGTTTCCAAGATAGGCGCCATGGTCGGAACTATCATCCCTGCCGCCCTATTGATTATTTTCGGAATCATCTACATCTCAACCGGGGGGCATAATTACATGGACATGAGTCAAGGCTTTTTTCCGGATTTGGCAAATTTCGACAATTTGGTATTAGCCTCGGGTATCTTCCTTTTTTACGCCGGTATGGAGATGATGGGTATTCACGTGATGGACGTAACTCCTCCTGCTGCCAAGAATTATCCGAAAGCCATCTTCATCGGTGCCGGTATTACCGTTTTAATCTTCGTTTTAGGAACCTTCTCTTTAGGTCTAATCATTCCAGCAAAAGACATTAACCTGACACAAAGTTTATTGGTGGGATTTGACAATTACTTGAGATACCTTCATTTGAGCTGGGCTTCTCCCATTATCGCCATTGCCTTAATGTTCGGTGTGTTAGCAGGAGTATTAACTTGGGTTGCCGGTCCGTCAAAAGGTATTTTTACCGTGGGTAAAGCCGGATACTTACCTCCTTTCTTTCAAAAAACGAACAAAATAGGCGTACAGAAAAACATCCTATTCGTACAGGGAGGAATTGTAACCATTTTGGCCCTACTATTCGTCGTTATGCCATCTGTTCAATCCTTTTATCAGATCCTTTCCCAATTAACGGTACTTCTATATCTAATCATGTACCTGTTAATGTTTTCGGGAGCCATTGTACTGCGTTACAAAATGAAAAAAGCAGAACGTCCCTTCGCTATCGGTAGAAAAAGCAACGGTTTGATATGGATTATCGCCGGACTCGGATTCTGTGGAGCCTTACTTGCATTTATATTAAGCTTTATTCCGCCTTCCCAGATCAATACAGGTAGTAACACCGTTTGGTTCTCCGTTCTAATCATCGGGTGTATTGTTGTGGTTGCGACCCCGTTCATTATTTACGCGGCACGAAAACCGTCATGGAAAGATCCGAATGCAGACATCGAACCTTTCCATTGGGAAGAAGCTCCTGCCGTAGCGGCAACTTCAACCCAACCGACTACAAGCCAAAGTACACAAACAAATAGCACGACACCGGGCACAGACAAAAATTAAACCAAACTAAAAACAAGCACATGAAACAGACTATCAAATTGTCAGACCTTAAGGCGGTTGTCGCCGAGGCTCATGAAAAACTAAAGGGAATGAAGGGAGGAGCCAACGCAGACTACATCCCGTTCTTGGCAAAAATCGATCCTAATCTGTTCGGAATAGCCATATCTCTCCCTTCCGGAGAAATCATTGAAGCCGGAGATACCAATTATGTTTTCGGTATCGAATCCATTTCGAAAGTACACACGGCCATTCTGGTATTACGCCAATACGGAGCTGAAGCCCTATTGGAAAAAATCGGAGCCGATGCAACCGGACTACCTTTCAATTCAATCATGGCAATCTTACTCGAAAAAGATCATCCGAGTACTCCCTTGGTAAACTCCGGGGCCATTGCTGCTGACAGTATGGTTAAACCCGTAGGAGACAGTAATTCCAAATGGTCTGCTATCATCGATAACATGACTGATCTTTGCGGCAGTGAGCCCATTCTGCAGGATGAACTATACAAATCGGAAACAGCCACCAATTTCAACAACCGTTCTATTGCCTGGTTACTCAAAAATTACGACAGAATATATGACGATCCGGATATGGCTCTTGATCTTTATACCCGTCAGTGCTCTATGGGCGTAACGGCCAAACAACTGGCTATTTCGGGATGCACCATTGCCAATAAAGGTAAAAATCCGGTAACGGGCAAACAGGTATTCGATGAGAATCTGGCCCCGCAAATTATCTCCCTAATCGCAACAGTCGGCTTCTACGAACATACGGGAGACTGGCTATACACCAGCGGAATTCCGGCCAAGACCGGAGTAGGCGGAGGGGTTATGGGAATTCTTCCCGGTGCATTCGGTATTGCCGCTTTTGCTCCGCCATTGGACGAAGCCGGAAATTCAGTAAAAGCTCAGGCTGCCATTAAATACATCGCTCAAAAACTAAAAGTAAATGTATTCAATGGAAACAGTATAGAAATTACGGAATAATTAATTTACCAGCTTTGCGGTAAGAATTCATTTTCTTGTCGCAAAGCTGATCCATAAATCTTATCTTATACATGATACCTAAAAGTAAAGCATTAGAGAAGTTTCTAAATGCACTTGTCCTAATCGGAAGTATCGCTATTATTGTAGTGATTTCGATCGAATTGCTATCTACTCAAAACGTATTAAGTGAACGATTTATACTTCATTTTCATCTATTGGTCTGTTCCATATTCTTAGCAGACTTCTTTGTTCGCTGGTATACAGACGGATGGAGCCAACGTTTCTTTTTCAACAACCTGTTTTTCTTATTGGTTTCCATCCCTTATCTAAACATCGTCCACTCCCTGACGACAACGATCTCTCACGGCTTGTGGTTGACACTAAGACTGATACCGTTGGCCAGAGGGATATATGGAGTATCGCTTATCGTGGGATGGATGAGCCGCAGTAAGGTCACCAATTTATTCGCAACCTACCTGACGATTCTATTTACGACGATCTATTTCAGCAGCATCCTTTTTTTCTTCATGGAACACGGAGTCAATCCTATGGTTAAAAGCTATTGGGACGCTTTCAACTGGGCTCTTATGAATGTCACTACCGTAGGCTCCAATATCTTCGGTGTCACGAAAATAGGACAATCCCTCGCCGTCATTTTAGCCGCTGCCGGCATGATTTTCTTCCCCATCTTTACCGCTTACGTCACTACTAAGTTTCAAGCTAAACGAAAAGGAGTGGAAAATAATTAACTAACTAAACGGAAACGGTTCTCAAGGCACATTTGTAAACCTCGAGAACCGTCTCCTCTACCGATTAACAAATCACTTCGCAAGGAGTGATTTTTTCATTCTGACAATGTCAGTCAGGTAATCTTGAAGATCCTGTTCGTGCTCTTCCTCTTCAGCCAGAATTTTTTTCACGATATCGCAGGTTGTAAAATCTTTACCGTCCGTAAACTCGGCAATTTCCTGATACCTCAAAATTGCGCAACGCTCGGAAGCGACATTGTCTTTTAACAGACTGACTGAATCGAAGTCTTTTGGAGTAACATATTTACATTTTGCCAGTTTAAACCAATTTTCAGGATTTAAAACAGGTTCTCCTTCCAACTCCATGATGCGTTTAGCTATCATTTGAGCGTGTTTGCGCTCTTCCTCTGCGTGCTCTTCAAACTCCCCTTGTACATTGGCACGCATAGTACCTTCTACTACTAACGCACCTACCCAATACTGGTAATATGCCAACCACTCTTCAGACAATGCCGCATTCAATTGAGAAATCAAGCATTCTACATCCAGCTTTCCTTGAAGGATTTTTACACTCTCTTTAGCCATAATCTTCGTATTTAGTTTTTATATATATAACGGACAAGCAAACATTTTGTTTGAGCAACCTGTATTTTTAACAAATAACCCATAGGGCGGTTCTCGGTGTTTATTTTGACTCCCAAGAACCGTTCCCGGAATATAAAAAGTAAAACCCCATCGAAGAGAAAGATTCTTGATGGGGTATTTTCAGAACAGAATAATTATTTGGTCTTACCTACTGTGGTTAAAACCTCTTGGTTTTTGGGGCATCTTCTTATTCCAAAGAATAGCACTGTTCGTGGGTTCTTCCAATTTATTCAACTGATCCACGCAACGTTTCATATCTTCCATCAACAAATCCGCCAAATCGAAACCTGTTCCCTGACGAACAACAACGCGCATGATAACCACATCCTCCATATCCTTAGGCATAGTATAGGCCGGAACCTGCCAACCTTCCACATGGAGGGCATCGGACAAATCATACAAGGTCCATTTTCGTTTGGGATCATCTTTCAACTTCCAAATAAACAGCGGATTCGGCATTTCATTGCTGAAAAATTCGAATATCCCCATATCTTGCAATCGTTTTTTCAAATATAAGCATACATTCAAACAATTCTGTTGTATTTGTCGATAACCTTCCCATCCCAAACGCAAGAATTGATAATATTGAGCCAATACTTGATTTCCGGGACGAGAGAAGTTAATTGAAATACTCGGGATATCAGCACCCAAATAATTCACTGCAAAATTCATCTCTTGAGGCAGATATTGCTTATCCTTCCAAACAACCCAACCTACACCCGGATATACCAGACCAAATTTATGACCTGACACACTAATAGAAAGTACCCATTTCAATCTGAAATCCCAAACCGTTTCCGGGTCGATAAAAGGATGTATAAACCCACCGGTTGCCGCATCCACATGGATACAAATCTCCCAACCTTTTTCTGCATTCAATTTATCAAGTGCATCGTTGATTTCCTTCACGTTATCGTTCAAACCCGTAATCGTAACTCCCTGGATTGGAACTACACAGATGGTATTTTCATCACACATTTTCACTACCTCCTGCGGGTCAAGTGTGATCTTATCCATCGTAACCGGTACCATACGCATTTCCACATCCCAATAGATAGCAAATTTCTCCCATACGACCTGCATACAAGTTGAGATAATGAAATTCGGTTTATCGATAGGAAGCCCTTTCGCCTTCCGACGTTTTTGCCAACGCTTCAAAGCCGCTATACCTCCCAGCATACATGCTTCAGATGACCCGACGGTACTGGTTCCCGTACAATATGGTTTTTCCGGTGAATTCCACAATTTGGCAATAATATTCACGCAGCGACGCTCAATCTCTGCCGTTTGAGGATATTCCGTTTTATCGATCATATTTTTATCCATATTCTCGGTCATAACCCTACGAGCATAATCATCCATCCAAGTAGAAACGAAGGTAGCCAGATTCAAACGGGAATTCCCGTCTAACATGGCTTCATCGTGAACGATTTGATAAGCGACCTCTCCCGGCATAGAAGTTTTAGGCATCTCGTATTTCGGAGCAACACGAGCTTCTTCCGATGTTCCAAAAATAGGCGTGTTTGGATTTTCTGTTTTCATAACTAATTGTTTTTAATATAATGTAACATAATGAATTAACGAGTGGCATTTCTTGACGCTCGTTAATAGTTACGGGTTATTCTATCGAAAGTTTCGGCTCCTCACAATATTTAACTACACTTGCACTTTGCTTTGTTACCTCATGCTTTTTTAATAAAAAATGGCTTAAAGAAACCTTGCCTTACCTCTGAAGAAAAGGAACCTAAATTCCGAAAACAGATCACTTGTATTTTCGGAACCTTCCCACCTGATTTTCAGTATAAACATAGAAATTGTCTAAATGAAATAAAAAACATTTTATGGAAGAAAGTTTTTTAAAGCTTATCGAACACAGTATAAAAGAGCATTGGAATTTACCCTCTCTTTCCGATTACCAGGGGGCAAACCACACGTATAAAGATGTTGCCAGAAGAGTGGAAAAATTACATATCTTATTTAAAGAAAGCGATATCCATCCGGGAGACAGAATTGCTCTATGCAGTCGGAATACAGCCAATTGGGGTATTGCTTTCTTAGCCGCATTAACTTATGGAGCTGTTGCCGTCCCCATTTTAAACGAATTCAAACCGGATACCATCCATCACATCATCAACCATTCCGGAGCACGTCTACTTTTTGTCGGGAAATCGGTATGGGACGAAATAGATCACGAAGATATGCCTGACCTGGACGGTATATTAGCCATGTCCGATTATTCGGTAATTTTTTCCAGAAATAATAAACTGGAAGAGACCAATACTCGTTTAAACGAACTATTCGGACAAAAATATCCGGAACGTTTTACAGCCGAGGACGTCTTGTATCGTGTAGACGCTCCGGAAGAGTTAGCCATGATCAATTACACGTCAGGAACAACCAGCTCCCCGAAAGGAGTCATGCTCCCGTATCGAAGCATGTGGTCAAATTTAAGGTATGCTTTGGATCAGATGGGATATAATCCGGGTGAGAAATTGGTATCTATCCTAACCATGGCTCATATGTACGGACTGGCGTTCGAATTCATCTATCCGTTTACCAGTGGCACGCACATCTATTTTTTGCAGAAAATGCCATCCCCTAAAATACTCAACGAAGTGTTTACCGAAATACGTCCTCACCTTATCGTGGCCGTTCCTCTTATCATTGAAAAGATAATCAAAAAAAGAGTCCTATCGCAATTGGATAAATTTCATATTAAACTCATGCTAAAAATTCCGGTTTTAAACGGAAAGATACGTCACAAAATCAAACAAAAAATATTAGATGCTTTCGGAGGTCGATTCAAACTACTTGCTATCGGAGGAGCCGCCCTCAACAAAGAAGTGGAAGCCTTTTTGCATTCTGTCAAATTCCCCTACACGGTAGGCTACGGCATGACCGAATGCGGACCGGCCATCGCTTTCGACCATTGGGATACCTTCCGCCCTACCTCTTGCGGGAAGGTCGTAGATCGAATGGAATTGAAAATAGCCTCTTCCGATCCTGAACACGTCGTGGGAGAGATTCTTACCCGCGGAATGAACGTAATGGACGGTTACTACGAGAACCCTGAAGCCACAAATGTCGTATTGGACTCGGACAAGTGGTTGCATACGGGCGATCTCGGCATCATAGATAAAGACGGTTATCTCTATATCAAAGGACGTAGCAAAAACCTGATCCTGGGACCGAGCGGCCAAAATATTTATCCGGAAGAGATTGAAGATTACCTGAACGTCATGCCTTATATCGCAGAATCTTTAGTGATCGAAAGAGAAGGAAAACTAATCGGATTAATATACCCGGATTTCGAAGCTATGAAACAAAATAAAATATCGGAGGAGAACCTATCCCGGATTTTGGAAGAAAGCCGGAAACAAGTGAATCAACAGCTCCCGTCCTATAGTCAGATAGCCCGTATCATGATTCATAACGAAGAATTCGAAAAAACACCGAAAAGAAGTATCAAGCGTTACCTGTATCAGTAAAAAGTCCGTTTGCAAAACTTACACATTTCAAAGATAGGGAGAATTACCTATTTTTTATTATCTTGCCGTAATGACAGGTTCTTTTCATTTCGGTATAGAATTTGTCTGTCATAAAAACGGGAAAAACAACTAAAATTAAAAACTATGAAAACAAGAAAAAGCATTTTAATTATTGGGATACTTATTTTTTCCTCTTTTGTAGTAACGGCAAGAGAGAAGAAAGCCAAAGTGGATACAGCCGCTTTTAACCGCATCGTGGAACTCGTGAAAAGTAAAATTTTTTACATCACTCTTGACGATGCGTTCCCGAGCGGAAACAGCAGTATCGTAATAGATTCCAAATACGGGAAAAAAACAATCGGCGGAGAAGGTCATGTTTCTTTAGCAATGAATCAAGGAGAGATCTTTTTAATGGACACGATCGCTACCGGAAAGCTTCCGTTCTTTGGCAGAGCTTACTCTGTCCCATACGGTGAGGGGGGTGGCATCGAATTCGAAGAGGCAAAGTTGCTAAACGAATCAATAAAGGTTATTCAAAAACGAAAAAAACAATTTATAATGTACTCTTTTCAGGTTAGAAACCGAAACGATATCTTCTCCTTTTACGTGGAGATTTATTCCAACGGGCATTGTAGCGTAAAAGTCAATAGTAACAAGCGAGCTTCGATCTCTTATAGCGGGAAAGTATCTTCTATTCCAGAAGACAAAAAGGCTATTTATATGAAATAAGAAAAGGGCTTAAAGGCCCTTTTCTCAATTCTTAAAAAAACTCATCTCTTGCGTTATCTGAAAATAATTTCCTAAATTTGAATTTTATATCATCATATAATGCAATGGAAGAAAGTTTTTTATTCTATATAGAACAAAGTATCAAAGAAAATTGGGATCGCCCGGCTTTAACAGACTACAAAGGGGTAAATTGCAGTTACAAAGACGTAGCTCGAAAAATCGAAAAACTACATATCCTTTTTGAAAATGCAGGCATCAAAAGAGGAGATAAAATTGCCTTATGCGGTCGTAATTCGACCAATTGGGGAATCGCTTTTTTGGCCACTCTGTCTTATGGAGCGGTAGCTGTCCCCATTTTAAATGAGTTCAAAACGGATAACATTCACAATATCGTGAACCATTCCGAAGCTAAGTTATTGTTCGTGGGAAGTGTCGTTTGGGAAGGATTAAATGAAAATTCCATGGAGCTTTTAGAAGGGATTATCAGCATGGAAGATTACTCTTTACTTATTTCTCGCAGTCGTTCTCTTACGGAGGCGCGCCATAGACTGAACGAATTTTTCGGAAAAAAATATCCGGAACGCTTTAAACCGGAGAACGTTAATTATCAATACGACAACTTGCAAGATCTGGCTGTCATCAATTATACCTCTGGGACAACCAGTTTTTCGAAGGGAGTGATGCTTCCGTATCGAAGCCTATGGTCGAACTTGAAATTTGCTTTCGGTGTTTTCGGCAAACTTCCGGAAGAACGGGTCATCTCCATGTTACCTATGGCTCATATGTACGGTTTGGCTTTCGAATTCATTTACGAATTCGCCAGCGGTGCGCATGTTTTCTTTTTAACTCGAACTCCCTCACCGAAAATCATCGCGGAAGCTTTCGCCACGATAAAGCCGAATTTAATTATTTCAGTACCGCTTATAATTGAAAAGATCATTCGCAAAAAGGTTTTTCCTACATTGGAGAAGCCGATTATGAAGTTATTATTGAATCTTCCTCTTATAGATAAAAAGGTAAAACAATCTATCCGACAAAAAGTTATTGACGCTTTTGGGGGCAATTTTAAGGAACTTATTATCGGAGGAGCAGCTCTAAATAAAGAAGTCGAAGAATTTTTACGTTCCATCGACTTCCCTTATACCGTCGGATACGGAATGACAGAATGCGGTCCTATTCTTTCTTACGACGGATGGGAAACATTCAAAAAAGGCTCTTGCGGAAAAGCAGCCCCGCGAATGCAGTTAAAAATCGACTCTCCCGATCCGGCCCATATCGTAGGTGAAATATTAGCCAAAGGGGATAACCTGATGTACGGCTATTATAAAAACGAAGCGGCAACCAAAGCGGCTCTTACACCCGACGGATGGTTGCACACGGGAGATTTAGGCCTGATAGACTCCGACGGTTATCTCTATATCAAGGGACGCAGCAAAAATATGATCTTGGGCCCGAGCGGTCAAAACATATACCCGGAGGAGATTGAAGATCAAATTAATAATCTTCCATATGTTGCGGAATCCATCGTAATTGAAAAAGAAGGTAAACTAATTGCCCTGATTTATCCGGATTTTGAAGCAGCAACCGCAGATCATAAGGAATCAGAAGAGAACCTTACCACAATCATGGAAGAAAATCGTCTGGAGGTCAATAAAACACTTCCGGCTTACAGCCAAATAACGAAAATGAAAATCTACAATGAAGAGTTTGAAAAAACTCCCAAACGTAGTATCAAACGTTATTTGTATCAATAAAATAAAAAGGAGCTGTCTTCACCAATAGCTCCTTTTCATATAAAACTCTACCTTGCAAATACCCATTAAGTATTTGAGTCTACTTCTCTGTTACTTTTGTATGTCTTGTACAAAACAGCCCTTTTACATCATCAATTAACATACTGATTATCATTAGAATAATTTACGATTTTGTCTATATAGTAACACATAAACCATTTTGTTATACTCGAATTAAATGTTCAAAGACGATTTTTGTCCGTTCTGTATAAAACCTTTGCAATCTTACGATTTACAATATTAAGATACAATTAATAAACGTTCGTTT
>NZ_QJPL01000011.1:0-72463 GCF_003204205.1 Sanguibacteroides justesenii
CGTGACCAACAGTGCTAAAAACAAAAGCCATAAAATCCAATCACGAAATAATAATTTCACCTGGTAACGAACTATCGCGAAAAGGAAGGATAATGTCATAATCATAAATTTTTATATCACAAATACACTATTAATATGAATCATAAATAGCACTTTACCCCACCTAAAGTGATTTCATACAATTATTTACATATACTTTATTCTCATCAGAACGTTTTAAATAATCGGTCAACTCCACCAAACCGATTATTTATATTATACTAAATCACAGTTATCGTTAATACCACATCGCTTTCAAAACTAGTAAGCCATCCTGTACTATTCTCTCTTTGGTCCCCTTCAACCGTAATAGTAATTTTATACGTTCCTCGCTCTAAACCTTTTACAAAAAAATGTTTTACATTATTGTTATTATCGAGATTACCTTCTTTAATCTCTACTTTCGCTGTATCTCCTGATGTTTTAAACTTAAGATTTGCAAATGTAAAACCTTCATTGGGTGTCATTAAAATTAATACCTCTTTTGTACTACCCTCAAATACAGTAAAAGTTGTTGGATGTGCCGTAATATCTGGAGGTACAGGAATCCCTGCTTTAGTACTAAAACACAACATGAGCATAGTTATAGCTATTAAAGTAATCTTATTTTTCATAATGATAAATTTTAATGTTAGTAATATTATTTGTGGAGTTTATTTAAATTTTAATTTAACCCATAAAAAATTATCCAACTATTTTCAAAACTCAACAATAATTTTTGTTATCACAATACTAATTTTAGCAAATATATAAAAAAACAACAATAACGCAATTTTTTAAGAACAATTTTTAAAATCAGCACTTTATGGCCACTTACGAATTTTCAATTGATGATTAAAGTACAATACCTAATAAAATAGTCGTATCAAAAATCAATTATACCATCTCTTAATTACTAAATCTCTTAATTTACAATCTACAATCATTTCCATTTGTTATTCCCAAGATTATTTCCGAGATTTGTTCGGGTGCAAACCTCACGTGTAAGGAATAATTTAGAATCATAATGATAAAGCTGTTTTTCGAGTATCTGGCGACCAGACGATACAAAGAGAATGATTTGTCGGACATTACCTGGGCGTTATGTCATGCCTGTCCGGATTTTAAACGGATCTTCATTCATTTCTTTTTTCCCGATTTGGAGATAGACCTGATCGAATACTTCGAGAGGGAGACAAGGGATGACGACGAGGGGGACAGTCGGGTCGACTTTTTAATCAGAATAAAAGGGGACGACAAACCCTTCTTAATCGAGGTTAAGATTGGAGACCGGAATCATCATTTCGGCCAATATGAAAAAGCATATCATGTGGGTAAAGAGAGACTCGGGTACATCACCAATTACTCGTTACATATGAGTGGGTATATGACCAAAACATGGGAGATGTTTTTCGATGAATTGGCCGAACAGATAAAATATATTCAGGAGGATGATTCCCTTAAACTTATTAACGGCTACTCTTCCTATCTTCAGAATGTTTGCGGCATAATAAAATTCAATAAAGCTATGAAATTAGACGGTATGTATTCTCTGTATCAGTTGATGGTTGAATTACGTAAATTAATCAACCGATCGGAAGAAGATTTTACGTTAGAACTGTATTCCGATAAAAACGGGAACAGAAATGGAGTTCAGGGACTTTATTTCAGGATTGATTATACCACCGAAAAGATCGCCCCGACTTGGGCCTGGATCGGAATCTATTACAACAGGGAAAAACCGTTAATCTGTATCTCATTCTCAAAAGATGAAGGGTGGGGAAAACCTGTTTACGATATCCTATCCGAATCGGTAAAAGAAAACGGTATTTATGCCGCTTCTCCCTACAAGGAGGGTAACTCCTACTGGTTCGAACTATCGGCAAAAAAACACGAGGAATTCGAAACGCTCCCGTTGCAAGAACAACGGGAACTATTAAAAAATTTCATGGATGAAGTGATCAGGTATCCGCTAAAGGCATTTAAACAATAAATTCCTCACGGGCTTTCCTAATTTATTCCAAAATACCTTCAGGCATATGCATGGAGCAGTCCATCATTCCCTTGGCTTTGTAAAAGGTACTCGTTTCTGTCAGATGCAAGAAATAAATCCGGGGTCCGATACTACGGGAAGATTTCTCCAAAGACTTTTCCCATCCTAATTCAAATACGGTATTCATCACGTCGAAAACGCCCCCGTCACTTCCTGACAAACCAAACTTGCGAACGACCGCCGTTTCCGTCTCGTCTTTATAAGTAAGCGTTAAATAAGGCGCATTGTTCTTCACTGTAATTTCATAACTACCTTTTAAGACCGGTTCCCCTGCAGGTCCGTTAAAACTCTCTGCCTTATCAAACAGATAAAATTCATTTTTATCATTCTTTACAAGGAATAAATTCGTCTCGGATTTAAAAACCGGAAGATCACTTTTAACCAACACAAACCCTAAATAAATATCCGTTACTTTTATTTTCAATTTTACCGTCTCTCCCGCTCCATTATCCCTTATAGATAGAATCGTTTCACCCTTTTTTTTCGCTTGAATTAAAAGATTATCCGTATTTAAACCGATAGAAGCATCCAGTAATTGCGGATTTTCCACATCGATCGTATAATCTCCGCTACCGTCCACAAAAGAAATACTCTCTCTCATCCCCATCCGGACTTCATAAAAAAGATCGGGGAATCTTATGGGATAAATCTCTTCCGTTTCTTTATTTCCGCTACACCCCCAAAAACAACCCGCCAACAAAAGCATTAAAAATACATTTATCAAACCAATCCGTTTCATAATAAAACCTTCTAAAAACAGCCAACCAAGTTTCATTTCAATGTTAAAATACGTACTACCGATAAGTTTGACAAATATAGAAGTTATACATCGAAACGACACTTTTTTATATTAAAATCCTTATTTTTATATATAAAATCGCATTAAAAGTAAAATCGTCTTTTCCGTTTTGTATCTTTTACATTCAAAGTAATCCGCCTTTTTTAAGGTTCTTCTCTTTTTTACCAACTTCGCCGTAGATCATTCGTGCCAGTCGCAGAACGGACCTATCAGCCTTTTATACATCTTGGTTTTTCAACCGGATAAAAGAAAGACACGCACTTGTTCCCGATCCGTATAACCCTAAAATGATAAGTAGGGTAAACCTGCACCCCGCCTGAGTAGATTGTATCGTCTTTCGGACAAAAAATCCGGCTCCATGCCCGATAAACTTGCCCTTTCGAAAAACTCACTCCTGTTTACTGGAATATCGGATGAAGAATACACGATCAAAGAGCGAAAAATAAAAAGCCTCCAAAGGATCGACTATCTCTATTTCAATAAACAATAAAGTTGCTATTAGTATAAAAAAGAGTCCGGAAAGTAAATTTCCGGACAACTCTATTAAAACCTAAATACAAACATTAAAAGAATCAATCGTAAGTAAAATTGGCTAAATTGCCATACTTATAAATAGCGTGAACAACTTTACCTAAATTATCTACACTATGCAACACTTTCACTTCCCGGCCAAGTAGCTGGTCGGCCACATCAAAAATAACGAATTTACCGTTTTCAAGAGCAACACCTAAATGCTGGCATGTCTTATCGGCACACAGAGAAACAATTCGTTCCCCTTCAAAATCTTTATAAAGATTGGTCTTATTCGTTGCCAGATCGAGATAATAAAGTTGATCGGAATTAGCCCCGGTTGTAAAGAAAATATAAGGACGCCTCCTGAGTAAAAAATAAAGACTTTGTTCGTTAAATAATCCATTCCCCGTGATTCTCGGTTCCTCTATCTTCATGACTTCGAGCCCTCCCCCCACTATATACTGGATCATATATTGCTGGAGCTTGTATTGATTTTGAGGGTCTTTAAAAATAGAGACAAACTCGCAAGACTGTTGGCCCTCCAAATAAGCTCCCGTGTAAACCATCTTGTTCTCTCCGATATTATTCAACGGGATTGCTCCTTCCGGATAGCTTTTACAATACAGATCCGTTAGTTTACCCGCGAGACTGTTATTTCGCGTAAGCGAACCGACAAGTCGATTGTTCGTCTCATCAAACAAAACGGTAAATTCGGCCCTCGACTCTGCCACGGAAATCAAAGCTCCGATTTTCAACTCTTTACCGTTATCCGCTAAAGGAAGAGTACTGTAACGATTGGTATGCAAACTGTTAGGATTGGCTTTACGGCTAAATACCCGGCCGTCCTCGTTCAGTATATAATTAATATATCCGGCATAAGAAGCATCCACCGGAGCAAAATTTTCCGGCAAGCTCTCCCCGATAAATTCCTGTTGGGTCGTCACCTTTTTCTGTAAACTTCTTCCATCTATCTCTACGCATCCCAACCCTCCGCGCTGAATAACGAGGACTTCAGAAATACCGCGACTCGTGGTATAATGTTCCACCATTCTTAAGGGAGTAGAACCTAACCCCTCTCCATTCAACTTCTGATAAAAATCGACATAATCGGTGTATACTCCGCCTTTTTCTTGGATATAGCAATATTCCGATTTCCCGTTCCTGTCATATAATACCATCCACCCCGTCTCGTAAGGAGTAACCTGATCGACACTAAAATTAACAATATATTGGCAATTCGTCAGGGTATCGACAACACGAAACTCACCGTAAGTTTCTCCTAATTCAGGCCAGGAAGCATTACAATTCCGAGAAGTGGAAATCAGCTCCGATGCCAGATACCATTCATACTTAAAGTAAGCGGTATCCTTGGGATTTTTAAACGTTATCTCGGGTTCTATCACGATAGGATCCCCCATGATCAGGTTGGGAAAATATTTCTTAGGTAACTTAACCGTCACCTCGTTGATATTTTTATAATCATAATTTCCCTTATCATCGTAACAGGATTGTAGAAATAAAACTCCTATAATCCAATAGAACATAAATTTGATTTTCATAGACCAACATTTTAAAGTTTAACCAATAACAGGCACATTCATGTTATTTCCATCTTCGTCAATGACGGGAGTCCCCGCTTTTTCCTTTTCCAACAAATAGTATTTAAAAGAGCGAGCCAGATACCATATAGTATCAGACGACAAGTCGGTCAGATCACCTACTCCGGTTACCTTCATAAATTCCCGAAATTTCTTTTCGGTATAAGGTCCCAGGTAACTGTCTATAATCGTCTGATTCCACCATTCCGGTGGAGCGATAATGTCGCTAAAGCGAATGATATTTTGCGTGTACTCATACTGTCCGGGAGAAAACAGAGCATTCTTTTCGATTCTCAACACGAGTCGTACACTCTTTTCCCTTAAATCAGGAGCATTATTGATTTTAAAATACACCGTATCGACAACTCGATTGGCCCGGAGAAGAAATTTCTCCGGAAAAGAGTAATGCTTGGTTTCAACCGTACTGTTTTTCGTGTCTACCGATAACTTAAATTCCCGGTCATAATTCGTTGTATTTCCTATCAACTTAATTCCGACGGGAACAGTCAAAGAGGTTGAATCCGGATAATAGAAAAAAGAGTAAGTTATCGAATCCGCGTAACTCTTTTCAAAGAAAAGGTATTGCCGAGTAGTATTAAAAGCCTCTATCTCATCCTTCGAGCAAGCTCCGATCAATAATATTCCGATGATATAAAAAATATATTTTCTCATAATGTCTATGTTTTAGTGAATAGTTTCGATATCCGGTAAAGGAAGTATAAACTTGTTCCCCATCTGAATCTGTTTTTTACCATCCAAAACAGGACGATTCAGACGTTTATACATAAAAAACAACTGCCCTTCCCCTATAAAATCCTTTCGGGCATCATACACAAGTTCATCCATAAAAGTAGACTCCGTCACGGTATATGGAATATCCGTCTTACATCCCCGGGCCAAACGTAACTCATTCAACAAATCGACGGCTTGCTTTTTATCCGTATCCACCAAACATTCACACATGATATAATAGATCTCACTCAATCGGATATAAGGAATAATCGGTCCCTGGTAACTGTTCACGTTATTTATTTTTTCGTCCGCCCGCATGTATTTCAAAGCTTCCTGATGCCCTTTGTTATTAGGTGTGATCAAATAAACCAACCGATAGTCGTCTTCGTTCCCCTCGAACATCTCCTCTACATTTTTCAAAGGCATCTCTCCTCGTTTGTTGTAATACTCCTCATACAGATCCAACAATTTTGAATTATACAATCCTAAAATAATCCCGTCATACAATTTTCTGGAACGTTTCAGGATAGAACTTGTGATATCATTAGCCGGAGTCAGCCTCAAATGGTCGTAATAATTGTATTTCTGCACATAGGAGTCATATATGTAACGGGCATGCTTATAAGCATTCGTCTTATCCCCTGCATACAGGTATACCCTTGCCAATAGCGCATCGGCTGCATACAAATTAAAGCGGGTCCCTCTCAAACGAAAAAACATATCTTTATCCGTCATCAAATTGCCGGTAAGCCGCCCGGCAAGCCTCTCGAGATCCATATTCAAACTGTCGTGGGGAGCAACCAGTCTCCGGGCTTTCACCAAATCATCAATCACATGCCCGAGAAAATCGTCTATTGTCAGATAAGGTTCAGACGTCGAAGGATAAATCGTGAAATAGGGAATGTAATTCCCCGAAGGGTTCGTTGCCGGAGCGGGAGCAAATAACCGGAGCATGTCAAAATGAAGCATAGCCCTTACCCCCAGAGCCTCGCCTAAAATTAAGTCCCTCTCCTCTTCCCCCAATTCAAATTTACCCGGTTCTATATTATTGATATTGGCAATGATATTATTGCAGTTGGCTATCGCATTATACGTATTTAACCATATATCCGAGATAATAGTATTAACCGAGGCGTTTTCATAATCATATTCCATTGCTGCCTTATACTCGGTAGAAATAATAGGATCGTAATATTGTGAAATAGCACTCAGAAATCCCCAGCTAAGTTCACGTCCGTAAAGTTTCCCCTCCGCCAGATTAAGATAAATCCCGTTCAATGCATTTCGAAATCCTTGCGCCTCACTCAAGAGATAATCCGAATCGATCTCGTCTTCCGCATCCAACGAGAGCCAACTGTTACAAGAGTTTGCCCAAAAAAGGATCGTAAGTAAATATAAAATAGTATATCGTTTCATGGCCTATTAATCATTAAATTAGAAACTTGCATTCAAAGTAAAATTAAACGTCCGGGCAAAAGGATAGGAAAGCCCCCGTTCCCGCTTAATACTGGAGAAATGAGCTATATCCTTCATATTAAATTGCAAACGTAGCATACTGAATCCTATCTTTTTCAACAATTCAGGATTAAAATCGTATCCTATGGTCAACGAATTAAAGTCCAATGTATTGTTATTTTGACAGAAACGAGAGGTCGGGCGAGTTACCTTTTTATCCGCATCTTTTATCGTTTTGAACTTGGCAATATCACCCGGTTGCTTCCAACGATCGGTCAATACGCGTTTATCCGCGTTATTGCGAAAATCCACATTCTCCACGTTATCTACAAGAGTTTGGTTATAAGCCTGTCCTCCCAGTTCATACATGAAAGTAGCCGATAAGGTGAAACCTTTATATCGGGCGTTAATACCGAAAGCTCCTTGTACATCCGGTTCACTATCCCCGATAATCACCTGTTCCGAAGAGTTCCAATCGTAGGTCACCGACCCATCCCTGTTCACGAGAATCTCATTACCGTCGGCCGGATTTATACCTAAAGACTTCATCCCCCAGATGGACGTCAACGACCCTCCTTCCGTGTATTTCATAAACGGTTTGGCGTACTTGGCATCTTTAGCCGTATTGGCATTCTTGTTATACTCATCAAAGTATTCGTCAACCCGGTCATTATACTCTTTCAACGAGTTGGAAATCTTCAATATTTTATTTTTATTATGTGCCAGATTGACAAAAGCAGAAAGGTATATGTCCCTTTCGTTAATGATATCCCCTTTAAGATCCAGCTCGATCCCCCTGTTCTGTACCTCTCCCATATTATCGGTATAGGTCGTAAAACCGGAAGAAGCGGGAATTGTAATGGAATTTACCATATCAACCGTTTTTTTGTTATACCATGATCCTACAAGCTTAACGCGATCGTTCAAGAGTCCGATATCGGCACCGATATTCAACGTATTTGTCGTTTCCCAACCGAGTTTTTCGTTACCCATGTATTTCATGTATACGCCGAATCCGGTTGAATACCATTTATCGTTGATCGTCTTATAGGTATGCTTGGCAGCATAGGGAGCAAAATTAACCTTTCCGGTCTGTCCGTAGGTAGCCCGGACTTTCAATTGACTGAAAATACTGTTCCCTTTCAAAAAATCGTAATTGTGGAAATTGATTCCGAATCCACCGGACCAAAAAGGAGCCGTCCGGTTATCGTTTCCGAACTCCGAAGAACCGTCGAGCCTTCCGGAAAGATCGAAAAGGTAGATATCGTCATACGTGTAATTCAACGAGATAAAGGCGCCGAACAGGCGGGTATGACTTTCTGAAATCATCTTTTTATTCGCTTCTTCCGCCGCATAATTTACCGAATGAAGCTGGCCGGAAGGGAAGCCCCGGTAATGCTCCGATCCACTTTTGGTTTTAGTCTCGATAAAATTAACACCGGCAGAAAAATTCATATTGTGTTTTCCGATCATATTATTATAGCTGATCAACACGTTACCGTCCATCTTGGTCATTTTCGTATCATCTATGTACAGATCTCCTCTTTTCCCGTAATCGGAAGAAGAGTAAGACATGTAAGTACTGGAAAGCGGGTCCGTAAATTTCTCGTGTTCACTATAATATTGAGATAAGCTGAGCTGACCTTTGACAAGCAACTGATCCATGACGTACCAATTAATATTCAAATTATCCGTCAATTCGTTATAATTACTCTTATCGTAATTATGCAGATGTGCTTCATACATAGGATTCAACCGTTGCAACGTTCCGATGGAACTATTCCAGCTCTGGGTAGTCTGCATATAACTGCCATCTTCATTTTTATAATAATCGTAAGGATTTTTCTTCGTGTAATCGGAAAAACTGCCGTAAGGAGATTCGCGGGAACTCATCTTATCGTAAGTAACCATGTTTCGTATCTGGATCTTTTTGAAACGATAATCCAAATAAAAATCACCGCCATAAGTATTTCGATACGACTTTTTCATTACTCCGTTTTGACCGTTATAACGAAGGGATATTCCGTAACGGATCTCGTTAGTTCCTCCTTCCACGTAAAGAGAGTGCTTATGGTTGAATTGAGTGGTCAACGGCAAAGAGAGCCAATACGTATCCACTCCCTTGATGATATTATTCAATTTGGCGTGATACTCGGCATTTTTTTCCGCCTGCTCTTTATCATCTTTCCCTTCAAATAACCCGGCTAAAACTTCCGTCTCCAACTTCTCCCGGGCATTCATTAAATTATAATCGGACAGATCGGGAGTTGTGATGGCACCTGTAAAGGTATAGGATACCTGTAACTCTCCCGGCTTGGGTGCTACCGACTCGATAACAATTACACCGTTAGCCGCTCTTGATCCATAAATCGCCGTAGCTGCCGCATCTTTCAAAATATTGATACTCTGTATCCGGTTCGGGTCCAGATCGTAAATTTTCTCTATTTTGACCTCATATCCGTCTAAAATAAAAACCGGGTTATTCGGATTATTCTCCAACGAAGTCCGGGAAACATCTCCCTTATCCAATTCTTTCACACCGATCCCCGAACGACCGCGCACGTAAAACTCCGGTAACGTGTTGGGATCGGACCCCATCTCGTTATTCCTTACGATACGTAGAGAGGGATCATATACCTGCAATACGTCGATTACATTCGTAGGAGATACTTTTAATATATCATCTTTCTCCACCCGGGTCGAAGCTCCCGTAAAACTGGACTTTTTAACATTGGAATAACCGGTAACCACCACGTCCTGCAAATTTTCTTTCTTCTCGTTCAGAGTCACTTTTATCTCTTTCTGATCGGTAATCTTCACCTCCCGCGTCTCGTAACCCAAAAAGCTGACAACCAGCACTAATTCTTTGACATCGGGAATTTTCAATTCAAATTTTCCCTCCGTATCCGCAGCGATCCCTACCCGAGTCCCTTTGATAACAATAGTGGTACCCGGCAACGGGATTCCCGCCTCATCCATAACAATTCCGGTAATCTTCCGTTCGATCAAAGTCTTATTCTTTTCTTTTACTTTGATAACCACGGTACTATCTACAAATTGATAGGTAAAATCGGTCTTCTCCAAACAAAGTTCAAGTACTTGTTTAAAAGGTTTATTATCCGCCTTTACGGTTATACGGGGAGCCTTGTTGACAAGCTCCAGATTATAGAGGAATTCATATCCCGTTTTGCTTTTCAAATCCTTAATCACATTAACAAGCGTCTCATTTTTAAAGTCAACGCTGATAATTTTATCCGGAGTCTGCTTTCCTGATCCCGCGAAAGCAAGCGGCATATAGCATAAGGTAAATGTAAATAACAGATACCATCGCAATTTGTTGTAAACGTTTTGTTTCATAAATTACAGTTTGACAATGTTTTAGATATTAGTTCTAAAAATTAACACGTGAAAATTTTTACATACTATTCTTTTAAACGGTTAAACATAAACACATAACTTCCCCTTTTACCGGATTTATCATCCGATAATAAATGATTTGGATTAAAAATTATTGAGTCATTTACGTGCCGCTTCAGATTGATATCAAGATACAAAAACAGCACTTTATACGCGTATCATTCTTTTGCTATCACAATTATTTCATCATTTTCAAGTTCAAATCTTACATGAGTCGTTAGCTCTATCACGTTACATACGTCTTTAATATTCCCATACTTAGGCACACTTCCGACAAAATGATAGCTCTTTGCTTTCTCATCTCGGAATTTCACTCCTACGCCATACCACCTGGATAACTTCTTCATGATATTTTCCAAACTCTCCCCGTCAAAATAAAAACGGTCCTTCATCCATGTCGCGTAATAATTCACATCGACCTTTCTGACCGAGACCTTTCCCTCCTTCACGAGAGCCTGCTCCCCGGGAATCAGTATGCGCCGCACCTCGTCATGTCGCATTTCGATCTTCCCCCTAACCAACGTGGTATGGGAATAATTGTCTTCGCTATAATCCATTATATTAAAAGCCGTTCCCAATACCCGGATCATATAATCTTTTGTTTTTACAATAAAAGGCTTCTCCTTATTCTCGGCAACATCGAAAAAAGCCTCTCCATCTAAGTATACTTCCCGAACCGAATCGGAAAAAAGCACTGGATATTTCAAGGAAGAAGAAGAGTTTAACCAAACCCGGGTTCCGTCAGAAAGAGTAACATCGTATTCTCCCCGGACGGGAACCACCAATGTATTATAGATTTTCTCCACACTATCCCCCACTTGGGAAACATAAGCAATTCCATTGTTATTTTGGGTAAAAATGCGAGTTCCGTTACTTTCCGTTATATCAAGCGTATCTTGAGTGAGAACGACAGGTGTTCCGTCAGACGTGTAAAGGATCGCTTTTTTCTCTCCGGGAGAGATTGACGTTAAAGCCGGAATTGAATTTTTAGAAACACGATTCGAATCTACGTGTAGAAAATAGAGGCAACATCCCAAAACAGGCAGTATAAATAGGGCTGCATAGGTTATAAAACGAATCCGTCGTCTTCGTCGGACAACCTCCTGAACTTTTCGATTCATCTTCGCCCAGTATTCCGGTCTTTGCAATTTTTTCATCTCGGCCCAGTCTCGAAGAAGCTGTTCGTTTATATTTTTCTGTTCATTCATCATAATTCGATCCGGTTTTCTATAATAAGAACAAGTAAGGTTTAAAATCTACCTAGTCTATTTTCAACTTTTTTTGCAGCATGTTAAGATTTAACATTTCGGAAGAAAATAAGCAGGAGTAACAACTGCTTTCGCAAATGCTTAAAAGCAGTAGACATATGAGCTTTAACCGTATGATAAGATATATTTAATTGCACAGCAACATCCTCATAACGTTGTTGTTGCAAATAAACACGGGTAAATATATCCTTACATTTATCAGGTAAAGCCTCTATGGCCTCATCAAGCTGTTCCAATTGCTTCATATGCTCGATCTCTTCCTGAATCTCTTTATCGGGTATTTGATCTTGCTCAGAAGATATAGGAATATATTTATTCAAAGAAGAGTGAAGGTAATTTAAGGAGGCATTTTTCACACATGTAAATAAAAAAGAAGGAGAAGCCTGTCCTAAACGTCCGGATTCAAACAAACGCAAAAACACATCCTGAACGATATCCTCTGCAGGCTCGGAATTTTTTATCAAGTTTCTGGAATAGAGCACCAAATGACTAAAATAACGTTTAAACAGCTCTTCCAATACTAATATTTGATCCTTTTCCACCGGTTTGGTATTACTCTCTCTTTGATCGTTCCTGATCAAAATTCAATTTATACACGGACGTGGAACTATTAACTCACTCACAAGGATATTCTTCACATCTAAATTAAAAAAATAGTTTTCACCTTCTGAATTAAATTAAACGCCCTTTTATTATTAGTTATCACCATCCATAACACAAGACTAAGCAAATGTATAATTTCTTCTGAGACGAACAAAAACTCCCCCGAAAATTAAGTTTTGAGAATTCTCTGCCTACAGTCGAACAGGATCGTTATTGGCTTAATACATAAAACAAAAGAGGAAACCGGATAGGTATATCAAAAAAATAGCCTGATAGCATATGGTCTATCAGGCTATTTAGTACCCAGAACAGGACTCGAACCTGCACAGCCGTACGGCCACTAGTCCCTGAAACTAGCGTGTCTACCAATTCCACCATCTGGGCATAAAACGAAGAACTCGTTTAGGAAAAAAAACCTTGCAACTCACCTGCTGCAAGGCCTTCCGTTCATGTTGTCCAACCAGGATTCGAACCTGGACTGACAGAACCAAAATCTGCTGTGCTACCGTTACACAATTGGACAATCTTTTTCTTATCGCAACGTTTTTTCCGTTTTTGACGCTGCAAATGTAGAACATTTTTCTATTTCCCACAAAGAAAATGCGGAAAAATTCAAACAAAATAGTTATTTTCGTGCTGCCAAATGGATACATTTTTGGTCACCTGATTGAATATTAACGCGTAATAATAAATTCATAACACGAAAAAAGCATGTGCAAAATTAAAAATCACCCTACATTAAGTTATAACGTAATTAATAATGTGACCGGCTGGGTAGCGTTCTTAATTGCCAGCACAACTTACTTGCTCACGATAGAGCCGACGGCCAGCCTTTGGGACTGCGGGGAGTTTATCACGACCTCTGTCGGTTTACAGGTAGGTCACCCTCCCGGAGCGCCTTTATTCATGATTATATCGAGGCTATTTGCCATTTTTGCTCCGAGCCCGGAAACACAGGCGATTATGATCAACAGCATGTCGGCCCTGGCATCCGGATTTACAATACTATTTTTGTTCTGGACCATTTCACATTTAGCCAAAAAGTTGATTGTCGGGAAGTCGGAAGAGTGTACCTTAGGACAAATGCTCGGTATTATGGGGGCAGCTTTCGTGGGAGCTTTGACTTACACTTATACGGATACATTCTGGTTCTCTGCCGTCGAGGGTGAAGTATACGCTCTTTCCTCTTTATTTACGGCCGTCGTGTTCTGGGCAATTTTAAAATGGGAGAATGTGGCGTTTCAGCCCTATGCCAATCGTTGGCTGGTCTTCATAGCATACATGATCGGACTATCCATCGGCGTGCACTTGTTAAACTTACTGGTTATTCCGGCCATTGTGTTTATCTACTATTTTAAAAAATACGAACCGACAAGAGCCGGAATCATCAAATCGGCAGCGATTTCCATCCTATTATTAGGAGTAATCATGTGGGGAATTATCCCGGGTGTTATCGTCGTAGCCGGATGGTTCGAACTCCTGTTTGTCAACGGAATGGGATTACCGTTTAACACGGGTGTGGCCGTTTATGCACTATTATTGGTTGCCGGATTGACTTATGGAACCTATTATACATTAAAACACAATCATACCGTATTCAACACGGCATTAACTTGTGTGATCGTCATGTTGATCGGATATTCGTCTTACGCGATGGTTGTTATCCGTTCCGTAAGCGATCCTCCTATCGATGAAAACAGCCCGGACAATGTATTTGCCTTGCAATCTTATCTGAACCGTGATCAATACGGACACGAACCACTACTGTACGGTCCTTATTTCAATGCCGTGCCCAAAGAGATGAAAGAAGGTAGTGCCGTTTATTACCAGAATAAGCACACGGGAAAATACGATGTGGTGGGCCACTCCTCCGAAATGGTATACGATGAACGCTTCTGTACCATTTTACCGCGCATGTGGAGTTCTTCACGACCGGAAGGAGCCTATACCCAGTGGTCCGGACCATTAGCCGGTCCTACCTATATGGTTGACAACAAAGCCGTCCGAATACCGAGCTTCTGGAACAATTTGAAATTCATGTTCCGCTATCAGTTGGGACATATGTACCTTCGCTATTTCATGTGGAATTTTTCGGGGCGCCAGAATGACATTCAGGGACACGGAGATTTCCGTTATGGGAACTGGATCACCGGTATTCCGTTTATAGATAATATTTTGGTCGGCGATCAAAGCCTGATGCCGGACTCGTTAAAAAACGACAAGGCACGTAATACCTATTATCTTCTACCCTTTATCCTGGGTCTATTGGGTATGTTTTATCAATACCAGAAGAACAAACAAGGGAAAAAAGATTTCTGGGTGGTTATGTTACTTTTCTTTTTCACGGGTATAGCCATCGTACTTTATTTGAATCAATACCCCGGACAACCGAGGGAACGGGACTACGCTTATGCCGGATCGTTCTATGCTTTTGCCATTTGGATCGGCTTCGGAGTACTCTACTTATGGGACTTGCTTCAACGAAAGATGAGTTCCCGAAATGCGGCTATCGCAGCTACACTCGTGTGCTTTTTTGCCGTTCCGGTAAACATGGCGGCAGAGAACTGGGATGATCACGATCGAAGCGGACGTTACGCCACCATCGCTCACGCTAAAAATTACCTGAGTACTTGTGCTCCCAACGCCATTTTGTTTACCTTCGGCGATAACGATACGTTCCCGCTATGGTATGCTCAGGAAGTGGAAGGATTCCGGAGGGACGTGCGTATTGTTAACCTGAGTCTGTTAGCCGGAGATTGGTATATCGACCAAATCAAGCGGAAAACTTACGAAACTCCCGGAGTTCCGATCTCTTTCACGAAAGATCAATACCATGCCGGAGTAAGGGATTTCGTCCTTCTCATGGACAAAATACAAAAACCCTTCGACCTAAGGGATGTCATGGCCTTTGTAGGCATAGACAAACCGGAAGCTAAAATAAACGTATACACGGGAGAAGCCGTAAACTATATTCCTACACGGAACGTTTATATCCCGGTGGACAAAGAGAAAGTTTTAGCCAACGGTACCGTTCGTCCGGAAGATGCCGACAAGATTGTCGACAGGGTTGAAATTCAACTCCCGAACACCAGTTCGTTGAATAAATCCCAATTAATGGTACTGGATATATTAGCCACGAATAATTGGGAACGTCCGGTCTATTTCGGAGTAGGAATGGGTAAAGACAGTTATTTAGGATTTGAAGACTACTTCCAGCTGGAAGGTGCAGCTTACCGGGTAGTGCCCATCAAAACCCAGACAAACGATTATTCTTATGACTTCGGACGAGTGAACAGTACGGTTCTGTACGACAACTTAATGAATAAATTCGTATGGGGAAACATCAAAGATCCGAAAGTGAACATCGACCACTTCCACGACAACACGATTGCCGTGATGAAGTATCGAAATACATTTTTAAGACTGGCTGACAAACTGATGGAAGAAGCACAAATATCGAGTGATTCGAACCAAATTGTACTGGATACGGCAAAAGTAAATGCAGCCGTGAGAGTATTGGATAAATCCTTGGAGGAGATTCCATTGTACCAGGTCCCCGCCGACAATTTCCTAATCAATTATATCTCTGTTTATTATATGGCAGGAGAAGAAGAGAAAGGAAACGAATTATCCAAGGCTTTAGTGTTAGATAACATTCAAAACCTTAGGTACATCTCTTCTCTTTCTCCAGCCCGAAGAGCCGCCGTTCAAGACGACGAGAGAAGAAGTATTCAGGTCGTTCAGGTATTACTGGATATGGCAACGAGGGCGGGACAAAGAGAGTACGTGGAAGAAATCCAACGTTTAGCGGAAGATATGTTTGCTCCCGCCGTTCCTCAACGACGGACAAAACCTTCTTTGGATTCCGTAAATGAAAATAACTAAATAAAAATATATATTGTCCGGAAAGACAAGGCAATCGATGCCGTCTTTTCGGGCAGTATTTTTGTATCAACTATAAACGATAAACAATGATCACGATTGACCATATCAAAGCACTGGCCGAAAGAGGTGAAGCATTGAGGAGGTATCTTTGACATCGATCAGAAAAGGGTACAACTCTCAGAAGAAGAATTAAGAACACAAGACCCCGCCTTATGGGGAAAACCGAAAGAAGCCGAAGCGTTAATGAAGCGGGTCCGGGAATTAAAATCTTGGATCGAGGGTTATGAAAAAACAAAAGCTTCCATAGAAGATTTGACGGTTCTTTACGATTTTGCGAAGGAAGGGGAAGCGACTGAAGAGGAGGTAGATAAACAATACGAAGAGACGGTTAAGATCATCGAAGATATCGAACTCCGCAATATGCTAAGAAAAGAGGAAGACCATTTCGGAGCCGTTTTGAAAATAAATTCCGGAGCCGGAGGTACGGAGAGTCAGGATTGGGCTTCCATGTTAATGCGTATGTACATTCGTTGGGCAGAAGACAACAAATACAAAGTTACGATTAGTAATTTGCAGGATGGCGATGAAGCCGGCATTAAAACCGTAACCATGCAAGTAGAGGGAGACTTTGCCTACGGTTATCTAAAAAGTGAGAATGGCGTACATCGTTTAGTTAGAGTTTCACCTTACAATGCCCAGGGTAAACGAATGACATCGTTCGCCTCTGTCTTTGTCACGCCTTTAGTAGATAACACGATAGAAATCGCAATTAACCCGGCGGACATCACGTGGGATACCTTCCGTTCGGGAGGTGCCGGTGGGCAGAATGTAAACAAAGTGGAGACGGGCGTTCGATTGCGTTACAACTACAAAGACCCGGATACCGGAGAAACCCAGGAGATCCTGATCGAGAACACGGAAACTCGCTCTCAATTGGACAACAGAGAAAATGCGATGCGTTTGTTACGTTCCATGTTGTATGATATGGAGTTGAAAAAACGAATGGCCGCACAAGAAAAAATAGAGAGTAGTAAAAAGAAAATAGAATGGGGATCTCAAATCCGAAGTTACGTGTTCGACGACCGTCGGGTCAAGGATCATCGTACCAATTATCAAACTTCAAACGTACAAGCAGTCATGGACGGAGATATCAGTGAGTTTATCAAAGCCTATCTGATGATGTTTGGAGGGGAGAATTGAAAAATAGAAGAATTGAAACAACATCCATTTTAACCATAACCGTAAATCGAATTATCGTGGATTTTTCAAAATGTAACATACTGATCGTCGGGGATATTATGCTTGATAAATACTATTTCGGGAAGGTCGAGAGGATCTCCCCCGAAGCCCCGGTTCCCATCGTAAACATTGTCTCAGAAGAATCCCGTTTAGGAGGAGCTTCCAACGTGGCGAACAACATCAGTAGTTTGGGAGGAAATGCTTTTCTTTGCGGTGCTATCGGACATGATCTCTTCGGAAAAGAAATTGAACGGATGGGTAGACAAAAAAATATCCGGACTTCATTTATCAAAACCGAACAACCCACGATCGCCAAGGCCCGGGTAATCGGAGGACTCCAACAAATTGTCCGCATTGATTACGAACAAAAATTACGACTGAATGAAAGAGGATACCAACAATTAAAGGAACTCATTTCAAAGCTAATAAAAGAGGTTCATTTGCTGGTTATCTCCGATTACGGGAAAGGATTTATTTCTCAAGAGATCTGTTCTTTTCTTATTCAAACGGCACAAGAACATCATATTCACGTGATCGTAGACCCGAAAGGACAAGAGTGGGAGAAATACGCCGGGGCCGATTTGATAACTCCCAACGTAAAGGAATTGGGAGAAATCACCGGGAAAACGATAAATAACGATGATCGAGAGATTGAAATAGCCGGAAAAACGATTCTTGATCGTTATGGTCTTTCCGCCCTACTCGTGACAAGAAGTGAAAAGGGTATGAGCTTGATCAATCGGCAGGAGACCATTCATATCCCGACTTATTCACAGGAAGTTTTCGATGTCAGTGGAGCGGGCGACACGGTTGTTGCCACTCTTGCTTTAGCCCTCTCTGCAGGAAAAGATATAAAAGAAGCCATGTATATTGCCAATGTGGCCGCAGGGATCGTAGTTACCAAATTGGGTACGGCAACCGTGACACAAGAAGAGTTAAACAAACATCTTGGAAAAAGTTGCTAAACGACAATTAAATATAAATAAAACGAGGTTATCCGATAAAGAATAACCTCTTTTTTATTACGCTTGAATCATAGATACTAAATACTTATGAAATTCCGAACGATCGGTCAGTTCCGGATGAAAAGAGGTCACCAACATATTCTTTTCCTGAGCTGCCACCATATGCCCGTCTATTTCACAAAGGATCTCAACCCCTTTTCCGACCTTCGTAATATAAGGAGCCCGAATAAATACCAAGGGGATCTCCTCCTTTCCGACTTTAGGAATTATCGTGTTAGTAGAAAAACTATCGATTTGACTACCATAAGCATTACGTCGTACACAGATATCCATAGTAGCTAAATGAGTAACCGAATCGTTAACCAACTCCTTAGCCAACAATATCATTCCAGCACAAGTTCCCCACGTGGGCAAGCCCTCTTTTATTTTTTCCCGTAAAGGCTCCATTAAACCGGTACGATTCAATATTTTCCCCATTGTCGTACTCTCCCCGCCCGGCAATATAATGGCATCGATTTCATTCAATTGTTCGGGGTATTTTATAATTACAGGTTCTTGTCCGATTTTTCGGATATGCTGTTCATGTTCTATGATAGCCCCCTGAAACCCCAATATTCCAATTTTTTTCATCTTCCTAACTTTTAGCCTCCCCTAATGTGTCTATTCAGCCAGAAACAAAGAAGAATTTCAGGGATCTGAAAACTCGTCTCCCCGAAATCCTTTTCCATTTCCATTCTTGCAATTTACCAGCCGCGATCGGCATATTTATTTTCCAACGTATTAATCTCCAAACCAGACATAGGTTCACCCAAATTCTCCGATAGTTCGGCCAATTTAACCGGATCGTTATAATACGTAGTAGCCAACACGATTGCCTTTGCCCGTTTAGCAGGATCTCCCGATTTAAAAATACCGGAACCTACAAATACCCCTTCACATCCCAATTGCATCATCAAAGCGGCATCAGCAGGAGTAGCGATACCACCGGCTGCAAAATTTACTACAGGCAATTTCCCGTTTTCATGTACATATTTCACAAGATCGTACGGTGCTCCCAACTCTTTAGCGATAGACATCAAAGCCTCTACCGGCGCACCTTGTACCATCTTTATATCATTGTTCAACTGACGCATATGTTTCACAGCCTCCACTACATTACCCGTACCGGCCTCTCCTTTGGTACGCATCATAGCCGCTCCCTCACCTATACGTCTCAAAGCCTCACCCAAATTACGACATCCGCATACAAACGGAACTTTAAAAGCAGTTTTATCCACATGGTATAAGTCATCAGCAGGAGTCAACACTTCACTCTCGTCAATGAAATCAATACCGATAGCTTCTAATATTTGAGCTTCCACGAAATGTCCGATTCTTACTTTTGCCATTACAGGAATAGATACGGCTTGCTTTATTGCTTTTATCATATGCGGATCCGACATTCTGGCAACACCACCATCTCTACGAATATCCGAAGGCACTCTTTCCAATGCCATCACGGCACATGCACCGGCAGCTTCAGCTATCTTTGCCTGTTCTACATTGGTAACATCCATGATTACCCCACCTTTTAACATCTGTGCAAGGTTCTTGTTTAGTTCATACTTTCCCATAAGGTACGCGTTTTATAAATTACTAAAAAATTACATATCGCCTTTGTTTTTCCCTTTCAATATTTCTTTAAAAAGGATTCATAATGGCGAGCAAATATACGGACTTTAGTTTATAATAAAGTATTTTCTCTTTATTTTATTATCAATCTAAAACTACAAAAGGTCCGTCACTATCAAATTGATAAGAAAACAACATGAAATAAGAAAGTATTCACTTGTAATTCAGATACTCGCGTGTATTACAGGTAGGTTTTCAATCGTTTGTTCCTACAGGTCGTTTTTAGTCGTTTGATGGCCTTTGATTTAATCTGCCGTACTCTCTCACTCGTAAGTCCGAGATGGTTTCCGATCTCCTCTAAAGACATGGATTGAAATCCTCCCAATCCATAATACATCCGAATAATCAAGGCATCCCGATCTTGAAGAATGGCAAGAGACCTGTCTATCTCCGTTTTTAAAGAATCGGCATTCAGTTTCTGCTCGGCTTCCGGAATCACGTTATCACCAGGAACAAATACATCATACATGGTCACGGCATCACTTTCCGAAGAGAGGGGTGCATCCATGGAAATAGGTTTGCCGGATATTTTGAAACTTTCCCTCACCTCTTCCGGAGCTACATCCATCTGGGCCGCAATCTCTTCTACCGTCGGTTCACGTTGATACTCCTGTTCCAAACGAAAAAAATAGCGATTGACCTTGTTGATGCTACTGATTTTATTAAGAGGCAAACGTACTAATCTGGCATTTTCAGCGATAGCCTGCAATATAGATTGACGGATCCACCATACAGCGTAAGAGATAAATTTAAAACCTTTAGTCTCATCAAAACACTCTGCCGCTTTGATCAAGCCCAGGTTTCCTTCATTTATCAAATCATCCAATGCCAATCCATGATTTTGGTATTGCTTCGCCACAGAGACAACGAAACGCAAATTACTCATCACCAGAATTTCACGAGCTTCTTTATCACCTGAACGAATTCTCTTGGCTAACATAGCCTCTTCATCGGGTGCAAGCATTTCTATCTTTCCGATCTCTTGCAAATACTTCTCAATCGAAAAAGATTCTCGGCCCGTAATCTGCTTACTAATCTTTAACTGTCTCATAGCACAATCGATTATTGCTTTAAAGTTAACAATCTAATTTTAATAAAAAAATATATGTCTATTTTTTTCTCCATCTATACGGTATACGGCGGAATGGCAACTTTGTTATAACAATCGGAAATCTTTATCAGGTCTACGGATGCTATTTTCTGATTCCATTAATTCTCCCCATTGATGAACATACATTTTTCTTCATATCTTAAAATGGGGCTGAATTATTACATTTACACATTTCAAATTTTACTGGAAATCTTTGGAGCTATGAAAAAATTCGCTACTTTTGCAGTCCGAAGTGAGAAAATAATAACATAAGATAATTCGCAATGAAACGGACATTTCAACCATCCAACAGAAAAAGAAGAAACAAACACGGTTTCAGAGAAAGAATGTCTACCGCTAACGGTAGAGCTGTATTAGCCCGAAGAAGAGCTAAAGGAAGAAAAAAACTTACTGTATCTGACGAACACAGACACAAAGCTTAATATAAAAGCTGCTTTTACAAGCAGCTTTTTTTATGTTTACTACATCCGCAACAGCCCCCTTCGCCTTTTCTGCTTTTTTTTATCAAGCGATATATACCTCTTCCCAACGCAAAAATTGCCACGATAATAATAATATACGTAAATATCAGTTGCATACCTTATTTCATTTTATCTCTTTATACGTAAAAAAATTACATCATTACATAAATAGATCCAGCATCTGTTTCAATACGAAACAAACCACCCAAGCCAACACAATCGTGTAACCCATCACGAAAATAGCCCATTTATAACCGATTTCCTTATCAATTGCTATCAAGGAGGCAAAACAAGGCAAATACAGTAAAACGAAAACCATAAATATAATAGCTTCCATTGTGGTAAATCCTTCTTCCTTCAATTTTACCTCTAAAGAGGAAGCCGAGGTATTATCATCGCTTTGGTATAGAACAGCCATCGTGCTCACGACAACCTCTTTCGCCGCTACACCGGTAAGCAAACTTACTCCGGCCTTCCAATCAAATCCCAAGGGAGCCCATATCGGTTCCATGGCACGTCCCATCCGACTGATATACGAATTTTCCTGACGCTCACGAATCTCCTGACGATGCAAACTCTCCAGTTTAGCTGTCTTCTCTTTTTCCAACTGTTCCGCATCTCCAACCTCTACCAACACGTTTCTATCATATGCGGCCTCGACTTCGGCCTTCTGGATTTCATATTCCTGCTGAATTTTTTTATCGATAGGAAAATAGCCCAACGCCCAAATCAAAATGGAGGCGAACATGATTATTCCCCCCATCTTTTTTAAATATTGCTCTCCCTTATTCCACATGTGAATCAAGGTGGTCCGTAAGGTCGGCATCCGGTAAGGCGGTAACTCCATGACAAAAGGAGCTTCTTCCTTATAAAAAAACAACCGTTTAAACAATTTGGCCATCAATACCGCCATCACTATGCCGAAAAGATAAATACCGAAAAGCACAATAGCCGCGTATTCCTCAAAAAATGCTCCGACCAACAGAATATAAACCGGTAATCTTGCGCTACAAGACATAAGTGGATTTATCAGTATGGTTAATATCCGGTCATTTCTATTTTCCAAGGTACGCGTAGCCATTATTGCCGGCACATTACATCCGAAACCCATGATCAAAGGGATAAAACTTTTTCCATGCAATCCGATCTTGTGCATGAGCTTATCCATGATAAAAGCCGCTCGGGCCATATATCCCGTATCTTCCATAAAGGAAATGAAAAGGAAAAGGATCAATATATTCGGCAAAAAAACAATTACACCTCCGACACCTCCGATAATTCCGTCTATCAACAAATCCTTTAAAGGGCCGTGCGACATCGTATCTCCGACAAAATCCCCTAAAGCCCCCACTCCGGACTCGATCCACGACATCGGGTATTCCCCGAGACTAAACGTGGCAAAGAAAGTCAAAAAAAGAAATAATAGAAAAATCGGGAAACCAAACAGTTTATGTGTCACAATCGCATCAATATACTCGGTCTTCCGCCGACGATTGACAGGGCTCTCCTTATAAGTTTCTTTCAAAGCCCCGGAAATAAAACCGTACTTGGCATCCGTCACGACCGCCTCCACATTTTCCCCGTACACGGCCTCGATACGAGCGGATTGTTCCCGGATAATCCCCAACAAAGACTCCCTGGGCCTATCCCGGGTCACAAATTGTAGAGCTTCCTCGTCCCTTTCCAACAGCATCAACGCCATAAAACGGGGAGAGGCTTTATAAATCAGATCCTTTTCCTGTTCCAACTCTGTTCGAATAGCCACAATTCCCTTCTCTATCTCTTCCCCGTAATTGATATGAATATGACGTACCGTTTCACTTCTCCCTTCGTATACCTCAATCACTTCCCGTAACAACTCCTTAATCCCCCGTCCTTTCGCCCCCACCGTCGGAACGATAGGCATTCCTATCATTTCTCCCAACTCCCGGTAATTAAAGATTGCCCCGGAACGCTCCAATTCATCATACATATTTAAAGCAATTACGCTTTTTACATCCATATCGATCAATTGAGTCGACAAATAAAGATTGCGTTCCAGATTAGAAGCGTCTACCACGTTGATAACCACATCCGGAGCCTTATCCATAATGTATTCACGAACAAACTTCTCCTCGTTTGAATAAGCGGAAAGAGAATAAGTACCGGGAAGATCGACCACGTTAAAATGATATCCTTCAAAACGTAAGCTGGCCTCTTTAGCCTCTACCGTAACCCCACTATAATTTCCCACATGTTCGGAAGAACCGCTGATATAGTTGTACAAAGTTGTTTTTCCCGCGTTGGGATTTCCGACAAAAGCCACATTAATATTTTTATCCCTACCCGTCCAATGTTTTGCCAACGCATCCTCGACCTCCGTTATCTCTCCGGATATGCCGACGATATCTACAGCTTCATCAATGGATACGATCTCAATAAAGGCTGCCTCTTTCCTACGTAGAGAGACTTTGTACCCCATAATAGAATATTCGATCGGGTCATTTAGCGGAGCATTCTTTATCGCTTTAACCACTTTGCCCCGAATAAACCCCATCTCGTTTAAACGTTTCCGGAAAGCACCATATCCTTTCACTTTTACAATAACTGCACTTTCTCCTGTTTTTAATTCCGATAACAACATAGTCACATATAAAAATAGTACGCACTCCCCAACTCTCATCTTTCCAATTGGGCAAAGATAATTATTTTATTTTTATTCTTTCTAAATAAATATAAAAATTACAGGCTCCCCGTAATATTGACAATTTACAATCTGATTATCAATAATCGAAACGGAATAATATTTTCTCGTTATCTCTTTCCAGGTAAAAAACTCATCCTAAACCAGAGATCAAAGAAAGGAAATAAATAAAATCGATAAGAAGCCGTTCACTATTCATATAAATACGTTACTTTTGCGAAAGAATAGCAATCGTTGCAATGGAGAAACAAGAGGAAAAACAGTGGAACAGCATGAATGACCTACTTTCTAAAATAGGCTCCCAGCTAAACATCTTAGAAGAGGAAATCGATGTGGATATACAACATACTTATATGGGAATGCTGGAAAAATTGCTTAAAAACGAAAAGAGTTTTAAAAGCTTATGCAAGCGGGCACAAGAAAAAACGGATCGTCTATTTGACGAAACGGTAGATGAAAAAGAAAAACAACAGATGTTGATTGCTTTGGCCACAATAGACGACATTGCCATTTATCGAACTATTGAAACTTTTCAGAAACAGGATTCCAAGCTTAAAAAATGGGCCACCGTGGCTCTCCAACAATCCCGGATGTTAATTCAATCGACATTAATGGATGAATCGACCGTATACGTGTCCACCGGCTTAGGAGGCCAAGGTTCCCTCCTGCGCTATTTCTGCGTCTATTTAGCCAATGACAATACTTTATTAAAATCATTCCAGTACGACATTGCCAGAAAAGAGACGGAATTGGTCATTACGAAAGCACAAGGAAAAATAGAAGAATATGCATTTTTCGACAAATACATTACCTTCACTCTATTATTACCGATAGAAGCCGAATTAAAAGAGATATTCGAATCCATCATCGATGAATGCAATACTTACGGGCATTTTCTAAAAGAGAATATAATCATCACAAACGTGAAGAAATTAACTCCCCAAGAGATTGATCACTTTCTCGCTACGCAAGCACAGAAACAAAATCCGGCACAACCGCTCTAATCGAGCATTAAACTCATATAAGGACGACGATGTTCAAAAACAGAAGTTTCTCCAGCAATGCGGTCCGGATGATATCCCAATAAAAGAGAGGTCAATTCGGCCACATCTACTTTTATAGGAACAAAATTCTGAAGCCCGTAACCTTCTTCGCAGCTTCCCTTTCTCACGGTATATATTCCCGTGTTCTGGGCAATCTGTTCATCGGCCACCTCTACCACGAAAGATTTCTCCGGATAACAAACAGCATACAATTCAAGCATTTGAGGAACATCTATAATCCGAGCCATCCCATAATGTACCTGCTGTTTTCCATGAGGCAACTCTTTACATTCGATACGTTTCACTCCCCAAGTTTGTCGTATTTTTGCCAATAAACCATTTTTTATTATCTCCGAGTCGTAAAACCAATCATTCACCCGGATCTGTTCTTTCTCCTGTAAAACAAAAGCCATCCCCACAATCCGACGAATCGCATCCCGGGCAACCAACAATTCACCTCCACTCAGGCAGAGGTCCTCGAGTATACACTCAAAATCCTCCCTGGTATGTTGCACGCAACAAGCCCGAGCCCTCATGCGAGAAGCAAAATAATCGTACAGATCCGTGTCTCCTTCAAGTAATTTTTCCGGGAACTCAAAATCAATATTGTCCGGCAACTCTCCCGCCTCTTCCCCGTAAATACCCCAAGTATAATCAAAAACAGGAGCATACCCCAAACGACGATAATAATCAAACAGCCATGCCTCTTGAGGAATTAAGGTACTCATCACGACATTTCGCTTTCCCATCTCCTCGAAAGCCCTCAAAAGAAGCCGTTTCATAATCCCCTCTCCCCGAGCCTTCGCCATCGTACACGCACCCGAGATATAAGAAATATCTATACAGCTACCGGCGTAAGTCATAGGGTAAGGCAACATCTGCAAAGCGCCCAAAGCTTCACCTTCCACAATACGATACAGCAGCGTATTTTCCCCCTTGTACTTCCTCTCAAAATACAATTGAATAAATTCTTCCGTATCCTCGAAACAATCTCTCCACAAGCGAATGACCTCCAACCTCGATAATTTATCTTTTGCCAAAGAGATCATCCCCTCCCGGTATTTCCGATTGACGATTTTTTCCGAATCCTGCTGCATATCTTCCTCCTTGTTTTTACTTTCTATTTAACTAACTCGGCAAACCCCTTTTCAAGCAACATCACCGGACGGTAAGAGAGTTTTGCCTTCCGCAACCCGGGTATTCCCAAATCCTCTTCCCGGTTCAAATAGATATACTGTTCCGGCAGATGGGATGCAAATTCCTGGTTAATCATATTATAAGCACCTTCAATCCGCGTATCCGCTTTTTCTATGTGAACAGCAAAAGTATCATGGGTGACCGGAACGCCATAAGTGAAAGCAACAATCTCTCCATCCACCCAAAGAGCTCCTCCCGTGAGTTCCAGTTCTTCAAAATGACGTAAAGCAAAATTCAGGGCTTTCCTTTCATTTTCCAAGCTCTCGGATTCATCACAATCATGCTCCTCGCACCATTTTTCCTCCAACTCCAAGCAATGCGGCACTAAATCCGGAGTTAACGGAGTATATTCGTATGAATACATCCGCTTGAATTTATTGACATGATTTCGTTTGGCCTGGAAATTTTTTCCTTTTAACTCGGCCAAATCTTTTCTCCAATAGATATAATCAAAATAATCCCTGTCCAATATATACTCGAAGCGCCCCGGAAATTCCCTGTTCAACCACTCCTCCATGCGAGGAAATACACCATGTATTCGTAAGGGATGTCCTTCCACCTTCGCCTGTTCCTTCAATAGCCCTATTACAGCTTTAATATCCCCTCTGCCTACCGGCATCAGATAGACAACCCGCTCTTCGTCGAGAGTAAAGCGTATCACCAAACAATCGTCCACGATAGCAAAACAGCTGTCGGTCAAAAATTGCCAACTGCACAAATTTACAAACGACAAATTACAATCTCTGTTGTTATCAGGTAATAAATAAGAGGTAATTACCTCTTTGTCTTCTATTTTTATCGGCTTAAATTGTATCATAAATCTATTTACTATTCTATTTCCAAACACGAATATAATATGCTTTTCGATACAATTTTCTTTTTATTCCCAATATCATACTTTCTATCACAACAATCCCTTCACGTGATGAATATTGGACTGAATCGTATCAAAAACTTCCTCTGTCCTGCCGTTTATCATCAACTTGTACATGGATTGAGCAAACCCTATCATCTGTCCAATCTCTATTTTAGGCGGCATAGCCAAAGCATTAGGGTCGGTCATTACGTTAATCAAAGCCGGTCCGTCAAACCGAAATGCCTGCTCGAATGTCTCTTTAACCTCTTCTGGATTTCCTACGGTATACGCAGCCATCCCCATTGCCTTCGCCACCGTCGCAAAATCAGGATTCAACAAATCCGTCTGCCAATCCGGTAACCCCGCGACTTCCATCTCTAACTTCACCATTCCCAGTGCTCTGTTATTAAAAACGACCACTTTTACGGGTAACTTATATTGGACGATCGTTGCCAAATCACCCAATAACATGGAAAGTCCTCCATCCCCACACAAAGCCAACACCTGACGCCCCGGATAAGCCAATGCAGCCCCGATAGCCTGTGGCATAGCGTTAGCCATCGAACCGTGATTAAAAGAACCTAACATCTTCCTCCCTCCTGTTGCCTGCAAATAACGTGCCCCCCAAACACAAGTCATTCCCGTATCGACCGTAAATATGGCATTTTCGGTGGCTAATTCATTGATCACCGACATCACGTATTCGGGATGAATTTCATTCAAATTTCCTTTATTTTTGACATAAGCAGCCAAATCCTCCTTAACTTCGGAATACCTATCCAATTGTTTTTTCAAAAACGAATCATCCTCTTTTTGAGTTATAAAAGGTAATATAGCTTGTAACGTATCCTTTACATCCCCACAAAATCCCATGGTCAATTGGGCACGACGTCCCAAACGAACAGGATCTATGTCGACTTGTACAATCTTATTTTTTTTAGGCATAAAAGCGGCATACGGGAAATCAGTTCCCAACAACAACAAGACTTCAGCTTCATGCATGCTATGGTATCCGGAAGGCATACCTAATAACCCGGTCATACCGACTTCATTGGGATTATCGTATTGTATTTCCATCTTGCTTTTAAACGTATAGGCAACAGGAGCATGCAGCAATTTCGATAATCGAACCACTTCGTCATGGGCCTCCTTTGCTCCCATACCACAAAAGATGGTCACTTTTGAAGAGGTATTCAACAAAGCCACCAAAGGTTCCAATTCACTATCCGAGGGAAAAACTTTCGAAAAAGTGGGAAAAGAACGAACGGAAGAGAGCACCACTTCCGACCCTGCGGCCGAAAGATCGCCGGGAAGCCCTAAAACGGCCACTCCTTTACGGGATATTGCAGTCTGTATAGCAGATTGCAACATTCTGGGAAATTGTCCGGCTGTCACGGCAATCTGATTATAATAACTGCAATCCTCAAATAATTTCATGGTATCCGTTTCCTGAAAATATTTCATCCCAAATTCCGAGGTTGCCATAGTCGAAGCAATAGCCAACACGGGAGTTCCCGATCGATGGGCATCGTACAGCCCGTTGATTAAATGTACGTGTCCGGGACCGCTACTTCCGGCACAACAAGCCAATTGCCCGTTCAATTGAGCTTCCGCTCCCGCGGCATAGGCTCCTGTTTCTTCATGTCTTACCTGTATCCATTGTATCTTTCCGTTACGTCTGACAGCATCATTGATCTCGTTCAAACTATCCCCCGTAACGGCATATATCCTTTGTACTCCCGCCTCAACCAACGTTTCTACTAATTGTTCAGCGATTTTTTTTGACATACTTCTGTAATTTAAATTCATATTTTTCTTCCCGATAAAACGTATTCTTCACCAAGAATGTTCACATATTTCAAGAAAACCTTTCAATGGAAAACAACGTTTAAACAACAAAAACAAATCAAAAAATATAAACACCATGAACACGAATGAAATAAGTAATCTGTTAGGTGATCAGAGCGAGTATTATTTAGAACATACTTGCAAAACCATCGAAAAATCATTAATACACGTACCCTCACCTTCCGTAATTGAAGATTTATGGGTAACATCCGACCGAAATCCAAAGACATTAAATAGCCTGCAATCGATATTCTCACACGGACGTCTAGCAAACACGGGGTATGTTTCCATCCTTCCTGTCGACCAGGGAATAGAACACTCCGCGGGAGCCTCTTTTGCTCCCAATCCGCTCTATTTCGATCCGGAAAACATTATAAAATTAGCCATAGAAGGCCATTGCAATGCCGTAGCCTCGACTTTCGGAGTCCTGGGAAGCGTAGCTCGAAAATACGCCCATAAAATTCCTTTTATCGTAAAAATAAATCACAACGAATTTTTAAACTATCCCAACACGTACGATCAAATTTTGTTCGGAACAGTCAAAGAGGCCTGGAACATGGGAGCCACGGCCATAGGGGCCACGATCTATTTCGGCTCGCCCGAAAGCCATCGCCAATTGATCGAAATAGCCGAAGCCTTCGCTTACGCGCATGAGCTGGGAATGGCAACCGTACTGTGGTGCTATCTACGAAACAGCAATTTCAAAAAGGAAGGAACGGACTACCATCTTTCAGCCGATTTGACCGGACAAGCGAACCACCTGGGCGTGACCATCGAAGCCGACATCATCAAACAAAAACTTCCTGCCAACAACGGAGGATTCACAGCTCTCAATTTCGGTAAAACCGATGCCAGGGTCTATTCCCAACTCACGACAAAGCACCCGATTGATCTTTGTCGTTACCAGGTCGCCAATTGTTATATGGGTCGTATCGGTCTGATCAATTCCGGAGGGGAGTCCAAAGGAGAATCCGACTTAAAGGAGGCCGTAATCACGGCCGTCGTAAATAAACGAGCAGGAGGAATGGGACTCATCAGCGGCCGGAAAGCATTCCAGAAACCCATGAGTGAAGGTGTCAAATTATTACACGCGATTCAAGACGTCTATTTAAACAAAAACATCACGATAGCCTGAAATAATTGTAGATTGAGGATTGTAGATTAAGAGACTACTGGATTGTGAATTTATAGTCCACAATCTACAAGCCCAATTACCCCTGTAATCCGCAACGAATCCTCCAATCTCCTAATCACTAAATCACGGAATCACTAAATCACAGAATCACTAAATCACAGAATCACTAAATCACAGAATCATGAAATCGGTAATATCTCGATCCAATACCCGTCCGGATCACTGATAAAATAGAGTCCCATTTCCGTGTTTTCATAACAAACACAACCTAATTTTTTATGGAAAGCCCTTACCTCTTCATAGTCTCCCTCCACCCGCAAACAAAGGTGAAACTCCCCTTCTCCCAGATCGTAAGGTTCTTTTCGGTCTCTCAACCAGGTCAATTCCAACAAAAAACGGGTTTTATCATCTGTGAGATAAACCAGAATAAAAGAATTATCCTTAGCTGTTTTTCTACGAGCTTCTTTCAAGCCAAGAGCCTGTTCATAGAAACGAATGCTCCGTTCCAGATCCGACACGTTTATATTAAAATGATCAAATCTACCTTTTATTTCCATAATTCCTTATATTAAAAATCTATACGTTCACCCTCTTTAGTCCAGGCGACAAAACGTATGCCCCGTACTTTCGCGTAAGTCCCGAAAGCAGCGGCACGACCATAAGCCTGATCAAAATGCATAGGTACAAACACATCCGTTTTTATCCGGTCTACAAATTGTTCCGCTCCCAACATATACTCCTTGCCTAAACGCGGATCCACCGGAAACATCGCTAAATCGACCGAAGAAGCTTCCGACACCACCTCCTCCAATTCCGCTTTAAAATCAGCCTCCGCCTGCCTGGATTCCGCTAACGTAGACTCCTCTTTCCAATGCCAATTATTCAAATCTCCCGCATGAAAAATACGCTTCTCTGCCATGTTTATCAAAAAAGAGATACCGGCATCTGTCGAACCAAATGCCTTTACCCGTATCAAATCATCTTGATACACGTCCCCCTTCTCCAAAAATACAGCTTCTCGTTCTGCGGCCCTTCTTGATTCTAAAATATCTTTTGAAAACAGGTAAAGAATATCAGGACGTATCGTTTTCCAACTCAACACTTCCGGGTTAAAATGATCCGCATGCACATGAGAACTGAGCACATAAAACGCCCCCGGACGAGTTAATAAAAATGAATGAACATCTGCCGGATCCCGATAATAATCAATAACAATCGTAAATCCTTCCCCTAAAACAGCAAAACCGCTATGTCCGATATAAATTAATTCCATCGTTCATGATTTATAATCCCGAAACAAGTAGACAAATATACCTATTTTATAATCGCATTCGACAACTAATACGACAAACTAAGCAATAAGTTCCGGAAACACAAGTCAATAAAAACAGTCACGAAAAATTTACCAAACCAAACAATATCCTTTTCGGGGAATAGTAGTAATACGAACAGAGGGATCTTTTTCCAAAATCTTTCGGATACTCATCATGTACTTATCCAAATAACGAGTATTCCCGGAAAAATCGTTTTTCCACAACTCTTTGATCATGTCTTCTTTCAATACGACTTCATTCATATGTTCACACAAGAGATATAGGATTTTAGCTTCCATAGGCGTTAAATGAATCTTTTCATTCGCAATGACAAGATGTTGCTCCACGTAACTGAACAAGCAATATTCTCCTATCCGAAACACTTGGCTGCTCTTTGTCCAGCGTTGTTGACGCCTCAATGCCGCACGAATGCGTGCATCTACCTCTTCCAACAAAAATTCTTTTCGAATATAATCGTCGGCACCAATATCCAATCCGGTTACCACATCGACAGAGCTTGCCAATGCACTAATAAACAATATCGGAACATTCTGATTCTCGGCCCGAATCAAACGGGCCACCTCGTAACCGTTCTTCTTAGGCATCATAATATCCAAAAGCACCACATCCGGATTGATTTTACGGTAAAGTCGCCAGGCCATTTCACCATCCCTGACATAGAATACCCTGTAACCCTGAAATTCTAAAAAATCTTTACACAACATCGCCGACAAAACATCATCTTCGGCATATAAAAACACTAATCCTTTCCCTTTCCATTATTTACTTAGTTCGTGTACATACTCAGCACTTTAACGGCTTAAAGATACATCCTTTAAAAGAATTTTTTCATCCTCCTCCAACAGGCATTCCAAGCCTCCCCCAACTAATCCCTTTCCTTAAAACCTTACCCGACAAATTCTTATATCAGACAACGATTCACCATTCCCCTGTCTTATGACCCACTGAAGAACCGAAAAATCCTACATATTCACTACAAATTTGCTACACATCTCATACATGTAAAATAGGTCTATTTTCTTGAAAAGAGTCATAAATAACGATCTTTTCAGTACAATAAAACTTACCTTTTTCATTCCATTCAAAATTTATTATAAATTTGAAATTTCTATTTATCCATAAACATGAGACGAAGAAAACATTTTACCCCCTACTTGAAAGCGATCGTTATTGCCTTTTTCATTACGCTTTTACTTCGCCTTTTTGTCGTGGATTTTTACATGATCCCGACCGATTCCATGACTCCCGCTATCGAACCGGGAGATTATATTATGGTAAATAAACTTTATAAAGGAGCTCGATTTTATAAACAATTGAAATTCGAATCGGGAAAGACTCCGGAAACCTTTCGTGTTCCGGGATATTCATCCATTCGCCGGAACGATATTGTTGTTTTTAATCTTCCCACTCCCCTTTTTTCGGATCAAATGGAAATGGACCTATCCCATTTTTATGTGAAACGTTGTATCGGCTTACCCGGCGATACACTCTCCATATCCAACGGGATATACACGGTAAACGGACAAACCGGATACGGAAACTTGCGAGAACAGTATCTTCTCTCCCATTACCAGGGAGAGTACCTTCCTGGAACATACCATACATTCCCCTTCGATACGACCTACGCGTGGACCATGCGCTGTTTTGGTCCCCTGTTTATTCCGGCTACAGGGCAAACCATTCTTTTAGATACCGTCAATCTCTCTCTTTTTCGCAGACTCATCTATTATGAAACCCATACCTCCCTCCATACCCGCCACGGGAAAGTTTACCTGAAAGATTCCATCATTACCCGCTACACTTTTCAAAAGAACTGGTATTTCATGGCAGGGGACAAAATCTTTAACTCTCGGGATTCCCGTTATATCGGATTGATACCGGAGGACTTCCTCATCGGAAAAGCCGTACTCGTTCTTTATTCTAAAGATCCGGAAACCCGACAAATCTCTTGGAAGCGAACCCTTAACCTTATCCGATAAAATCAGATAAGCGAGAAACTAACCGTTGGCTTCTCCTTTCTTAACCAAACAATATCCCACCCTCCAGGTAGTCGATATTTTCAGCGTCGGATCATTAACCAAAAGTTTTCGTATCCTCGAAATAAACTTATCCAAATAACGGGACGTTGCGACAAAATCATTTCCCCAACAGGCTTCCATCACATCCTGTTTCTTTACGACCTCATTCGCATGCTTTTCCAAGAAACGAATCAAACGCAACTCCAAAGGAGTTAGATGAATCACTTCTCCTTTTACAATCAGTTCACTCTCGACATAATTGAGTTTGGTGTATTCGCTGATATAAATAAGAGAATCCTCTTTTTTACGATTCAATCCGGATATGCGCAATATGGACTGCATACGGGCTCCTACCTCATCTATCAAATACTCTTTCCGAATGTAATCGTTCGCACCCAACTGCAACCCCTCCACAACGGACCGGGAAGAAGTTAAAGAACTCACAAACAAAATAGGTACTTGCTCATCCTTTTTCCGTATCAACTTAGCAACCTCATAACCGCTCATTTCCGGCATCATCACATCCAACAATACGATATCCGGCCCCACCTCCTGGTATAGGCGCCAAGCCTCCGTTCCTGTACTCGCGTAATACACGTCATATCCCAGATTTTTTAAATAATTCCGACACATGTCCGCATACAAAGCGTCATCTTCCGCGTATAAAACCTTAACCATTTTTTTATCAATTAACCAACACTATATTTATTTCCCTATATCAGGCATAACAATAGTAAACGTACTTCCTTTTCCGACTTCACTTTCAACAAGCACCTTACCTCCGTGAGATTTTACCACTTGCTTCACGTAACTCAGCCCGACGCCGAAACCATGAACCTCATTTCCTTTCGGATTAGGAATACGATAGAAAGATTCGAAAATCTTATTCAAATACTCTTTGGGAATACCTCGTCCCTTGTCCGCAACTGAAACCTCAAAAGTTCCGTTCACCAATCTGCAACGAATAGTAATATCAGGTTTGTCCGACGAATATTTTATGGCATTGTCTACCAGATTACGAATTACATTGGGAAAATGTACCCGGTCTGCCCGGATTATTTCCCGCTCACAAGCATAATCCAAGTGAATATCCGGAGAACGGTGATCCATGGAATATTCATACACAATCTGCTCCAATTCGTTTTTTAAGTTCAACTCCTCCGGTATCAGCATCAAACTCTTTCCGTTCTTACCGGAAACCAACATTTTCTCGGATAAGTTGGATAATGATTTGACCTTTATGCCGATACCGTCCAATAATTTCTTTTGATTATCCGACAAACCGTCAACATTCCACATATGAAACATTTTCAACGCGTTTAGCACAAACGCCAACGGCCCTTTAATTTCATGTACCATACTATAAACAAAATCTTCACGCATCTCGCTCAATTGTTTCTGCATCAGTATCGTTCTGATCTGGTAGACAAAACACCAAGTCAAAATCAGCATGATGACAATAGAAGCAAACAAAACCCCGCCCATCTGGACAAAGAAATATTTATAAGGAATATCAAAATAAGCGATCAATCCGTGGTTACAGGTTAGCCCCAATGTCAATATTGAAGATTCGATATACTTATTTACACGGGAATGTTCATTTTCAGTTGTCTCCAACACCACTCCCCCATCCATATCAATCAACTCCAAAATATATTTCTCATCTATACCCTCTTCCCGAAGATTCACCGTGCATATGCTATCCAAACGTCTTATATTTTCAGCAGAATTTACGCTAACGATATCATAACAACATCTGTTGATTAAAGTTACATAATTATAATCGCCATCATAATTAATTGTATCTTTTTTCCCATCCAAAACTATCCATAATTCTTTTCTATCTTGCGAAACACTAATCGCAGATAAGCGAGAAGATACCATCTGATCATTAACAAATAAATCTACGCCTTGTTCTATTGCTTCTTTTAAAATTTTATTTACGGATCTCTCGTATTCCGACCTTTGAAACTGAAAGAGGTTATATAGCCAGAATACCTGAAAAACAACAATACACACCATTGCGATTATCGAAATCGTCCACGTAATTTCAATACGCTTGTTCATAAAATATTATTTATTTTTAGCCACATCAAAAGTAACAATTTATTTTCCTGCCCCTACTATATTTCATTAAAAAGAAAAGCTACATATAGAACACAAAATCGGTACAAATATGGAACATTTTATTCATTTAAGTCTCCTAATTTTGTCTCATCAAATTAAAAAAAAAGTTATGAAAATTAGAATTCTCATTTTTACCGTCATTTTAGTACTTATTGGACTTATCTCCGTCAATGTGTCCGTATCAAAGGATAATACAACGGTAGATATATGTCTGGAAAACATTGAAGCTTTAGGTAGCGGAGAAGGAGGAGGCACGGGAGGGTGTAAAGCTGTTGGAACATTATGCTTAACTTCTGATGGACATGGAAATCCTGTTTACTACCCGGGGTTAGCAGCAGAACTTTAATTTAAAGTGATCATTTAATTATTGAATTTTGAAAAAGATTAGTTATATCATATCGGTGATGATTCTTGTTTGGGGATGTGCAAACGAGATTCGCGAAATAAAAAAGGAGAATCCTCTATTTAGTGAAGAAGGAAACGTCTCCATGCAAAAAGCAACGGGGATAATTGATTTGGAATCCATCGGGATCTTCAACCCCACCAAGGTAATTCGAAAAGACTCCTTGCTTATCGTGTTAAATCAAAACGGAGTGAATAAATTATCCATCTATAAATTAGACGGAACAAAGTTATTCTCCTTTTTACCGACGGGCACTGGAACCGCGGAAGGACTCTATTTCTTAACCATGAATATGGCTCCCGACGGGATCTTAACGGCTTATGATTTTGGAAACGACAAATTAGTGGAACTGGATATCAACCAGCTGAATGAGCCCGGGTTCGGCCCGACCTTTACATTGCTTTCTCCTACTCCGAAACACTTGAGCGTCGCCAAAAAAGGTTCGCTTATGTTATCCACGGGTATATTTTTAGAAGGGCGTTATTGCCTCACCCTCGATAATCATTCCGGCTACTTTTTAAGCTATCCGGAAACACCGGGCAAGGAAAACATGAGCGACTCTTTAAAAAGTATGTTATATGCCAGCAATGTAACCAAATTAAAACCAGACGGTTCCAGATTCGTGTGTGCGAACATGCAAAGCGGCATCATTGATATCGGTGCGATCCATGACAATTCGACTATTACCCGGATTTCCGAACAGAATTTATATGCACCCAAAGCCTCTACCTCATTAGCAAAAACCAAACCTGTCGTGTACTCTATCGACAATTTGTTCGGATTTTGTGATATAGAGGTTTCGGATGACTACATATACGCTTTATATTCCGGAAGAAGTTATCGTAACTTTAAAAACCTGGTGGGTTACGGAGAAAAAATTATCGTGTTCGATTGGGAAGGAAACCACGTGAAAACCTATCAGTTATCCGTACCTTTCACCAGTATCTCTTACAATAAAGAGGAACATGCCATATACGGTTTAACCAATACGCCCCAATCTTTACTCGTAAAGTATGCATTGGAATAGATCGTTTATACTGATTTCAATCGCACTGATCCTCTCCGGTTGTTATTCGAAAGAGGATCAGAACAAGAAAGTGGTACAGGAATGGTACGGGAAAACCGTCGTCATTCCCTCTTCCCTGAAACCTAAGGTGGCAGGAAGAGATACCACGATCTCCGCGAGCGAAATATTAGATAAAGACTATAACGTTCTTACTTTTGTTGATACGACCGGATGTACGGAATGCAATATGCGACTGTATGACTGGCGTTTGCTCATAGAAGAGGTAAAACAATACAGCAAAGAGATCAACTTTATATTTGTGATCCATTCATCCAATTTCGATGAGATCTCTGCCTTTGCGGTTAAGAATAAATTCAATTACCCGTTGTTTTACGATTATGACAATTCATTTGCCAAAGCGAACAAAAATTTACCGGCACAACCTGAATTTCAATCTTTTTTATTGGACAATGAAGGTAAGGTTATATTGGTAGGTAATCCGGTAAAGAATAAGTCTTTATGGAAACTATATAAGAAACAAATGGAAATTTATGATAAAAGTGATTCATAAGTGGAGTACATATGCCATTTTTATGATTTTCTTTCTATTGACAGCTACCGTGCTGATCATTGATACCAAAATCATTCATGGTGTTTCCGTGGCCAAGCAATTCTGGTTTTTCACCTTTTTGCCGGTCACAGGAATAATCGCTTGTATGCTCACGTTACGTAAATCTTTCTATTTTGCATGGAATCATATCACCAACTTAAATATGATTGTGATGACTGTAGTGATTACAGGCATATATCTTTCAACCAACACACACGAAGTGATGAAAACAGGAACCCTCCTGTTAGTAATCACTTCTTACTTTTATTTTCTTGCTTTTTTCCAATTAAATAAAACGACCGACATAACCTTTCATTTTACGTTAATCGCTTTGGCTTTTATCGAGGTCATTTGGGGATATTGTCAATTATACGCTTACCTACCCAGTCAGAATTCTCGGTTCGGCCTTACCGGATCCTTCGATAATCCGGGGCCATACGCGGCTTTTCTGGCTATTATCATGCCGTTCAGCCTGTATTGGACAATTCAATTAATCCAAAAATTGAGAGCCATCGTTCGACAAAAAGGCAGAAAAGGAAAGACGGAAGCGGACAATGAAATAGCAACCATTGTTCTTTTACTTTTCCTATCGGGTTCCACCCTTATCGGAACCATAACTATTCTCCCTGCCACAATGGCCCGGAGCGCATGGCTTGCCGGCATGGCAAGTTCATGTATCGTCCTCTTTTACCTTTTCAAAATAAAAGAAAAACTACAAAAGTTACATAAACAACATCCCAAAGGTTATCTAATCGTATTCATAAGTTTCATCCTGATGCTTTCTATTGCCTGTTATGGAATCTACAGGTTAAAAAAAGATTCCGCCGACGGTCGGTTACTGGTGTGGAAGATATCACTCTCTTCATTAAAAGAGCACCCGTTAACCGGTGTCGGCATTGGAAACTTTCCTGCCGCGTACGGGGAAGCTCAGGCAAATTATTTCATGCAGGGAAATTCCTCTCCAAGGGAAAAATGGCTTGCAGACATTCCTGAATATGGGTTTAACGAATTTTTACAGATTGCCGTAGAAGGAGGTATCATAGGTATTGTTCTCTTTTTAATTTTGCTCTGTTCCACGTTATGGTACGGACTGCGTAACATCCGGCACAATCCGCATACGGTAGCCCCGATCGCTGCTTTTACAGCCTTTGGTTTTGTGTCGTTTTTTTCTTATCCGTTAAGCACATTGGCACTTGCAATACTTTTTACTCTCCTTCTCGCTCTCTGTAACACGTCACAGGTTCAGGTTTCATCCCGCGGAAAGCTCCATCCCGTCTTTATCTATCTTCTATTTTTAGGAGTAAATATCGGAATTATCTATCCGAAGTATCAGACGCGTCAAGCTTATGCCCAATGGGCGCAAGCTCAAAAATATTACGACATGAAAATTTTTGCCACGGCAGCAGAATCTTACGAGGCTCTCTATCCGATTTTAAAGGTTTATCCCGACTTTTTATTTGAATACGGGGATGCGTTATCAAAGACAGGACATTGGGATAAAGGTAACCGAATTTTATCGGAAGCTGCACGAGGGATGGCCGATCCTATGATTTATAACCTGATTGGTAAAAACTACCAGGCCAAAAAACAATTTCATCGGGCGGAATACTACTTTCTTAAGGCACACTATTTGGTCCCAAACAGGTTGTATCCGCTCTTTCTATTGGCCCATTTATACCAGGAAATGGAGTTGCCGGAAAAAGCATTCCAAACAGCTCAGCAAGTCATCAATGCGGACGTAAAAATAAACTCCACGGCAACAAAGGAGATAAAGTTTAAAATGAAACAATTAGCAAAAAATATACAAGAATCTTCTTTTTTAACTGGTGTTTCACACCAGTAATGAGCAATTCTTGCTCGTACACCAACACACACCTTTGAATTTCAGGGAAAGAGCAGCCAGAGGGCGCTCTTTCCCTCTCTCCTTTTTTCGGGATGATTTGCATCGTCGTGATTATTCTCTATATTCGCGATAAATCTGATACTAAAAACCGCTTATATGAAATACGTTCGTCTGCTGATTTTTACCGCACTCGTTTCTATTTGCGTGGGAGTTTCCGCACAAATCAAACGAGAATTCCGGGGAGCCTGGATACAAACCGTACACCAAAGCGAATACAGTCGAATGAGTATCGATGAAATGAAAGCTGACTTTATTCGGAAGCTCAATCTCCTTCAAAAATGCGGTTTCAATGCTATCATTTTTCAAATAAGGCCGGAAGCAGATGCCTGGTATCCTTCCGAGTTGGAACCATGGAGTCGTTTTTGTACAGGAGTACAAGGTAAAGCACCCGAGCCCTTTTTCGACCCCACAGCTTTTCTTATCAAAGAGTGTCACAAAAGAAATATGGAATTCCATGCCTGGTTAAACCCTTTCCGGGCCAGTACATCGGGAAACACGACTTTCGCGGAATCTCACGTCTACCATCAACACCCGGAATGGTTTGTAACCTACAATAAACAGACTCTCTTCGATCCGGGCATACCGGCGTGCCGGAAATTCATCTGCGAGGTAGTAAAAGACATCGTACAACGCTACGATATAGATGCCATTCATATGGATGATTATTTCTATCCCTATCCGGTAAACGGTCTGCCTTTCCCAGATGAAAACAGTTTCCAAACTTATGGAATTCCTAAAGGATATGCACCGGAGAATAAAGATGACTGGAGGAGGGAAAACGTAAACAGGCTCATACAAGCATTAAAACACACCATCGCTTCTACGAAACCTTGGGTACGTTTCGGTATCAGTCCTTTTGGTATTTACAGAAATAAAAAAAATACGCCGGACGGTAGCGGAAGCAATACAAATGGCCTGCAAAACTACGATAACCTGTACGCTGACATCACCCTTTGGGTTAAAAAGAAGTGGATCGATTACAATATTCCTCAAATCTATTGGGAAATAGGGCATCCGGCGGCCGATTACATTACGTTAGCTCGCTGGTGGGATAAGCATGCACACAACGTTCATCTCTATATCGGTCAGGACGTGGCTCGTTCCATGAAAGCCGGAGATCTAACCCGCAAAATGGAAATCGAACACTCCCTACCCCATGTCAAAGGGCATTGTTTCTGGCCAGCTAACGAAATACTATGGAACAATAACGGAATTGCCGATAGCTTGCAACAAAATTATCACCATTATCCGGCTCTTATCCCGGCCTACACGCATATGTACAATCATCGCCCTAAAAAAATATGCAATCTGAAAGCTGAAAAAAACGCACAAGGTTATACGCTAAAATGGAAAGTAAAAGGAGAACGGGAGAATCCGCAAGATGCCCAATATTTCGTGATCTACCGCTTCAAACGGGGAGAAAAAATAGATTTGGACGATCCGTCGAAGATCATGGCCTTCACCCGTTATACCGAATGCTATCTACCGATGAATGCGAAAGATATGAAATACCGTTTTGTCATCACTTCCGTTGATCGTTTCCACAACGAATCAAAAGGAAAAAAGATTACGCTCAAACATTAAACGGATCTTTACCACGGCTTTTTTTCTGTCTAATTTTACCTAAGAACCAACCTGTTCCTGCTTTTTCCGTATATATTCGTAACAACACGGTAATCATAGCTTGTTGGAAATTATCACGTATCTAAATACGAGAATAAACTTTTTACATTTAATATTGTCTTATATTCAGTAAACATAAATGTTTAACTTAAAACGGAACAAGTATGAAAACAGTAACATTTGTTATTTCCGCCCTTTTGATGTTTTTTAGTTTCAGTATCGAAGCACAAAACCATCATGAAGAGCATCACGGACAACACCAACGCGGCCCGAGAGAAAGGATGAATCCCGAACAGATGATTCAAAGAATGGTCGCTCAATTGAAAAGCGAACTTAAATTAGATGAAAAACAAGAAAAACAAGTTTCAGAATTATTAACCGCCAATTTCAAAAAAAGAGGTGAAATCTTCCAAAAATATCGGAACAACCAGGATTCTTTAATGTTCTACCACCAAAAAGTGGAAAAAGAACAAAATGCATCCCTGAAAAAGATATTGACCGAAGAGCAATATAAAACTTATATAACCAACCTGGAAAAGAAAAAACAAGAAATGGAGAAGCGTCGCAAAGAGATGATGGACAGGCGCAATAATAATAGAGAGGGTACACCCGAGATACGCGGGGAAGAATCACAATGCTGCGGTAAATGCAACTAATATAAAAACGGATGATCTTTTCGATCATCCGTTTCATTCTAATCGCACTCCCATATATTTTATTTCCGACGATCCAAAATCTTCGTAGCTATATCCATATACCGGTAAACGTCCTTCGTCGTCTCTCTTATGCGTTGCTCATCCTTCTTATGCCCTAATCGAACGACAATGGCATTCTTTTCAGGAATGGCAATTACGTATTGTCCCAACATTCCTCTGAAATAAGGGTTACGCATTCCCTTATAGTTCATAATCCAAATCTGGAAACCGTAATAATCCAATGAATCTTTCCCCCATTCATCTTTCAAATAAGAAGCCGGAGTAATTGCCTCCCGCATATAGGCCTCGGAAATCAATTGCTTCCCATTCCAATTTCCATTATGCATCATCAGGCGGGCAAAACGAGCCATCTCCCGGGCTGTAGCGTGGAAACAACAAAACGCCTTCTCATCCCCCCCCTTCTTATCCAACAACCAATAAGCGTCTTTACAAGCCTGCATCGGTTTCCATAGTTTTTCTTCCGCGTATGCACTAATGGTCTTTCCCGTTGCTTTTTCTACGACAAAAGCCAATATCTGGGTATCGCCACTACGATAAGAAAACTGCTTTCCAGGTTCATCGACCGCTTCCAAACAGGTGACCAGTTTATATAAATCGTCTCCGTAATACCCGTGAGTCGTAACGGAAAAAAGGGAACTATACGATTCATCCCAACTCAATCCTCCACTCATGGTCAATAAATTACGAATTGTAATTTTCTCCCTTTTATCCTTACCGAATTCAGGTATATATTTCGCAACCGGATCATCCAGGTTTCCTATCTTTCCTTCGTCCAAAGCAGCCCCGATTAAAAGTCCCACGATACTTTTAGTGGAAGAGAAAATATTAGACGTCAACGTATCGTTCCAACCATCCCTATACTCCTCATACACGATACTATCGTTCTGAATGACGAGAAACGAAACCGTTTTATATTCATCCAAATAAACATCATCCTCTTTCTCCAATTGATAATCGTTATAATCATGAGCCGTCGTCCACTCCCAACAACTATCCGCCTTCACCACGGTATGTTTCTCAAACAAAGACAGGTCGTCAATATCCGGAAACCAATGAATCAAAGCCTGTTGCGCATAATAGGGCAGACAAAAATAAACCACGGTCAAAATAACTATTATTCCTATGCTAATCTTATATATTCGTTTCATATTGTAGATTGACAATTTTAAATCGTAGATCGACGATTGTAGATTAATCCAATGCAATCACTAAATCACATAATCACTAAATCACATAATCACTAAATCACATAATCACTAAATCATCCGATTATACCTTCGTTTTAATTTTAGCCACTATCTTTTTTATCTTTCCACTACCTATACAAGGGGCATGAGCATCTTCCGGGAAAAAAATTACAAACTCCCCGGCTTGTAAAGGAAAATAGAAAGAAGGTCTATCTTGATAAAACATAAAATCACCCTCAACATCGTAAGCCTTTTTTATGTCACGCAGATCTTCTTTAGCTTTCCACCCATAAATTTCTTCGCCTAACAAGGGAAGTTGTATATCGATGTAAGACTCGTGACGTTCCAAAAAAGCCTCTTCCTCCTCCTTTCCATCCACCTCATCCACTTTTATGTAAGCATCCTCTCCTGCTATATCGATACGGCCCAACGGCATAACGGTCATATCATGTGTTTTTATATAATCGAACACGGCTTTAAAATACGGGTTCAGATTTTCTACACGACTACTATTCAAAAGCTTATCTATAATCATTGCATTTCATTTATCCCGGACAAAGATAACAAATTGTTTTCATTCTTGTCCCGAAAGAAATTTCAACTTCCGATTTCCAACTTTCAATTAGTTATCGTACCTTTGTACCCAATTAAATGATTAAATAAATGGAGCATAGAGCAGGTTTCGTCAACATTTTGGGTAATCCCAACGTAGGAAAATCAACCTTAATGAACCGGTTGGTCGGAGAAAAATTATCTATTATCACCTCCAAATCACAAACAACCAGACATAGGATCAAAGGAATCGTAAACGGAGATGATTATCAAATCGTATTTTCCGATACGCCCGGGGTTGTCAAACCCAGCTATAAAATGCAAGAGTACATGCTCGATTTTTCCAAATCGGCGATCATAGATGCAGACATCATCCTTTATGTTACTGATGTTGTTGAAGATTTTGAAAAAAATGCGGACTTTATTGAGAAGGTGAAACAAAGCAAAGCACCCATTCTGCTGGTTATTAACAAAATAGACCTAACCACGGCGGATAAATTAGATGTTTTATTCGACAGATGGAAGCAAATTTTGCCTCAAGCTGAAATATTTCCGCTTTCGGCCACGGAAAATTTCAATGTGGATAATCTATACAAACGAATACTGGAACTCTTGCCCGTCGGAGAGCCTTATTTCGATAAAGAAGATTTAACCGATATGCCCGCCCGCTTTTTCGTGACGGAGATTATACGGGAAAAGATCCTTTTAAATTATGAGAAAGAAGTTCCTTATTCCGTTGAGGTCGTCGTGGAAGAGTTTAAAGAAGAAGCGAAAAGAATCCATATCATGGCTGTCATTCACGTGGAACGCGATTCGCAAAAAGGAATAATCATCGGACATCAGGGAGCCTCTCTAAAAAAAGTAGGAACGGAAGCCCGTCTGGATATAGAAGCTTTTTTCGGCAAAAAAGTATTCCTCAATCTTTATGTAAAAGTATTGAAAGATTGGAGAAACAAAGAAAAAGATTTGAAGAATTTCGGGTACAAACAAGCCTAAAAACAAATGTAATTCGATGGAACGATTGAGTGATTATAACAGAGAAAACCATAATCGTCAACCGTCAATTTAAAACGTACAATTAATATATATGAGTAATATAGTAGCAATCGTAGGACGACCGAATGTAGGAAAATCAACTCTTTTCAATCGATTGATTGGAAAAAGAAAAGCCATTGTAAATGAAGAGAGCGGTGTAACCCGCGACAGGAATTACGGAAAATCCGACTGGATCGGTAAAGAATTTTCCATTATCGATACCGGTGGTTATGTATCTAACAGTTCCGATATATTTGAAGAAGAGATTAACAAACAGGTGATGCTGGCTTTAGATGAAGCGGACGTTATTCTTTTCGTATGTGATGTGGAACTGGGAATTACCGACTTGGATCAAAGTTTCGCCAAACTCTTAAGGAAAGTGGACAAACCCATCTACCTTGTAGTCAATAAAGTAGATAACGGAGAACGCCTATACGATGCTCACGAATTCTATAAACTGGGAATAGGGGAAGAGTTATTTCCTATTTCTTCCGCCAGCGGTTCAGGTACGGGAGACTTGTTGGACAAAGTGGTTTCACACTTTTCCAATAATACCATTGAAGAAACGGAACATCTTCCCAAGATTGCGATCGTAGGACGACCGAACGTGGGAAAATCTTCCACGATCAACGCCTTAATAGGCGAAGAACGCAATATCGTAACCGATGTAGCCGGAACGACAAGAGATACGTTAGCCACCCGTTACAATCGTTTCGGGCATGATTTTCTATTGATCGATACGGCCGGATTACGAAAAAGAACCAAAGTGAACGAAGATGTTGAATTCTATTCCGTCATGCGTTCCGTAAGAGCAATAGAGGATTCGGATATCTGTATGCTACTCATTGACGCCACCAGAGGCATGGAATCCCAAGATCTAAATATATTTCATTTGATCGAACGAAACCAGAAAGGAGTAGTCATTCTCGTCAACAAATGGGACCTTATAGAAAAGGATAACAAAACCCTTATCAACTTCGAAAAAGAGCTAAGAATGAAAATAGCCCCTTTCGATGACGTACAAATTATTTTCACCTCGGCATTGACCAAACAACGTTTATTAAAGGCTTTGGAGGCAGCAATTGAAACGTATAAAAACCGTTCTCAAAAAATAAAAACATCGGAATTGAATAACGTGATGTTAGAAGAGATTGAGAACTTTCCTCCACCGAGCATGAAAGGCAAATACGTTCGTATAAAATACATCACGCAATTACCGACGGCTACGCCCGCATTTGCTTTCTACTGCAATCTTCCGCAATACGTGAAAGACCCGTACAAAAGATTTTTGGAAAATAAAATTCGCGAGCATTGGAAATTTACAGGGGTACCCATTCAAATTTTCATGCGCAAAAAATAGATTTAAAAGTCAGAATACATATTCTGACTTTTTTAATGGCAATTTGTAAATTAAAAAATTCCCCCTCCCTTAATGCCCCGATCCTTTAATTTTAAATCACCGATCTAAAATTATTATTATCTTTAGGGCGTTTAAAAAGAAGAAAATGGCCGATACGATCACACACGAGGGAATCGTCATTGCAATCAACGATTCCCATATTACGGTTTCCATCCAAAGTCAATCTGCCTGCGCCGCCTGTCATGCCAAAGGTGCTTGCGGGCTATCGGAAGTGACTCATAAAAACATCACGGCCGAAAAGCCCAATACTCCCGTAGAAGTCGGAGATAAAGTGATTGTTATGGCAAGTGTCGGAAACGCTTTATATTCCGTTTTATTCGCCTACTTTCTCCCTTCCGTTGTTCTGATCGCCATTTTAGCTCTACTCGTCTCCTCCGGGATAGAAGAAACTTGGGCTGCCTTATATTCACTTTTAACAATTACCATCTATTTTATAATCATATACTTCTTTAGAAATCGGTTTGCCCAAAAGATAAAATTCAAGGTTAAAATAGAATAAACATGAAAAAATTAATAACTTTACGAGCGCTATAACTGTAAAGAAGAGACAAAACGAAAAATCTTATGATTACTACTACTATTATTTACACTATTATCTCTTTATGCGCCATCGGAATTGCAGCAGCTGTAATCCTTTATCTGGTCGCACAAAAATTCAAAGTCGAAGAGGACCCCAGAATCGATATCGTGGAAAGTATACTACCGGGAGCAAATTGCGGAGGTTGTGGCAAACCGGGATGTAGGGGATTTGCCGAGGCGACCGTAAAAGCGACCTCCTTGGACGGACTTTTTTGTCCGGTAGGGGGTACAGAAACGATGGCAAAAGTAGCCGCAGCCTTAGGCATGGAAGCAAGTGCACAAACTCCGCAAATTGCCGTTGTGAGATGTAACGGTACTTGTGAAAATCGGAAACGTACAAGCCGGTATGACGGCTACTCATCCTGTGCCATAGAACACTCTCTTTATCGGGGAGAAACGGATTGCACGTACGGTTGTTTAGGATGTGGCGATTGCGTAAAAGCCTGTCCCTTCGATGCCATCCACATGGATGCCAACGAATTGCCCGTAGTCTCAGATGAAAAATGTGTCGCCTGCGGAGCTTGTGTGAAAGCTTGTCCCCGCAACATTATTGAATTACGAAACAAGGGGCCGAAAGACCGCAGGGTATTCGTATGTTGCGTGAACAAAGATAAAGGCGGGATAGCCCGTAAAGCTTGTACGGTTGCTTGTATCGGTTGTGGAAAATGCGTGAAAGAGTGTCCTTTTGAAGCGATCACGTTAGAAAACAATCTTGCTTACATCGATTTCCGGAAATGCAAATTATGCCGGAAGTGCATTAGTGTTTGTCCCACGGGGGCCATCCATGAAGTGAATTTTCCACCCCGGAAAATAACCGAACCTGCTGAGACTACCGCCACGAATCAAGAAGCGTAGAGTTTAGATATATCTACTGAATCCTAAAACCTAAAATTGAAAACCGTGTTGAAGACATTTAAATTAGGAGGTGTACATCCACCCGAAAATAAATTATCATCACAAGGGGAAATCATTACTTTGCCAATCCCCGAACAAGTGATCATCCCGCTTTCACAACATATTGGAGCTCCCGCTACCCCGGTCGTAAAAAAAGGCGATCAGGTGAAAGTCGGACAACTCATTGCCCAAGCTACCGGATTTATTTCCGCTAACATCCACAGTTCCGTTTCCGGGACTGTCGCCAACATAGAACCGGTAATAGATAGTAGCGGATACCCCAAACCGGCCATTATTATAAAGGTCGAAGGCGACGAATGGGAAGAGGGAATATTACGTGAAGCAGTAAACAAAAGGCCGGACGAATTTACCAAAGAAGAGATCATATCGGCCATTCAAAGTGCAGGTGTTGTCGGAATGGGAGGAGCAACATTCCCCACTCAGGTAAAATTATCACCTCCACCGGGAAATACGGCAGAAGTTTTAATTATTAACGGTGTAGAATGCGAACCGTACCTGACAGCCGATCATCGACTGATGCTGGAACACGGAGCCGAATTGGTCGTCGGAATAGAATTGTTGATGAAAGCCCTTCATGTTCAAAAGGCAATCATAGGCGTCGAAAACAACAAATCGGACGCTATCCAGCTCCTCCGGCAAGAAGCCCGTAAAGTAAAAGGGATTGAAGTATATCCGTTGCAAATAAAGTACCCGCAAGGTGGAGAAAAACAATTGATCCAAGCTACCACGGGTAAACATGTTCCTTCGGGAGCGCTTCCGATTGCCGTCGGGGCTGTCGTACAAAACGTGGGAACTGTATACGCCGTATATGAAGCTGTAATGAAACATAAACCTCTGTTTGAAAGAGTTGTTACGGTAACCGGAAAGTCTTTAAAAGAACCGGGAAATTATCTATGCCGGATCGGCACGCCGATCACGAAATTGATCGAAGCTGCCGGAGGCCTTCCCGAAGACACGGGAAAAATTATCGGCGGTGGTCCTATGATGGGCAAAGCTCTGACGACAACAGACCTACCTATCACTAAAGGTTCCAGCGGTGTCTTACTGCTGAATCAAAAAGAAGCCAGCCGAACATCTTCCCGTAATTGCATCCGGTGTGCTAAATGCGTTAGTGTCTGTCCGATGGGATTAGAACCTTATCTATTGATGTCCCTAAGTGAGCGAAACAGAACGGAGGATTTGGAAACAGAAAAAATCATGGACTGCATAGAATGTGGCTCATGCAGTTTTACCTGTCCAGCCAACAGGCCTCTTTTGGATGTTATACGCCTGGGAAAGGCAAGAACAGGCCAAATGATTCGATCACGTAAATCATAAATCTTAAATTAAAATTCACTTATGAGTAATTTAATCATATCTCCTTCACCTCACATACACAGTAGGGATTCGATAGAAAAAAACATGTATGGCGTACTCATTGCCCTTATTCCGGCATTTATCTGTGCCATCGTATTTTTCGGCTTGGGAGCAATCACCGTAACCCTGACTTCCGTGATAGCCTGCCTCGTCTTTGAATATTTAATTCAAAAATACATATTGAAACAACAGCCTACCATTTGGGACGGGTCGGCTATTATCACCGGTGTTTTGTTAGCATTCAACCTGCCTTCATCACTTCCGGTATGGATCGTGATCATCGGCGCCTTGGTCGCCATCGGAGTCGGAAAAATGAGCTTCGGTGGTTTAGGAAACAACATTTTTAATCCCGCCCTCGTGGGACGGGTATTTTTGTTGATCTCTTTCCCGGTTCAAATGACGACATGGCCTATTCCTCACGGATTCTCCACCACGGATGCTTTAACGGGTGCAACTCCGTTAGCTATTGCCAAGGGAGCTTTTAAGACCGGGCAGCCCATCTCCGATGCTTTATCTGCAGCCGGATTTTCAAATGAAGATTTAGTTTTAGGAAACATAGGAGGTAGCCTCGGAGAAGTAGCTGCACTTGCCTTGCTTTTAGGCTTCGCCTATATGCTTATTCGCAGAATTATCACTTGGCATATTCCCGTAACGATCTTTGCTACCGTCATTATTTTTTCGGGTATTTTACATTTAGCAAGTCCGGACCAGTTTGCCGGTCCGGTATTCCACCTCTTTACCGGAGGCATGATGTTAGGAGCCATTTTTATGGCAACAGATTACGTCACCTCCCCCATGTCCTATAAAGGAATGTTTATTTATGGCGCAGGCATCGGATTATTGACCGTTGTCATCCGAAATTTCGGAGCCTATCCGGAAGGGATGTCGTTCGCCATTTTGATTATGAACGGTTTTACCCCGTTGATCAACAGATACTGTAAACCGGTAAGATTTGCATAATGAAGGATTACTGATTTGGATTTACGATGACCGTAACCAATCGCTAAATCATAAATCGTAAATCATAAATTTTAAAACTATGGGAAAGAAATTAGAGTCAACCTTTAAAAATATGGTATTAGTTTTATCCGCCATAACCCTAATCTCGTCGGCTGCCGTTGGATTTGTCAACGAATTTACTTCGGGGCTAATAGATAAAGCCAAATTGGAAAAACAGGTGACAGCAATCCGGAATGTAGTAGCCGCTTTCGACAACGACCCGATGGCTGAAGCATGGACAGAAAAGACTCCCGACGGAGGCGAATTGATATTTTATCCGGCCAAAAAAGCGGGCGAGCTTGTCGGCACGGCCATAAAGACGTATAGCAACAACGGTTTCAGCGGAAAAGTATGGCTGATGGTCGGTTTTAACCCGGACGGAACCATTCACAATTATTCCGTACTCGAACATAAAGAGACACCTGGATTAGGTTCCAAGATGGATAGCTGGTTTACACGGGGAGGGAAAGGAAACGTGACAGGAAAAAAACCGGGAAAAACCGGATTAAAAGTTACTAAAGACGGTGGAGACGTGGATGCGATTACGGCAGCCACGATCTCTTCACGGGCATTTTTGGATGCAATAAATCGGGCTGCAGCCGCTTTAAACGGGGCGGATACCCAATCGGGAGCAACCCAACAAATAAAAACTGAGAATTAACAAATTTAACGACTGCGATACAGTCGCCAATATAAAATTAAACTGGACCTATGAACAATTGGCAAAATTTCACCAAAGGTTTCTTCAAAGAAAATCCGACCTTCGTTCTATTGCTCGGAATGTGTCCCACGCTGGGAGTAACGACATCGGCTGTCAACGGGTTGGGAATGGGATTGGCTACGGCATTTGTGTTGACTCTGTCAAACCTTGTGATCTCATTAGTATCAAACCTGATCCCCGATAAAATCCGTATACCGGGCTTCATCGTGATCATAGCGGCATTCGTTACCGTGGTGGACATGTGTATGGCTGCTTACACACCGGGACTTCATGAATCATTGGGATTATTTATTCCCCTGATCGTAGTGAACTGTATCGTATTAGGACGAGCCGAATCCTTTGCCTCAAAAAACAAGGCCATTCCTTCCATTTTAGACGGATTAGGCATTGGACTGGGATTCGCTATGGCATTAACCATCTTGGGGGGAATTCGAGAAATTTTAGGAAGCGGTAAGTTATTCAACATAATATTGTATAGTGAACACTACGGAATGCTTATTTTCGTCTTAGCCCCGGGAGCGTTCATCGCTTTAGGCTATTTAATTGCTCTGATTAACAGGATCAGGAAGACGAATTGAAGATGATTATGATAAGAACCTAAAATCTAAAACTATAATGGAATATATATTTATATTTATTGCGGCAGTATTCGTTAACAATATCGTATTGGCCCAGTTCCTGGGAATATGTCCTTTTTTAGGGGTTTCCAAAAACGTACCTACCGCACTCGGCATGACCGGAGCCGTTACTTTCGTAATGATTTTGGCTACATTAGTTACGTTTATCGTACAAAAAACAGTACTTGATCCGCTTCAGATCGGATTTATGCAAACAATCACCTTTATCCTGATCATTGCAGCCCTCGTACAAATGGTAGAAATTATTCTGAAGAAAGTAAGTCCCGCACTCTATCAGGCGTTAGGGGTCTTCCTACCCTTAATTACGACAAACTGTGCCGTTCTCGGTGTAGCCATCATGGTTATTCAAAAAGACTATAACCTGCTGCAATCGGTCGTATTCGCCGCCTCGACAGCTCTGGGTTTCGGTTTGGCCCTAACCATATTCGCCGGTATTCGGGAACAGCTGGAGCTGGTAAATATTCCCAAAGGGATGCAGGGACCCGCTATAGCAATCCTGACAGCCGGATTGTTAGCCATGGCTTTTATGGGATTTTCCGGCATCGTGTAATTCGAAATCATACGATAAAAATAGTCCGGAATTATTTCCGGACTATTTTTATCGACCACATTCCTTCTCTTTTCGTAAAAAATCAAGCATATAATCCGTTCTCTCCCGAACAGACAATAAAGGAACCGGCGTAACGGTATATCCTAACGCTCCATAAGTTCGTTTCATCTCCTCGCAGGTTTCTACCGCCAACTCAAAATCCTGTTTTCGCTCCTCGTCCGTGCAATATATCTCTCTCCACGGAGGAAATAAGAATACCCTTTTATTGTATCGATAACAAGAGGCTGCACTCCTCAATTCATCCCACTCATTCAATCCTATTAAGCGACTGTAACCCAACACATCCGGGATTCCTCTATCGAAAAAACAAAGCTCTTCCGCCTCCTTGTGGTTCTCAAAATCCCGAATTGCATATTGTAACATCAATTCAGAATACTTTCGGGTATTTCTCCAGGGCAAAGCATCTCCTCCGGAAGCAAGCTGTTCACGGATAATACACCTTCCGCTCTCCGCTACAGTAACCGCTCCCCTGAGCCGGAGTTCCTCCATAACAGTCGTTTTTCCCGCACCGGGACCTCCCGTTACAACAAAGAAATTAGGTTTATACATTCTTCTATTATGCGATTGAAAGATTCGACGATTAAAATAAATAAAAAACGTTTATATAATTGATGGAATTCTTTACCCCCGCGGAATTTATTTCCGCTAACACTATAAAACAAGAGGGATTCCGGGATCAGAGGAGCAAACGATTCGAATAATCATAGAATCACTCTATCATTTTTTCATAAGCAAACCCTACAAAATCGGATATGACCCGGTTAGTCCGTCTCTCCATTTCCTCCCGGGGGTTTGTCGTTGCCAATCCTATTACCTTCATTCCTGCCCTCTCCCCGGCTTCCAAGCCCGCAAAAGAATCTTCGAATACGAAACAAAACTCCGGTTTTACTCCCAACGCTTCAGCTCCCAACAGATAACATTCAGGATCGGGCTTAGAGCGAGTAATCTTATCGGCAGTAATCTTTACTTGAAAATATGCGGCTAACTCCGGACGGGCATGATACACGTATTCCATCTTTTTCTCATTGGAACTGGTTACTAAAGCGATTGGGACTCCCCGACTTTTAAGATCTTCTATAAAATCCAATACCCCCGGAATATAGGGATAGTCCATACGAGACTCCAACGCATCCAGCCGTCGTAGAATCGACTGCTCCTTTTGAGGATCATTTCCCAAAAACTCCGCTACGATCTTTTGCAGAGTGAAGCCTTTGACTTTTCGGTGAAATGCCTGTATATCGGGCCGATAACGCTTTCCCTCCTCTTCCCAAAAACCATCGTATGCCTTTTCCGTATCTAAAACGACACCATCCAAATCAAATAACACAGCCCATTTCTTTGTTCTATTCATATCTCCTTCAATTACATTTCAAAAATAGGAAAAAACTCCGAACGGACAATTTCTCCCGAGCGGAAACAAACCGAAAAGAATTTTGGTCGGTAACGTATAACTTCCTATTTTTGTATGCCGTTTTACCAAAGAGTCTATCATTCAATAGAAATAATATGCAGAAGCATTTGAAACATCCTATTTTTCACTTACTATCGGAAATTGCAGCCCAAAAAGGATGTGAAATATATGTTATTGGCGGATACGTACGGGACCTGATCCTGCAAAGGCCCTCCAAAGATATCGATATTGTTGTGTTAGGAAATGGCATTGAATTAGCCGAAACAGCGGCACGGCAACTCGGTAACCTGCACATCTCCATATTCAAAAACTTTGGAACCGCGATGTTCCGCTATAAGGGCGTAGAAATCGAGTTTGTCGGAGCCCGGAAAGAGTCCTACCACTTTGATTCGCGAAAACCCGTTGTAGAACAAGGTTCTCTCGAGGATGATCAGAAACGCCGCGATTTTACGATCAACGCACTCGCCATCTCTCTGAATACTTTTAACTACGGAGAATTGATTGATCCCTTCGGCGGTCTGCAACATATAAAAGAACAGACCATAAAGACACCCCTTGATCCGCTCATCACCTTTTCCGATGATCCGTTGCGAATGATGCGGGCCGTGAGATTCGCCTCCCAGTTAGGATTTTCTATCGCTCCGGAAACTTTCGAGGGAATAAGAGCCAATAACGAACGATTAAAAATCGTTTCAAAGGAAAGAATCATAGACGAATTTAACAAGATCATGCTTTCCCCTAAACCCTCCGTAGGAATTCGACTACTGGAGGAAGCCGGGTTATTAAATCTTTTTTTTCCCGAATTGACCGCATTAAAAGGTGTTGAAATCGTCGAAGGAATCGGACACAAAGACAACTTTTATCATACACTGACCGTCTTGGATTCCGTTGCCAAAAATTCGGACAATCTTTGGCTAAGATGGGCCGCTCTATTGCATGATATAGCCAAACCGGTTACTAAAAAATTTATTACCGGACAAGGCTGGACATTCTATGGCCATAATCATATCGGAGAACGCATGGTAGCCAAAATATTCAATCGACTAAAATTACCCCAGAATGAAAAGATGAAATACGTTCAAAAATTAGTTTTCTTACATATGCGTCCCATTGTCCTTTCCGAAGATATCGTAACAGATTCGGCTGTCAGACGCCTGCTATTCGACGCGGGAGATGACATCGACGACCTGATGTGTTTGGCTGAAGCGGACATTACCTCCAAAAACGAAGAAAAGGTAAGGCGTTTTTTAGACAATTTCCAGATCGTTCGCCAAAAACTGAAAGAGGTGGAAGAAAAAGATGCCATCCGGAATTTTCAACCCCCTATCAGCGGAGAAGAGATTATCGCCACCTTCAATTTACCACCCTGTCGTTTGGTCGGGGATATCAAGAATGCCATCAAAGAAGCGATCCTTGATGGCATTATTGGAAACAATTCCCAAGAAGCCAGAGAGTATATGTTTAAAGTGGCTGAGAATTTAGGAATTTATTTTAAAAAATAAGCTATCTGTTTCGCCTTCGTTCCCGAGCATATTTTTACCGGGGAAGTAGGCACATCGTTATAAGGAATAAATTCCAATGCTTGTAGCAAAGCATACTCATCATCGTCCGTACTAAAAATTTCCAAACTCAAATTAGACTGATTGGTACGGTTAAGCGCTTGCAAATCATCGAACTTATCTTCCTCTAAAATCTGATATAACCTGGAAGACTGGTTGGGTGACAGATAAACCTTGTGTTTTTTTAAGACTTTTCCTGTCGGACTATAAATATAATTCTCTTTTTTCACGAGAAAAGCCACGATCCCCCATCCGATGATCCCCAAACCGATCATGATCGCCACCGAAGAAAGGATGTCATTTTCCGCGGCATTGATATGAGTGGAACCGAAATACAAAACAGCGGCTCCGACTAACAATAAGCCCAAAGGTTTTACCGGTGATTTCTTTTTCTTTACAATTTTACCTTCATCGACTTTCAATATAATATCTCCAATATAATCAAACTTTTCCATAGTATAAACATTAAATAATGACTCTTTTTTTCCGGGAAATTAAACACAATTATCCCGCCACAATAACTCTATCAAGCATTCCGTGAAAGCAGAAATACATTTCACGAAAGCTCCAACAGGCATCAAGATGCCTCCAGGGTTCAGAATCATACAATGATTTCACGTAAAGCAAAGACATAATATCCCGCGTCTTGCTTCAGTGCAAAAGAATCTCTATAAAAATGTTCGACATTTTTAAAATAGGAAGGAAACACACATTTACGTTCTTCTATCCCGCAAAAAAGATTACTCTTGGGAAGATAACGAAAAGTCGGAAAAGAAGTCAGCACCTCATGTACCGAATTTACAGGTACTGCATTCGCATTTAGAGCAGTCAAAAAAGCCAACTGATGAAAAGCCTCTTCTTCGTTCGAAACAATCTTTTCCTGCTTATCGGCCATAACGACACGAGTAGAAGAATCTATCTGTTGAATCAGATAAATGATTACTACAAACAGTAAAACACTATATTTCAAATAGGCCTTCATCGTTTTGTTTCGTATTACAAAATTAGCAAATCGCTACGATATTCCATACAATAAACAAAAAAAATTAGGCTGATATAAATATCAGCCTAATTTTTTCACTTACGCTTACTTATTTAGCCGGTTCGACCTCTCGACCTTTTATAATTTCCACAATATGTTCATTATTGATAATCATCATACCGTGACGGTCATTGGTAATACCCTCTTGTAACGTATAGGTATAAGTCGGAATAGAGCCCTTCATAATTGTCGGGAAGAATACAAATTTCAAGTTAGAACAATGTTCCCGCAATGTTTGTCCGGCCTCTATAATGTGGGTTGATATAATAAAAGAACAATTCCGATTCTCAGCAAATGCTTCCGTTACGGCAACAGTAGCATCGTAAGCATCCTTCACGTTGGTCCCTTTAAACAACTCGTCGAATATAATGACCAGATTTTTACCTAAACTCACCTCTTCTGCCACATGCTTCACACGAAGAACCTCAGCATAGAAATGACTATATCCCATATTCAAGTTATCAGCTACATTTATGGAAGTATACATACCGTCCTGAACCGAAAACTCCATACGTTCGGCCGCAACAGGGAATCCCATATGGGCCAAATAAATAGCGATACTGAAGGATTTCATGAATGTAGATTTTCCGGCCATATTAGCACCGGTCAGGAAAATCACATTATGCTCGTGATCGACATGCACGGAATTGGCAACAGCCCCCGTCAACTGAGGATGATATACCTTCGTTATCGTTATATCGTTTTTATCCTCTACCATTTGATTGGCTTTCGCATAAACGAATTTTTTCTCTCTGGCAATCCGGGAAACCGTGATATACACATCGTATTCATAAATAATCTGCATCATCCTTTTGATTTTCTCTCGGCAAGTATATCGCAAAAGATGATCGAATCTGGCCACCTTCGCTAAAGAGAGACGAGCTACCCCCCGTTCGTTAAGCGCCCAAGCCATTTTTTTATCATGAAGAATAGCATCCATCTCTTCGATCGTCTTCCAATAAGGAGAAGAAGCTCCCCCTTTAGCCAGTTTCTGATTAAAATCGTTTATCAGGTTCAAAAACTCGATGGAAGCGATGATTCCATTATATATCATTTCGAATTCCTTATCCGATCCTATATAATTCAATAATTTCCTACGGCAGGTATTCATGGCTGCCACAATGGGATTCGCATGTCCTAAATTACTCAGGTAATGGTCAACCACATCAAACAATTCGTTTTCGATAGGAAACTCTACATTTTGTTCCTGAAAATAACGGAATACACTACTCCGCTTATTGATAGCCTCAGCATCACTTAAAGGGTTTTGGAACATGTATTCCAAGAGTTGTCCCCCACCCCGGGTACAAGTATGATTAAACACGTTAAATATAGAATTATTCTTATATTTACCGAGCATGTTAAGGTCATCCAAAGTCTGTTTATCTACGGTAAAGCTCATGATCAATTAGATTTAGCGTTGTTGGTTTTCTTTCTACTCTTTATTATCTCAATGATACGTTCATTGTTGATAATCATCATACCGTGCCGGTCGTTGGTAATACCTGAAGCTAACTTATAGGTGTACACCGGCATACTTCCTTGCATAATCGTGGGAAGATAAGCGAAATTAATATTGTCGCAAAGCCCGCGTAATGTCTCTCCTGCCTCAATAATATGGGTAGAAATAATAAAAGTACAGTTCCGGTTGGCCGCAAAAGCCTCCGTTACGGCAACGGTCGCATCATAAGCATCTTTCACGTTAGTACCGCGGAACAGCTCGTCGAAAACGACAATCAGGTTCTGAGAACGACTCACACTTTCGGCCACTTTTTTTACCCGGAGAACCTCCGCATAGAAATGGCTGTATCCCATATTCAAATTATCCGGCAAATTGATCGTCGTATACATTCCGTTCTGGACGGAAAATTCCATGCTTTCGGCCGGAATAGGGAATCCCATATGAGCTAAGAATATACATACGCCGAAAGTCTTCATGAATGTAGACTTTCCGGCCATGTTAGCTCCCGTCAAGAAAATCACATTACTATTGTGATCGACATGCAGGGTATTCGGTGTCGGATTTTTTAATTGAGGATGATACATCCCGTCAATTTTCAATACATTTTGATCCGGCGGTAGAGCTTTCGCAAAAACGAAACCTCGCTTAATAGCCACCTGAGCGATAGAGATATATACATCCATATTATAGATGTAATAGAGCAACTTCTTCATTTTATCCCTGGCGGCATAACGCAAAATATGGTCGTAATCGGCCGTTTTCGCGTAAGCTATTTTTTTCAAACCCTTCTCTTTATAAGCCCAAGCAAATTCTTCATCAAGAATGATCTTATTCATCTCCTCCACCTCTTCTTTATAAGAATCGACAGCATTTATCGCATCGATCTGAATAAAAAAGTCATGCAAGCAATTAATAATCTCAACAGAGGCTAAAATACCTTTATGCAATAATTCATATTCAGTATCTGTCCCCATATAGCTACGGAATTTCCGCTGTAAAGTATTGTTCTCGGCCACAATCTTCGTACGACTATCCGTATTGCTCAGGTAGTGCTCTACCGTATCGAACAGTTCGCTTCGAAACGGAAATTCCACGTTCTTTTCCTGAAAATATTTGATGATCGTACTCCTTTTATTGATTTTATCCACGTCAGACAGCGGATAAAGAAACATTTCCTCCAACACCAAAGCCCCACCTCTCGTTCGAGTGGTGTTGAACAAACTGTAAATCGAATTCCCTCTGTGCTGTTTTCCAAAAATGTTGAGGTCATCCAGGGTTTGCTTGTCAATTGTAAAACTCATAATTTGTTTTTTTCATCGTTTATTTTAGGTCAGTATCCTGAATCGTCAAGACGATTCAGGATACACTGTAATCTTTTTATCTTCCTCTTCTACGAATCCAGATCAATATTGCAAATATAGCCAATATTCCCGGGAATACACCCATAAATCCGATCTTAGAAACGTACATTCCTGTCTCACCCAGGTATACCTTGTTATCCGGCATAGTCGGACGACGCACGTCGATAGGCACCTCATTATCCGACATCCAGAAGAAACCTCCTGTAATAATCGTATAGTTTGAAGCATCTACGTTCTTCCTTCCGATACTGATCTCTCCGTTACTGATACAATCAGCATCCCCAAATATAATAATTTTTTGTTCTTTTTCTCCAACTTTCCGGGATAAAGCCAAACCTGTCACGTACGATTTTTGAACTTCTCCCTTTTCCGGATTATATTTTACCGTATCATCAACAAAATTCGTGACTTGTAACTCGTTCCATACCAAAGAATCCGTTTTAAACAAAGGTGTCATAGTAAACCCTTTTCCCTCCGTGTATTCCAATCCGGAAACATTAGGCATGGTCGCTTTATATTCGTATCTGCGCATGATATCAAAGGCGTAAGAGAGTTCTCCCGCTTCCTTCGTCGGATCCGTGATTATAAAATCAGCAAGGAAGTTCTCACTCGGTTTTACTAACGTACCCGGCACAAACTGTACACCGAACTGTTCTACCAACGGATTCATGACATCCCGACGCTTCGGTTCTCCCAAAATCAACAGGTTTCCGCCTTTGGCAATATACTTATCCAAATACACTTTTTCCTCTGCCGTCATCGGGCTTCTCATCTCGGCGATAACCAAGATAGATACATCTTCCGGAATTTCCTTATCCAAGGCCACGTCACAAAAATCAAATCCTTGATTGATCAACGAATAGCGGAAAGGTTTATCCTGAGCAAAGCGGTTATAATCCCGATCCCCCTCACGTTTATTGTCTCGTTCTCCATGACCGGTCAAAAAGCCGACTTTCGGCAATTTCATCACCAAGCGTTTTAAAGCTGCTGTAATTTCAGATTCGCTCGGGAAACGCATCATATCATCGTAAACCCGAAGGAAGGTCTTTTGTCCGTTTTCCCGTTCTATCAAGCGAACAAATCTATTCCCCTCCGGGAACAAGTCAATCTGTTGACGAATCTGTTCCGGGGTGATAAACAGATTGGAATCCAATCCCCAAGAGTTACAGATTTTCACCATCCGCTCCCGATCCGAAAGCCCCGGATAACGTTTTTCCAAATCAGGATTATTTACCGTATCGTAATAGTATACGTACTTCATTTTAATTTCCGGTTTGAATCGGGTATATTGCTTAAACCGCTCCAAATCCTGATTCACGTAGCGAGGAGTCGCATACCACAACGTTCCGTCCTCTAAAGCATTCGTGTAAGTCGTAATAGTCAAGCCGCCTTCCAAACGTTTTACCACATCCTGGCTATTCTCGGTTAAGGTTCTCACCTTGGTCCGGGTAGCGTCATAAAATGCCATCAACGTAGGACGAGAAGTCAGATACCCCAAAATCATAGCGATGCAGACAACCCCCACGTATTTTCCCATACTGACAGCCCACGGCGTTTTCTGACGACAAGCTTGTAAACGAATAATCGCCAATGAAAGGAACAAGGCGATCACGATAATAAAATACAATAAATCCTCACTGCAAATCAAACCGCTAATAAATTCATCACAACGCCCGGAAATAGATAACCAATACGTAATGTCACGGACAAAAGCAATATCCTGCCACATTCCTCCCACGAAATTCAACACGGCCAATACAGCCAAAGTACCCATGGCGGCAACCACTTGATAAGAAGTCAAACTGGACATGAAAAGTCCGACTGCCGCATAAGCGCAGATCAATAGATAGAGTCCGAGCAATCCGGAAAGGATAGCCGGAAAATCCAACATCTTAACCGTAAAAGCAGTGAAAAGAACATAAACCATCAACACTCCGATCAAAACCAAAGCATAAATCATCATGGAAAGGTATTTTCCTAAAATGATCTGAATGTTGGTCACCGGAGAAGAATAGAGTAATTTTATAGAACCGCTGCCCAGCTCCCGGCTCATTAAGCTCATGGTCAACAGAGGGATATAAAGATAAAGATATTGCTGTACGATAGGAAATAATCCACCCCAAGGCGAAGCGTATACGCCCAAAGTCACACCTCTTAAACCGTATCCTAAAGCTTGATTTCTCACCATGCCTCCCATCACATCGGCAAATGCCATACTCGATTGAAAAGTAAAAATTATAAGAATCAGCCAGGCAATCGGTGAGAAAAATAAAGTTTGTAATTCAGTTCTGGCTATATTATATATCGTCTTCATTGTCTATTTCTTTTTATTTTTTGGATAATTCTGCAAAAATCGTATCTAATGAACTCTTTTCTAAATAAATTTCGGTCAAACGCCAGCCGCGAGCAACACTCATTTCAACTATTCTTTCCGTGACCTCCTGTACATCGGAAAATTGCAAGCGATATTTCGTTCCGCCCAGCTCTTCTACCCCCAATACACCTTGAATACCGCGTAATTCTTCAGCAGAAGGCATAGCTACCATTGAAACGACCAAGGTATTCGGTATAATATAGTTATCGAATTCATCTACGGTTCCGGCAAAAACAAGTCGTCCCTGTTCGATCATACGAATATAATCGCATGTTGCTTGCACTTCCGGCAAGATATGGGTCGAAAGCACAACCGTACGATCTTCTGCAATCTCTTTTATCAAATGACGGATTTCAACGATCTGGTTCGGATCCAACCCGTTCGTCGGTTCATCAAATACCACGAAATCCGGATTATGAACGATAGCCTGCGCTATCCCCAAACGTTGTTGATATCCTCCTGACAAATTACGGATCAATCGTTTCTGAAAATGGGTAATACCACAACGGCCCATGACCTCCATAACCGCCTTAGAGACCTCTTTAGCCGGAATATGGCGTAAACGAGCACAATGGATCAGATACTCTTCTACTGTCAAATCCATATGCAAGGGCGGTTTTTGAGGCAAAAATCCGATATGCCGTTTGGCCTCTACCGGATGCTCCCGTAAATCGATTCCTTTAATAAATACACTTCCCTCCGTTTGCTTTAACACTCCACACATGATGTTCATGGTCGTAGATTTGCCGGCACCATTAGAGCCTAACAATCCATAGATCCCATTTTTAGTAATCTCAAAATTAATATCTCGTATCGCCCACTGAACGCTATAGCGATGAGATAAATTTTCGACTTTAACGATTGATTCTTCCATAGATTTTTGTTAAGTTTTATAGATTCTTAGTTACACACGTCGTATCATAGTTAGTCTAAAAATTATATCATTTCATTAAAAATATGACACAATTCTCACCACTAAAAATAGACATTATTTACCCATGTTTTTCAGGTAAAAAATACTTTATAAAAAACTTAACTTTTACATTCAATCGATTCACTATCTCCCGAAAGCCCTTTATCAACAAAGGAAGGTGTTTTTATTCGAACAAGATTTCACGTCTCAAAAAAAGGATTAATATTTTTTTAACAAGAAGCGGTTTAATTTCATTCCATATTTTAACAGATTTCACACTTTTATGAGCCGATATTAACCCTCGATACCTCTTAAAAATAACTTTTATAACTCGAAAATTCAAAATTATCCCGGTAACCAACGACATTTTGTTTCTTTTAACAAGAAAAAAATACATTTACAATTAGCCCCCATACCGGTAACGTATGAAATTATCTTCCGGTTTCCCAATACAATTGCATTAACCGGGAAAAAGCATAATCCCCCGATCGTTCCTTCGATACCTGCATAAATTTTGTCATAGCGGGAGAAAAACGACCGACCTTTATTTCATAAAAAACGGCATAAACCACCCGATGGGATAATACATGTTTGGGAGGTTCAAATACCCTCCGTATTTCCGGTCGATCTGCCCCATCCAGTAATTGGTTCCACTCTTCAGTCTGTTGAAGTTCCAGAAAAGTCAAAGGTTTATCCGATTCAATTAAAGGAAATTCGTACAGATTACGCCAAATATCTTTATCCTCCCTTTTTTTCAATAAAAAACGGGTTTCGTCATGAACGTGCAAATAATTAAAATAACGGGGTTTCACCTGTACCTTCCCTACTTTCACAGGCAATTGTTCTACCTTGCCTTTTGCCCTTGCCATACAACGGGTATTCAACGGACAATGTTCGCAATCAGGAGATTTCGGTATACACTGCAAAGCTCCAAACTCCATCATAGCCTGATTATAAAGATCAGGACGGAAACGATCGAGTAATCTCCGGGAAAGCTCCGCAAAATAGGTCCTTCCCCGTCCTGAATCTATCGGGATATCAATATCGAACAACCGGGATAATACGCGGTATACATTTCCGTCTATCGCTGCATACGGCAAACGATAGGCAAACGAACAAATAGCGGCAGCCGTATACTCCCCGATTCCTTTCAATGAAAGCACCTCCTTGTAGCTCCGAGGGAACTCTCCTCCATACAGCGAAACCACTTCTCGAGCCGCCCGATGTAAATTACGGGCACGACTATAATACCCCAAACCTTGCCAATAGGTCATCACTTCATCTTCCTCCGCTTCGGCCAAAGAAACGACATTCGGAAAACGTTCCACAAACCGAATAAAATAATCCAGACCTTGTACGACCCTTGTTTGCTGGAGAATAACTTCCGATATCCATATCAAATAGGGATCATCTGTATTCCGCCAAGGAAGATCCCGGCGATTCCGCTCATACCAAGGGATTATTACGTCTCCTATCGACCACTCGTTCATACTCACTAATAGCTAAAATATACCGGCAAAGATAAAAATTTAAAATCCTTTCCTCCGTCATCTATCCAATAAAAAAAAACGGATGCCTCAATCCGTGAGGTACCCGTTTCCACTAATAACAAAAAAACCTATTTTACTCCAAGTGAGCCCGAATCATCCAAGCTACCTTCTCTTTTTTCTCTATCATATCTTCCAAGAAATTCGAAGTACCGAAATCTTTGGATTCTTCTTTATCCATAGTTTCAAGATCCGTCCGAATCTGACGAATGATTTCAGCATTATCATCTCTTAACAGGGCCAACATATGCTTGGCATCCGGAAGCGGTTGCTGCTCATCGTATTCTTTTATGCGGTTATGCTCTAAACATCCCCTCAAAGATCCTAACGGCCGTTCATCCAAATCACGTACTCTCTCAGCAATAGCGTCGATATCTTCAATCAATCCATTGTAAAGATCTTCGAGAAAAGTATGATAGGATCTAAAACTCGGCCCCTTCATATTCCAGTGAAAATTCCATGTTTTTGCTAATAAGACAAAATGGTCTGCAAGTAAATTATTTAAAATGGTCTTACTTGATTTGATCATTTTCGCATCTAAACCAATATTTCCTTCCATAGTAATGTTATTTAAAAGGTTAATTAACTTCTGTTTCTTCATTTATAACGAAGTTAATTCAGGAAAGTTTCGGGCCGAACTGAAATATTAGCCTTAAAAGGAAAAGGAACTACGCAAAGAAAACGAGATTAGAAGTTTTTCCCGGTATCCCACCATAAACGAGTTCCCGGAGTATCATCCCCCTGTAAAGCTTTTTTCAATTTCTCATATTGTTCAGGATCCACATCGATCATGGAAGCCGGAAAGTTTAGTCTTCTGATCATCAATTCCGTATCGATACAACCGTCTTTACTGTTATTAACCCGTACCGGAAACAAACGAGGATAACCCGTACGCCTTTGTTCCGCCCAAGCTTCACACCCTTCAGGAAAAACAGCTAACCATTTCTGAGTAATGATTTTCTCTAACTTCACCTCCCTGGAAGCACTCTCGTCCCACCGAGGAGAGACCAAACAACGAGCTTTAATATTATTAACTGGCTCAAAAACATCCACGTAATCGGCCCCAACCCGATCGCTCTGCAAATATGCCTCCACCCCGGCAGCTCCCCATTGATTGAAAGAACAACGCACCCCCTCCCGATAACAATCTCCAGGAACCTCTGAAGTCCAACCGCGCAAAGCAGCCTCAGCTCTCAAAAACCAAACCTCGGCGGCCGTCATCAGAATAGCCTCACTGCTCTCTTCCACGTATATCCTGGATAGCGCACTATACCGCGTATGAGCAAAAACAGTTCCTTGCCGAATTCCCCGGTACTCTCCTTTTATAGAAATGATATTCCCGTTTTCTCCCTGAACATCATTCGGACAAACTTCAAAAAAATGGGCTCTTCTTGGATCTTCATAACCATTTAAAATTGACTCCATAGAGGCATTCATGTAGGCTTCTCCCCATACCTGATTAATCACCCCAAGCGGATTAGTGTAACCATTCTTGGTTGAAACTACCGCCTTTTCAGGTGAAGTCGTGAAAATACCGTAAGAGTTAACCATCCCTTTTCTAAACTCTCTTCTTGCCTCTTCCGGATTTACCACTGCCAGACGTATAGCCAGACGGAGACGAAGAGAATTGGCAAATTTAACCCAGGACTCATAGGTTCCGTCCATTATAATATCGAATTTAGCAAAAGCAGAAGCATCTTCTCCTTCCTTTATAGCCTGATCCAATATATTCACAGCTTCATCGAGATCCTCAAAAAACATCCTGTATGCCTCTTCCTGGTTATCCGGGGCATAGCTCTCCCTCAAATTTCCAAACTGAGAATAGATGATAGGACCATAATAATCCGACACCCGATGCATCACCTCCACCTTCAGAATCTTAGTTATGGCAAAAAAAGCCGGATAATCCAATCGAGTCAGATCTTCCAAACGTTTAATCTGAGGCATTACATAAGCGTAGGTATTCTCCCAGAATGTACCATTCCAACCATTCTGCATATTATAATCCGAATTATGAGACCCACCGTTCAACGGCTTATAATCATGCATATACCCGCTAAACATATCTGCACTCAGATTTTGCATGATCTGGTATGGCCAATTCTTTCCTTTTCCGAAATCATAATTAAAATAAATACCTTGCTGGATAATACCCAAAGGTATCCCCAGGTGATTCAGATCTATTTCCATCTCCTCATCCGTCATTCCGGTTTTATCCGTGTTTAAGGATTTAAAATGACCCGTACAAGCCACCCATCCCCATACAAAAGCAATAAAAACGAAACTATATTTCCTCATCTCATTAAAATGTAAAATAGATATTAAAACCGATATTCCGGGTCGTCGGCATCCCGTATACTTCAATAGCCTGATTATCACTACCCGTGGAAAGTACCAAATCGGGATCAAAGGGAGCTTTTTTGTACAGGAAACACAGGTTACGAGCTACAAAATTCACTTGTACGCTCTTGAAAACACCACTTTTTTTCATCCAACCGTCGGGAAGCGTGTAACCGATGGACAACTCCCGAAGACGAATATTCGTTGCATCGTAAATATAATACTCCGTTACTCCCGCACGTCCCCCGACAAGACCTTTATAAAAACCTTTCACGTCCGTAATACGTTTTCCCTCCAGTTCGACAAATCCTCTATCCCTTGCCTTTCCCGTGGCTTTAGTTACCCCGAACATGTCCAGATCCGCCTGCGTTTGCGAGAGGACATCCCCACCGAAGCGCCCGTCCAACAAAAGATGGAAAGAGAACCCCCTATACCTCAAATTATTACTCCAACTCAAAGTAAAATTCGGATTAGCATTTCCCACTTTCACCGTATTGCCTTCTCCGACAATCTGGGGAAGACCGCTTTTTTCTCCCTCCGCCTCGTAAACGATCTCTCCATGTTCGTCCCGTTTAAAGGCTTTTCCGTATATATCCCCAAATGATCCACCCTCTCTTAACTTCATCGCGTAACTGGAAGAGAAGCCACGCGGACCGTATATAAATACCGGAAGCTCCTCATGCAGGCGTAAGACCTTATTCTTATTCGTGGCAAAATTGATCTTCGATTCCCATTTTCCCTCTTTGAAAATAACAGGAATACCTCCCACTGAAAATTCAACCCCGACATTCTGAATATTTCCGGCATTCACGTAACGATAAGCATATTCATCTCCATCCTGTGCGGGCAATTTAAAAAACTGATTCCTTGTATTCGTTCTATAATAAGTAAGATCTACATATAAACGATCGAGCCAGCATCTCCATTCCGTTCCTAATTCGATAGAACTATTCATCTCCGGTTTCATCTCCTCAAAGGGAGCCGCATCGGCAGATTGTACGCCTCCTCCGGCCAACACATAGGACATCGGATTGGTAATGTATAATGGTATATCGTTACCTACCCGACTCCAAGATACACGTAATTTAGCCAAATCGACCCATTTCGGTAAATTTAAAGTTTTATTCAAAGCCCATGCTATACCTAATGACGGATAAAAGAATCCTGTCGATTCATGGGAGGTAAAAGCCAATGTAGAAGACCAGTCATTCCGTGCCGACACGTCCAAAAACAGAAAATCACCGTATCCGATCTGAATCGTTGTAAAAAGTGATTGCATCTGCCGGGTCGCCCTATTCTGCTCCTCAATATAAGCAGAGGTATTCATATTGATATTGGCAACCGTAAATACATTAGCGTATTTCAAAGAAGCTGTTTTCGAATCATACCGAAGTCTGCTGATCGTATTATTATTAATACTGGTTCCGAGTGTCATATGAAACGTAAACTTTCCAAATAACCGCCGGTATGTGGCCAACAAATCCCCGTACAATAACGTTTGCTGGTAAGTATAATCTATATAACGCCCATTTTCGCCCGCAAGTGCCGGAGCGGTTGAGGCATAAAAACGCTGTCTGAACTTATCCGAAACATCATCTATACTGACTCTTCCCTGTATAGACAAATCTGTCGTTATTTTCACATCCGCCGTCAAAGAGACAATGGCCCTGCTCCGAATGTCTTCGCTTAAAATACGATTTGTCACCCAATAAGGATTCTGTTCGAAATCTTCCACCGAGCTATGCCAATTCTGCACCATCAGATTCCGTTTTTCATCCAATAGCTCAAAATGTTTTTTATACTTTGAAATATCTTCCCCACGAGGAAAACGATACAATCCCACGAGAGGATTCATATAAAAGCCTCCCGGAGTAGGACGATTCTTTATTTTTTGTCTCATTAGATTCAAATTACCATCCAATTTCAATCGCCCTTCAAAAAAAGAAGCTGTTTCTTTCAAATTGATATTATGTTTCATAAAGCGATGCTGAGGAACGATTCCTCTCACTGCCGTATTCGCGTAAGAAAAATAGGTCTGCATAATCTCATTTCCCGTGGAAAATGAAAGAGAATGGATCGCTGAAATGCCTGTCCTAAAAAAATCCTTTGCTGCATTGTACTTTTTCAAGTTATCCCGCTCCCCCCAACTCTCAATTCCGTCACTTACCCCGTAGTGATTCTGAAACTCGGGTAAATTAATCGCCTTCTCAAAAATCATACTTGAAGAGAACTGCACTTCTTGCTTTCCTCTCAATCCTTTTTTCGTCTTAATCAAAATTACCCCATTGGCAGCTTGTGTCCCATATAAAGCAGAAGCTGAGGCCCCTTTCAATACACTGATACTTTCTATATCTTCCGGATTCAAGTTAGAGATACCGTCTCCTCCATCCCGGTTCCCGGCATCTGCCGTTCCCCCGATAGCCGTATAAGCCTGTTCACTACTTTCATTTAAAATCGGTATACCGTCGATCACAAATAGAGGTTGATTATTCCCGGCCACGGAACGAATTCCCCGAAGTAAAACTCTTACCGATCCACCTGTACCGGAAGCACTTTTATGAATCTGCAATCCGGCAACTTTTCCCATTAAGGCCACGAATAAATTGGGATCTTTTATCCTTATCAATTCATCCTGTCCGATTTGCGTAACAGAATAAGGCAAGGAAACGCCACTTTTTTCAATACCTAAAGCCGTAACAACCACATCCTTCAAAAAGACCATATCCTCCTCCAGATGAACCCTTAAAAAAGCTTTCCCCTGAATAGGGATAAACAAGGTTTTATAACCGACAAAAGAAATAACTAACTCTCCGTCAGCCGGAACAGAAAGCGAAAATTGTCCCTCTTTATCGGAGACGACCCCATGGTAAGTTCCTTTTTCAACGATATGGGCTCCCGGTATAGGAACTCCTTTTTCATCCTCGACAATACCATTAACCCGGATGATGTTGGTTGCCAATCGAAGGGAATCCGGCACCGAATCTCTCTCCCGCATACCGAAACGGCCAAAATTAGTTTTACCGTACAGACAAGAAGATACGGTTAAAAACAAAAATAACGCATAAATACACTTCATCACACAAATACCCTCTCAGTTTATTTTAACAGGCCTCTCCCCTTCCAGAGGCTTTTTTCCACATTTATTCCAATCCTCTCTTCTTCAGCAGAGGAATTTCCGACGGAGTTTGTCCACGAAACTTAATATATTGTTTCATAGGATCATCGTATCCTCCCTCGGAAAGAATATATTTTCTCAAACGTGCAGCCAACTCCGCATTATATATATCTCCGGAATCTTTAAAAGCTTGGAAAGCATCCGCATCCAATACTTCTGCCCAAAGATAGACATAATAACCGGCCGAATACCCTCCATCGAAAATATGAGAGAAATAAGTAGTCCGGTAACGAGGTAAAATCTCTTTTATCAACCCATGCTTATTCATCGAAGCTTTTTCAAAAGCATTCACATCGTACTCCCGCGAAGTTGTTTGAGAATACCAATCCATATCCAATAAAGCCGCAGCTACATATTCCACCGTAGCGAATCCCTGATTAAAATGACCGCTCTCCTGTATCTTTTGAATCAATGCATCAGGCATAGGTTCACCCGTCTTATAATGTCTGGCATACATCTTCAATACCTCAGGTTCACCAGCCCAATTCTCCATGATCTGGGAAGGCATCTCTACCATATCGTGAGGTATGGTGCCGGCTATCCGCTTATAATCCCCCCGGATAAAAAATCCGTGAAGAGCATGTCCGAATTCATGAAACATGGTTTCCGTATCGTCCCAACTCAATAATACCGGCTCATCACCGACCGCAGGAGAAAAATTATAAACGACAGAAACCAGCGGGAACTCTTCTTTTCCGTCCACTTTCGTGTAATGACGGAATTCTGTCATCCAAGCCCCTGCCGATTTGCTGGATCGAGTAAAATAATCCAGATAAAGAATAGCTAAATGCGATCCGTCTGCATCTTTTACCTCATAAGTCTCTACATCCGGATAATACACCGGTATGTCCGTCCTTTTTTCCAAAGTAATCCCGTATAACTTACGAGCGACTTCAAACATTCCGTCACGCACATTTTCCAACTTTAAATAAGGTTTCATCTCGGATTCGTCCAAATCGTATTTCTGCTTCCGCAATTTTTCAGCATAATACCACCAATCCCAACTCTCCAACTTTTCTTTCATCCCCTCTTTATTGGCGATAGCCTGCATTTCGGCTAATTCCTGTTTCGCTACCTTTAAAGCAGGCCCCCATACCCGGCCCATAAAATCATACACATTTTGAGGCGTTTTGGCCATGTTTTTATCAATCACATACGAGGCATAAGTATCAAAACCCAACAACTTCGCTTTTTCCAACCGCAAATTGACCATTTGGGCAACAATTCCCTTGTTGTCATTCTCGTTGTTATTATCTCCCCGCATATAATATCCCTTGTACAATTTCTCGCGTAATTGACGATTCTTGGCATATTGTAAAAAAGGAATCAGGCTTGGTTTATGAACGGTAAATACCCACTTACCCTCTAAACCCCGTTTTCTGGCCTCGGCGGCAGCGGCGATAATTGCCGTCTCCGGCAGTCCGGCCAAATCTTCTTCTTTGTCAATCTCTAAAACAAACGCGTTTGTCTCTTTTAGCAAACGATCTCCATATTGTAAACTGAGTTTAGCCAATTCGGCATTCACCTGTTTCAGTTTAGATTGATCCTCCGCACTTAAATTCGCTCCACCCCGAACAAAATCATTATAATACAACTCCAACGTCCGAAGTGCTAACGAATCCAATCCCAAGCTCTCTTTTCTATCATACAATGACTTAATACGGGCAAACAATTGGGGATTCATACTGATTTCATCGCTATGAGCCGTTACCATAGGACTGACTTCCATGGCGATTTCCTGCATTTCGTCACTCGTAACGGCTGCATATAAGTTGAAGAAAATAGATGACACCCTATCCAATAACTCTCCGGATCGATCCAAAGCCATTATCGTATTCTCGAAAGTCGGTTCTTCCGTATTATTAACAATTACTTCAATCTCTTTTTTATGCTGTTTTATCCCCTCGTCAAAAGCAGGTTTATAATCGGATAATTTAATCTGGTCAAAAGGAGGCGTATGAAAAGGAGCTGTAAAAGGCTTTAACAACGGATTATTAGTTTGACGTTTTTCCTCTTTACAAGAAGTTATCAATGTCACCACACTCAAAAATAAAATTACCGTTCTTTTCATATACATGTAAATTAAATATAGTATTCACAGCTTATCCATAAAACGAGATAAAGATACAGATTAAAAATAATAAAATGTTAATTGATATCATTTTTAACGTTAAAAGATATCTAATTCCCTTATTTCCACTATTTTTACCCTGCAAAGTTTAATAATATTTTTTATGAATTTACTTTTTGTCGCAATCGGTTCTATGCTCGGGGGAGTCTCCCGGTACTGGTTAACGGGTATCATACAAAAAAATGTCCCTACTCTTTTCCCTTTAGGAATTTTTACAGTAAACATAATCGGGTGTTTTATTATTGGTTTGCTGACTGGCTTATCAGCACATTCCAATTTACTCACCCAAAATCATCGTCTATTTCTAATTATTGGATTTTGTGGGAGTTTCACTACCTTTTCCAGCTTTTCGGCAGACAACTTGAAATTATTAACAGCAAAAGCCTACTTGTTGTTTTCATTGAATATCGGTCTTAGCGTCATCTTAGGCCTATTAGCCACTTGGTTAGGTTATTATCTTATTCAAACTCTTTTTAAATAATTTTAAAAACTAAAAGGGACCATTATCTCCAATGGTCCCTTTCTTCGAATTTAATTTCTGTCAATAATGCACACTACGAATTTCCCCTGGTTTATTCTAATTCCAACAAAATATCAACGTTAAGAGACACCGACGTCTAAATCCTGCAAACACAGGATTTAAAACGAACGGTGAATTTTTAAATCATCATGTCATACATTTTATCTCCCTCTTCTTCTAATCCATATGAATATCGCGATAAACAGCAATAAGAAAGGAAATACTCCCATAAACATGATCTTCGTGATGTACATACCGGTCTCGCTCGGGTAAACTTTATTATCCGGCGGTGTCGGACGACGTACATCGATAGGCACTTCCTCGTT
>NZ_QJPL01000012.1:0-56121 GCF_003204205.1 Sanguibacteroides justesenii
TCCGTCAGGAAGTAACGAATATCGTTACCCGTGCGGCTTCCCGTTCCGACCAACACCCGACCGCTCGCCGTGGTTGCGCCCTCTAACTGTATCCCGGCGCTGTTTTTAACGTGTGTCAAAGAACCCGAGTAATAGAATCCGTTGCCGCTCGCGTCCGCTACCCTTAACTTCGTCCCGTCGGCCAAATAAGTGTAAGAGGCTTTTAGCGTCGTTCCGGACTTTACCGCCGATAACAAATTTAAAACATTATATTCAAAATTCAAACTTTTTCGACTGTCATTTATCATGTTCCCGTTGGGGTCGTAAGAGTAGGTCCCGCTAACCCCGTTTTTGATCAAGCCGGTCAATCGATTTCCCGTGTAAGTGTAGGCGAGAGAGGTCGCGGATGGACCCGTGCGATTGAGGGTCAGGATGTTGCCGTTACGGTCGTAGGTCAATCCCTTCTCGTCATAAGCGTTGTTCCCGGCAAGAGCTGTCCATGCCGTTCCGCCCTGGTAATGAACGCTGCCTGACAGCCGGTTTAAACCGTCGTAAGAGAGGGCGTACATCACGGGAGCCGTGGTCCCGTTCTTCCATTCCCACTCGCTGATGTCACCGTTGTAATACTTTTTCCCGGAAGCACCGAGGGCGGTCGTCTCGTAACGCAAGGTCATGGTAAAAGGGGTACTGGTCTTGGAGGTCAGCCATCCCCGGGCGTTGTAGGTCATCGTCTCGGCGAGGAAGGTGGCTCCCGTCTTGTACTTGTTCGTCTTCAACCGTCCAACGGCGTCATACTCGTGTTGCACCACGGCGGGAGTTCCACCGTTCAGGGTGCTGCTCGAGGAGAGAAGACGGCCACGGCGATCGTACGTGTTCACCGTCTCCAGGATGTCAGTTCCCGTGGCGCTGTAGCCGTGGGCTTCCCGGGTTTTCAGGACGTTCCCGGCGAAATTGTAACTCATGTCGACCCGGCTCTTATAACCGAGGAGGTTGTCGCTCGCTGTCTGGATAACCCGGCCGAGGTCGTCGTAATAGGTGGTGGAAGTGAGCCAGGTGCTCGTGCCGAGGACACGTGTCTTCACGCTCGTGACCTTGCCCCCGGTACTCGTGCCCGGGGCGGTGGCGTACCCGGCGGTAGCGACAAAGGGAATCGCTATCACGTTACCGCTGGCAGGATACGTGTCGTACGCCGTGTATTTCAGGGCCGTTCTCGTCCCCGCCGGGGTGTAGCCCGAGCTGGCGGAGGCCGCTGTTTGAAGAGCGGCATGAGTGGTAGCCGCCTACAAGATCACCTCGCCGGATTCCACCTCCCGGTTGAGAGCATCGTAAAGGGAGTAACTCCATTTTTTCGCGTCCTCGGCCCGTTGCTTACCGTCCTGGCTCATCACGAGTCGATCCCGGTTATCGTAGACCAGGTAGACGGGATCACATCCCGGTAATTTCTTCTCCGTGACACGCCCTTTCCCGTCGTAAGCGTAGTAATAACCGTAAAGACCAATTATACCTGCTGTCAAAGGACCACGTGCATTCGCCTCCGGCGATAGCACGTGACGCAAGCGTCCCAGGTCGTCGTGCACGTTACTCGTGGCCAGGCGTTGCCCGGAGAGGTAAGTCACGCTCTCGACAACCTCCCCCCTCCCGCTCGTGAAGCTCTCCCTGATGTTGCCGTCCTCGTCGGTGGTTCTCTCCCGGGAAAGAGAATTAGCCGGGTAGTAGCCCCCGTCGACTAATGTCCCGGCAGCGTCGACCTTCCAGCGACGCACCTCGTTGGCCGTGTTGGTACCATAATAAAGAGTCACCCGTTTTCCCGCCTGGTGCCAGTTTTTGCCGGGACCCGTCTCGGTCAACACTCGCCCGAGGGGACTCGTCTCGAAAGTCGAGAAGCTAAACGCGAAATTACTCTCGTCACTCCCGTAAATGCTTCCCCACCGGGAGGCGAACAAATTTTTATCGAGGTAGGTTCCGGTGCCGGCGGTACTCTCGAACGGCAGGAACTTTTTCTCCTCCCGGCCGAGTTTACCGAAACCGAAAGGCGTGACGATATCCTTCCCCGAGGGAGAGGCTGCCACGGAGACCAATTGCCTGGAGCGTCCGCCGGGACCCGTGTAGAGCACGTCATCCACTCGCTTGGTTCGATTGGAGGTGACAGTTTCCGAGTCATAACGACCGCTGATCACCTGGTCCATTCCCGCGGTGTAGAGTTTACCGTCGTACCGACAGACCGTCACGCTACCGATCATCGCGATGGTTTCTATATCCAATGTAGCCTTTATCTGGTACACGCCGGCTTCTCTCACCTTAAACTCGATGGGACGATCCAGGTAACATTGCCATTTCCCTTTTTCGACCTCTTCGGCTTGAGCATCATCCGGCCACTCCGGGTATAGGCTCAGATCCGGATTGGCAGGTCCGTAAAGATACGCCACTTGTACTCCGTCACGATAAAGACCGTACTTCACACCCGGTTCCGTGCCCGACAGGCGAATAACGACCGAGTTTGTGTCGACCACGACACCGCCTCCCGATACCCGAAACCGATTCAGGTTGCCGTACGATCCTTTCCGACGGAGAAACAACGAAGTTTTAGCCAACTTCAACTGGTACTCCCTAAAATAGAGCTCACTCGTTCTCGGCATAGTTATGGTTATCTCTCCATCATAGCCTTCAATCTCTCCCCCTGCCACTTGTATCGTGGCTGAAGAAAAAGGTGTTCCCTGCAACTTCTGCCGCAAAGCGGTCTGAATATTTTCAGCGGTTACATAATCCGAGGTAAAAAAGGATACCTTTACTGTTCCCCCCTTCTGGGGAAAAATAACTCGTTCCGGTTCAAATTTTTGTATCTTATCCAAATGAACCAGCACACCTTGTCCCGCCACAAAATAGTGGGTAAACAAAAAGCATAATATGATATATATCGTTTTCATGATCTTGTTTTTTACGATTAATGATTACCAGGCTGTACATGATAGTGATACTCTTGAAGAATATTCCCGTTTTTATCTCTTGCCCGGAGCAAGCGCCCTTGCGGATCGTATTCCCGGCTCTCGATAATCCCGTTTCTGCCGGTACGACAAACGACATTCCCTTTACCGTCAAGACTGGTCAGTTCGAATTCAATACCGTCCGGGCAGAGCGCGGCGGACAGCACGTCATCAGAAAACCTCAATTCCAGGCTTGCTGACAATTGCGCCGCCGAGACAGGAATTTCTCCCTCCATGCAATAGTGTCCTGTTCCCTGTGTGACCGTGAACGTGTTCTCCCCGGTTCCGACCGCTACCCCCGACTTGGTAAATGTCCAGGATACGGATATGGAGAGGGCCTTTGCGGCAGAACGTTCAACCAATAACTTGTAACGATATTTATTAGCATTTACCTTCTGTACAAGTAGTTTACCCGGTATGTCCACACCCATTTTATCCCGTCCCGACAAGAATGCCATCATATCGGGTTTCCGGGTATCAAACCGGATCGGATCGACAATATCCTGTATCATATTTAAATAATCCGCCCGAGATATTCCAATATTATTTTGTCTGCGATACCAAACCATTTCGTATTCTCCCTGCACCTGCTCCTTTTTACCGGCCTCCTCAAAGATTTTTTGACGATGTTCTTTACCTTGTAAAATATCCTCCACGATCTTCATAATTTCTTTATGAAGTGTCCAGGACTCACTCAAAAAAGAATCCCGTAAAACACTTTCAGGGAGATTTTGATGAAAATCGTAGTAAGTTTCCAGCTTTTCTTTCATACTCTTAGTCGGAAGCTCGCTTACTTTAATATGCTTTAATTCGCTCTTTCGATACCGATCGAATGCCGCCACGGAAGAACGATCGGCCTGCGCGGCCACGAGTATACGATTACCGGTCTCCTCGTCATAAACATAAGTTTCTTTCCCGGCTGCTGATTTTACCTCCGCAACACTTACTCGTGTCCCCGAACCGGAATAATGCAATTGTCCGTCCACGGTATAGGCCGACTGCGCCCGCGTGAAGTAATTATTCAAACTACCGCTTGCCACGCTGACGGGATTCACCTGGTTCGACCGCAACAATTTAGAAGGCAGGTAATAATGTTTTCCACCGATCAGGGTATCCATGTAGGTCGTCACCTCTTCACCTGCGAGTAAAAAACTCGTGCTGCCAGGAGTTTTCACGTACGTACTCGTCCGAACGGGTAAATAAAGCATATTAGCGGCACGCATATCGGTCAACAACGCGCTCGTGTTATCGAGAAAGGCATCCATCACCACCTTTGAATCCTGCTTGTACTCTGTCCCGTCGGCCGTGGTCGTGACAACACTCGTGGGGGTAGTTCGCCGGGTATTCCCGTAAGTGTAGCTTCGGGTGGTCACGTTATATTTTCCGGTAAACGAGGTTTTTGTAAAATCACTCTCGGAAGGTGTTCCGGCCGCTGCCGATTCCTGATCGAAAAAATCGTACTCCACCTCCCCGGTCAAAACGGTGGCTCCCCCGTAATATATTTTATAAAATTGGTCCGGTACTACCATATTCTCCCGGGGTTGCACGTTGGGGACATAAAAAGTCGTATAGGGATTGAAATAGACTGTTGCCTCCCCGTTCCAATAAAACGGTTCGTTTCGATTCGGCATATAGGTTAACGCATTCTCCGTATCCACAAAAAAGCGGAAGGATTTCAATTGTTCAACCTGGGTAGAGAAACCATAAAGAGAAGCCCCCGGAAAGAACTCGTTTTTAATCGTACTCGAAATGGTATAAGTGGTCCCCGGAAGATTGACCAAAGCTTGAGAATAGCGATTCTTTTTCAATTTCAACAATCGTCCCTGTTTATCGTAAATAGCAGTACCGAGGGGTAGCCCGTGCAGCCAGTATGGATAAAAAGAGCGTTGGTTCAGTGATGTCGTCTGGAAAGATTCGGGTACGCAAAAATAGTGCGCGATGTACCCGTTTCCGACCTGCTCTTCCACCACGTATCGGTAAAATAAACCGTTATTCCCCGTGTTAAGAATGGCCATTTCATCATCTTGCACCAGAGAGTGAAGAATCTTGTCTGAAAAAGTACCATAATTCAGCACTTTTGTCAGCGTCTGGTATCCCACCGCTAACACTCCGGAACCCGTGTTACCGGTAGCGGAGAGATTCCGGTAATGGTAGCGGGTGGTATCCCGGTTCCCTTCCCCGTCGTCCAGCACGACCTCCTTCACCCGAATTCCCCCGTACTTGATCCCGTTATACTCGTTCAACTCGTAATCCACGTTTAACTTCCAACCTCCGGTTCCGGTAATCTGCCGCAAAGAGTAGGCTTTCGCGTAATCGGCATTACAGGAGCGGCCAGGAAATGTCGTCAGTTCGGGGGGCAAGCTTAAATGTTCCGATTGTACATAAGGGTAATTCGTTTGTATTTCCGCCACTAAAGGAATCAAGTGTTCGATATTCGTAGCCGATCCGTTATAATACCCCCATATATCCCGAGTTTTGGCATGCAATGTATCCAAGTAATAATCAAAATTATAATACCCCAGTAATCCGGCTTTTTCATTTCCGATCGTCAATCGACTCAAGGTTCGTCCTTTATAGGAAAAGTTAACCTCCCGGATCACATCTTGTTTATAATTCTGCCATTGAATTCCGGTAATAGAACGTCCTTCTCCCCAAAAGACAATATTATTTGTACCCCAGGAAACCCGGGCCAATTTTTTTTCCTTGACCGACTGACGAGTAAAATCATCTACCTTACTGACCGTCTTCGTGGTGGTTTCTTCGATATCGAGTCTCATGTAACGTAATATTTCGGTCAAACACCCGCGAAGAGCAGAAGCATCGTACAATAAACCATCGTCAATGAATCTATCCAACAAATTCCGTACATAACTGATTCGAGTCATCGCTTCGGAACAGGTTTCGGAAGTAAAAGTCCAATCCGACAGACACCCGATGATTCGATCGGCAGCCATAACCTGACTCATTACATTGTAATCGATTACGGTATGCAAAGTCGGGATACGGATTATATCCAACTTACTACACGTTATCCCGTATTCCTTCGAACGTTGTACTTCTGTCAATACTTCCACGTAAGCAGGAATATTTTCCACGTTCTGAGCCAATTCTCTGAACCGGATATCATTAGGCAATTGCGAAGCATAATATTTAGCATTATTTATATTCGTCGTAATCTGTCTACTATAACGATCGATCTTACAATCGCGTTCCTTCATCCCCTTTCCGTAATTATATACCATCTCGTTCCACGAAGTATAGTCGACAACGGAACCGTCCGTGTAATAAAAACGGATAGGATCATCACCGGGAATTTGAATTTCACTTAAATACCAGGAAGAGACAAAATCTCTATTCCAGATATTGTTTCCCGCATCGTTCGGATCCTGATAACAAGCTCCTAATGTCATTTCCGGAACGGAAAAGACATATTTCACTCCGCTCTCGTCCGTGATCTCATATCCGTCTTCTATTTTTTCGATCAAAAGATTCGACTTTTCCAAGGTTTTTACGACCACCTGACCGACCTCTTTTACCTCGATAAAAGAGACCTTCCGTCCGTTGAAAAAAGCCGTGAATATATCGGATTCTCCATCCTGCTCGTGCGTATTTACTTTTTTCTTTGTTGCCGCAGAATGATCCAGCGTCTCCAGTAAAAAACCGCCGTAGTAATCGTCGGCCAAACCTCCGCGAACCGTACGGGTAATCACACCCCCGCACATCAGATTCCATCCTATCCCCCAAGGCCCTTCGGCCTCGTCCACTTTGACTCCTCTGGCCGAATAAACCAAAGAGACAGGAAGGGTAAAATGCCCGGAAGATAGTTCAAACAGAGGAATCGTGTAATTAAAAGTTCCGGTACTGTAATCGACAGACGAGCTCTTTAAATCGGCAAGTCCTTTTGCCTGTTCACCCGGTTCAAATTTTTGTGCACGGGACATTCCGAAAATACCCCAACATAATATGAATATAAAAAACACTCTCTTTTTCATAATTTTTTAATTTTAGATTTCACTTTTGGTTCCATCGGCCTATTGCCGACAAATCGTTTTTAACTAATGTTCATTTTCCTTTCTCATAAGCACACATTTTAAAAATTCGACATTTGATTTCATTACCCGATGACTCCCCCGAGCTTAAACATCGGCAGGTACATCGAGACTAACACGAGGGCAACAAGTCCCCCGACACACAGTATCAGAACGGGTTCCAACAGATTCCCGAGTTGTTTCAATTCATGTTCCAGCTCCCGGGTAAGATCTTCCGCTTGCTTCGAAAGCATATCTCCCAGACGATTGGTCTCCTCACCAACCCGCACCAGAGTCACTAATTTTCGATCGTAAATCAATGGGAATACACTCAACGTATCGGCAAACAGTTCTCCCTTTCGTAACCCATGACTAATCCTATCGAATGAAATTTGATAAGGAAAAAAGGTAATGATATCCCGTAATAGCTCTATCCCGTTTAACAGGGGAACCCCGGAGCCGTAAAGCAAGTAAAGCAGCTTGCAAAAACGGGCTTCCTGATTTTTTCGAACTAATCCCCCCATCCCGGGAAGTCGCAGTAAAAAAGAGGAGAGGAGAGAACGAACCCGATCGTTTTTACCCTGAAAAAAGAAAAAGAGTCCCCCCGTAATCAGGATACCCAAAAAAGTCAATAAATAAACCGGAAAATTGCCGGATAACGAAATAATCCACCGGGTTATAGCCGGAAGTTCTCCTCCCATACGAGCATACACCTGTTCGAACATAGGGACAATGACCAAAATCATAAATACCAGTACCAACATTGCCGTCAAGAGGATAATCAACGGGTAACTTACGGCACCCGTTATCATTCGGCGTTGTTCCTCCCGTTTACGGTAGTAATCGGCCAAAAAACGCAACGATTCATCCACTCGTCCCGTCTCTTCTCCGATCCGTAATACCCCGCTATCCAACGGAGAAAATTTTCCACTCGCCACAAAACTTTCCCAAAGCGAATGCCCGATAATCACGGATGCATATAGCTCCTCCAACAAAACTTTTACTCGTTTGTCCGTCTCCCCATCGATGAGTAACCGAAACGAACGCCCGAAATCCAAACCGGAAGTCAAAAGCGAGTGTAATTCGGAAAAAAGTACCTCCTTTTTCCCGTTTTTCAATCTCCAGTTTTTCCGAAATACATCGATATCACTCTTCATACTCGTATATTTTTTCCTGCTCATGCAGTTTATCCGTAATTTCTCCAAGACGGCGATTACCGATACCAAAAGGAATATCTAAGATTTTTTTTCCCATCCGCAGATATATCCGCAAAGAATCCGGAAAAGAGAGATCTTCCTTAGAGGATATAAATTCCCATCGTTCCACCGAACGAAAAAGCGTATCCGTACTCTCCTCACCAACCCGCACGACAACCGAATCCCTCTTTTCCAACACGGAATAAACCTCACCGTTTCGATAAAGGGATAAACGCTCTCCCCGAAGCTCGGCACGATCGTTCGCCTCGAGTAAACAATCCATTCTCCGGTAGTTATCCGACAAACGATAGGAGGACAACAACCTATCCGTCAGTCCGGCCGTCAACCCCCGAACCAGATCAGCCCCGTCAAAGAGAGCCAGAAAGAGGAGGGCAGAAACCGTTATGACAACTAATATTTCTACCAGGGTCGTTCCTTCCCATTCAAATCGTATTACATCAAATTTCATTGTTTTTGGATTTAATCAGATAATCGTACCGACTATCCCTTTTGCCCCGCAAAGGATAAACGTGAATACTCAATCGTTGTATTTTACCCCGGTAAGGAATCAACTCGATCTCCAAGATTCCCCCGTCGTAAGTTCTCGTGTAGTTTCCCGAGGGAAAGGCCCCCCTCGAATAGTCCTGAAAACACCGTTTCACGGCTACCCAAGCGCATAAGTCCTCTTCCGGGGATTGCTCCTTCAGCATCACGCGTGTCAATATCTCCATCGTGACCATAAAAGCTCCCAACCAGATAACGGAAGCCACGATACACTCCAAAAGAGAAGAGGCTCGCAGTTCATGTCTCAATCGACCCATCTGACCTCCTTTCTCTCGTAATTCTTTCCCATCCAAAAGGGATAAGAGACCAGCGAAGTCTCCAGCAAAGCCACATCATAAAGAATCCCGGAATAGAACCCTTCCGGGGCAAAATAGTAACAGGACCGGGCATACAGGCTACCCGAAACGACCCCGTGTACCTCGGCGATACCGTCCACGTACACCAATCCCCGCACCCTGGAACTCTTCGATTGAAAATAGTTGGCCGAAGGAACTTCGCTCTCCTCATCATGCCCTGATACGATAATATAGCCATTTACCTCACAATACTTCCCAAGACGGATAAGCCGTCGATCGTTCTCTCCGCTCACCCACAGACCCGAGCCGGGAGACAAGCGGACCTCATCCTCCAGAAGAATGGAATCCCGCGCAAATACCTGCAGACTTCCCTGAAATCCGGCAGCAATTTCGACTTTACGGGCCACGACGATCAGGTTTTCCAAGCGATTATCTCGCTCTAAAAAAAGTTCTCCCGGGGTATACAGGATTACCCGCCCCCGCATATCGACTCCGGAAAGGTATTCCCCCGTTTCGAAACAAAGAAGCGAATCGGTAAAAGATCGATGCAGATACTCGTTCCCCGCGAGAAGAGGATACCCATCGAGAGAAAACAGTTTTTGAATCCCGTCGACATACTCCTTTTCAGGAAGGGGAAACTCTTCCGGACTCTGTTTTATATTCCTGGCATCAACCTTTTCACCCCCGAAAAAGACCGAACGCACCTGCGTGTAAACAATCCCGTTACGGGGAATCCGGGCATCACCCTTCACGTATGTTTTCCCGGCCAAGGAAAGAGTTCGTCCGTCTTCCGGCAGAAAAAGAGTCGTTCCGTATTCACCCTCTCTTCTCTTTCCGAATATCCGGGTTCCCCGTGTCCCGTTACGAACCTTCACGGTGACCGCCTCATACAAACCCCATTTTCCCGAAGTATATTGTACCCGGGAAGAGGAATCTCCCTCGTAAAGCAGATAAGTCCGATCCTCCCGTAACCTCTCTGTCAAAGTACTGTCCAAAGCATAAAGTACAAAAGCAGACTCGATATGCGCCCGGTATCGTTCCCGTTGTTCCGATTGATATCCTAACGTTAATTCAATGTTCCACAACGACATAACAGACAAAACGACCAATAACATAAGCATGCAAACTACCAATACGGTAGCCAGCACCGAAGCCGGTATCGTACAATTTCTCATAAATTCAGATTTTTAACGCACGGACAATAAAACGCTTGTCCTTTTACTCATTTTCCATGATTACCGTGTATTGCTTACTTCCTTTACGCACGACGACAGAGTCCGCAAACACGCTACAAACCAAGAATCCGTCGATTTTGTCGGTAACGGCAACAATCCGTCGCTCCTCTCCCGACGCCACCAAAAGAAAATCTTTTTTCCCCTTTTTAATTTTACCCAACAAACGAAATCCGGGAGGAGACTCCACTTGCTGAAGGAGTTCCCGCTTTTTTCCGGGAAGTCTTCCCCGGGAGACAGGCAGAGCCGATCCATGACCTAAAAAAGGGTCCCGGTAATTTAATAGCAATGCGACCTCTGTCCCGAGAGGAGACGTTCTCGGTTCCATCACGGGAATCTCCGTTTTTATCCCGGAACCGGTTAACCCGATCACCCGGACCGCAATCGCACCCCAAATCAAAAGAGTCGATGCCAGTAATATCCATTGGGTCCCGTTCTTTTTCAATGCTTTCATCACTCCTCTTTTGAAGGTAAAACAACAATCCTCCGTACGGAATACAATCCTTTATAAGCCGAATTCTCCGGCCTTACCCGCCATTCATAGGTACCTACATCCAAGGTAAAAGAATATTTATTCCCTGTCACAAGCGTATCCAGCAAATAAAACTCAGGCCGTTCAAAACCGGGCTTCGCCACTTCCAATCTATAACCCGAAGCCCCGGAAACTTCCTCCCACACGAAATTTTGTTCCCTATGGGGTGTCCGAATGCTATCGGCCGGAGCTATCAAACACACTCTTTTCTCCGAAATATCTTTCTCGAACAAATCTTCACATCCTCCCAATAAAAGCACGAGAATCATACAACCGGCCACCCTTTTCTTCCGTTTCACTCCCGATGATGTACGCTTAATTGTTGTATCCATAACGTCATTTTTAATTGTTTCTTTTTCTTCACTCTGTCTACGGTCGTACCAAAAGCGACCGAAACCACTTTTCCCAATGATTTATCCCGTTCGATAAAATCCAATAATTTCACTAAAGAGATAAAATCTCCCGAAAGAGTTAATTCCCCGATATCTATTCTTACACTCCCTTCCGTTCGAAGCAGATAAGGAGTATATTTAGACACGACGGTCTCTCCTTCCGTAAGCATGGGTGATAATTTTTTCAACCACTGCCCGTCCTGTAACACGGCTTGTGAAGAAAAAACCTCTTTTACCCGCGGTAGACTACTTCCGTCCGATTCCATCCTCAATTTTTCCAACACGCCCAGTTTCTCTCTATACTCCTGCCAGGAAGCAACCGTTCCCCGAAAACCTAAAAACCAGGCTATCAAAGGCAGGGCACACAACAAGCTGGCCAGTTTTATAAAACTCTTATAGGCTCTCCATCCGTTCATAACCGAATCTCTATTTTAAAGAGCGACTGTCCCGTATCCCGTTCCCGCTCCAACGAAATCAACTTAACCTCCCGGGCGAAATCCGTTTTCGTCAATTCTCCGATAAACCGCGTTATCTTTTCCGTTATCGCACATCTCCCTTTGCAACGCAGCAAACCGTCACGAATCGACAAGGGTTTTCCCTCTTCGTAAACTTTGAGAAGCGGACCGATCTCCAAAGATTCCAGCACGACTTCCGGAGGAATAACGGCAGCCATCCGGTCGACGATAAAAGCATTCCTTCGATTTCCGGTTCGCCGGTATTCATTCACGACACGTTCCACTTCTCTCGAATGCTTATCCCGTGCCGAAACATTACGTTCCACCCGAGTCAATTCGGCCTGTAGCAAAGAATGACGTTTTCTCAACGTGTCGTTCCACAGGAAATTGACCAACAATAAAGAGAGCAGACAGACCAAAACGGGTAATCTCAATTTACGCCTCAGAAGAGTACACAAACAACTTCCTCTTTCCGTCGGCTCCATCAATACCTTCCATTTCAGTTCTTCCTGAAAAAAGCGGAAGAGATACGACTCGTATTCCCGTTCGTCGACAGAAGGACTCAAATGAATGCCTGCAACGGGAACCTTCTGCTTTTCCAAAACAGCCGACAAAACCTCTATTCTCTCTTTCCGGGTAAAAACGATCTTCATCCCATCCCCGGAAAAAGACTCCCTTTCCCACAAAAATTCACCTCCGACAGTTATTCGTTCCATTCCACCTCCGGTCTCATCGAATAACTTCGTAATAATCCCCTCTCCCGTGAACCATATAACAACAGGGTAATCAGGAGATTTTCTGAAAAACGACTCCGGTTCCACGCTTCGTTCCTCTCTTACTATCGTCACTCTTTTTCCGCGACAAATCCCTTCCAGGTAATCCACAACCGGATCACCCTCTCTCTTCATTCGCACAACCAGGAGTCCCACTCTCTTCAATATTACACTCAATCCTCTCATTTTCAATAGATCACCGTAGGTTTAATAAACACGTTTAACTTCTCATCCACCTTACTGTTTTTCGTCGACCCGAATAACCATTTCAAAACCGGAACCCGGGCTAAGAAAGGTAATCCGTTAGACGTTTTTTCCCGGCTATTTCGATCTATCCCGCCAAGCAGGACCATCTCTTCGTTCCGCACCTGAAGCAAAGACTTAAAACTCCGGGTGGCAGTACCGGGAGGAGCATCCTTCTCCTCCCGGGTTGTAAACTCACTCTGCTCGATCTCGATCGAAAGAGTTATCTTCCCGTCCTGACTCACGAAAGGCACGATCTTCAGCGTCAAATTAGCCTCTATATTTTTCCAGGTATAAGACTCTGTCGGAACCGGGATCTGCGACCCGTAGTAATTATTTTGGACCTCTTTATAATACTTTGTCTCCCCGCTCTTAAGCGTTGCTTCATGGCCGTTTAAAGTAGAAAGTTTCGGAGTCGAACGCAACTCGATATTCCCGGCATCCTCCAAGGCTTTCAGGTTAAGGTAAAAATCAGGCGTTACTTTTCCCAAATTAATCGATCCGAAACCGTTAAAACTATTGATCAATTTATTGATCGAGGAAGCCGAGAGCGACACGGCCACACCCGGACTTAACGTACCGCCTGTTTTTACCGGTTTATCTCCGAGTCCGGCCGTTACACCCACTTCCCGGATGACGCTTTTTCTGGAATCCACGATCAATACCTCTATCGTAATCAAGGGTACGCTGCGATCAATCGACTCCAGGAATCGTTCCACCTCCCGTACCTGACGAGTTGAACCGGTCGCAATAATACTATTTTGATCCGGAAACAACTGTACCTGCATTCCGGTCTTCATGGCCGTGGGTATCAACTCCACGATTTTATCCGCCGAACGATAACGCATCGGTATCACCCGGGTTAAAACCAACTCGTTATTTTTAGTCGTCGAACCGAATAGAAATATTCCATTCTCTTCCCGGTAAGTAAAAGGCGTACCGGCAAAAAGCACCGAAAATAGAGCAGGTAAATCAACATTTTTCACGTGTAGCGCCGTCTCCTGATTCAACGGAACCAGAAACACCCGGTCGATTCCGAGCAACGCACACACATCCGCCACGATGTCCTGAATATTTCCCCGGTTGATCGAAGCCGTTATCCTTTTCAAACTATCGGCCGTTATCTGATCGGCAGAAAAACCGCGCCTCCTGTTATAAAGGGGAGCCGTATCGCTTTTATCCCCGGCAGCTGCCAGCGGAGCATACAACATCCATGTTCCGCTTTTCTCCCGGACAATCTCCAATTTATTTCCGGAAGCTAAAACCGTAATAGCCTCCTTCACCGGCATCTCCCGAACATATCCGGACACCCGGTAGCGGTATAAATCAGTAGGAACAACGATCTTCTGTCCGGTCAAAACACTCACTATTTTAACGACGGAAATCAGATCGTCATCCCGAAGATCGTAAGACAAAACACCCTTTATACTATCAAATTCTATTCGGGGCTCCCGTGCAACGGGAGCAGGCTGTTCCGGGGAAGTAATCGAAATAATATTCCCCACAACTTCCAAATCCAAACGATACTCTTTGCACAGAAAAAAAAGCAGATCATCGATACGAATCCGTTTAAAGTTACAGGTAACCATCTGATCCTCGTCCACCTTGTAACAAAGATTCACCCCGTTTACCCGGGCTATGGCTCGAAAAAATTCTCCAAGCGACAACTTCCCGACAGAAATATCGATCTCGGAAAGGTAAACACTATCCCGGGCAACAACCCGTTCCAACCTCACCCGGACAGAATCCAGCCGCTCTTCTTCTCCTTTCACCTTTCCGACGAATACCTGTAAAACAACAAACAGCAGAATCATTTTTATGCTCATCATCATATCTCTTTTTACGAGTTTATTAAAGTCAACACTTCCTCCAGAGAGGTCTGTCCCGTCTCCAGTAATTCCAGAGCCGAATCCGACAAGGCGCGAATATTTCGTTCCCGAAGATACTTCCCGATGTCGGACTCCTCCCGTCGGATCGCCCCGGATAACTCTTCATCCACCGGAATGACCTCGTATATAGCCTTACGTCCCCGGTAGCCGGTATAATAACATTGCTCGCACCCTACAGGTTTAAACAGAGATTTCAAACGATGAACGGTTGAAATTCGACCTGAAACCGCCCCGACCTCTATCTCTTGCTTGCAACAAGGACAAAGCAAACGTACCAAACGCTGGGCCACACAGAGAATAAGCGTATCCGCTATCAAATAGGGATGCACTCCCATATCGACCAAGCGGGAGACACTTCCCCAGGCACTATTCGTGTGGATCGTCGAAAAAATCAAGTGTCCCGTGAGCGAACTTCGAATAGCCATTTGAGCCGTATCCGTATCCCGGATTTCACCCAACATGATGATATCCGGATCTTGTCGTAAAAACGTACGCAAGGCCGCCGTGAACGTCAATCCGATCTCCTCTTTCAACTGTACTTGATTTATTCCTTGAAGAGTGTATTCAACCGGATCTTCTATGGTCAATATATTATTAGTCACCTCGTTCAACAAACGAAGAGTGGCATACAAAGTCGTACTTTTACCGGATCCCGTGGGTCCGCTAATCAGAACCAACCCATGCGGTTTCCGTACAGACACGAGGTAATCCTCCAATTGCTTACGGGAAAACCCCAGGTTTTCCAACTCCAATAACTCCACGTGGCGGGTTAACAGACGCATCACCACCTTTTCCCCGTGGATCGTCGGTAAAGAGGAGACCCGGACATCAAATTTATCTTCTCCCTGTTCGTAAAGAATACGACCGTCTTGAGGCAACCGTTTCTCGGATATATCCAGATTGGCCAAAATCTTTACCTGATTGACCAAGGCCGCGTAATTCCCTCTCTCGATCACGTAACGCTCCACCAATTTTCCATCCAACCGAAAACGCACCCGACAACGCTCCTTATCCGGCTCCAGATGAATATCACTGGCATACTCCCGGTAAGCCTCTTCTATCAATCCTTGCAGAAACCCCGAATTTCCCGAAGCAGGTTTACGTTTTAAGCGTTCTCTTTCGACCGCATCTCCCTCGTTACGATACGATTGTTTTATCAACCGGGAAAAGAGTTCTCTATCCAAAGAGTTTACAACGATCTTCTGTCCGGTCAATACTTCCAATTCGGTTATAACCGATTCATAATCCCGACCGGACTCCCCGTAACAACATAACGTATCCCCTTTCGTTTCACAAGGCACCAATTGATACTCCCACGCTTCCCGGGCAGAAAAAAGTTGAAGCATCTCGGTAGATACATGAATTTCTTTCATAACGTTGAATATTGAACAGTACATATCGGAAACAAGAAGCGGATTAAAATCCGAATCAAGTAGCAAATACCGACCGTCGCCACTAACGGAATCGTCAACTCCCTTTTTCGTTTACAACAAACGCCCCATCCCACCAATGTCAACAAAAACGAGATTACCAAAAACTTCGGAAACTCCAATCCCGCGAATGCCGGAGTCAGGAAAAAAAGAAAGACTATATCTCCGCTACCGATAAAACGGCGGGTCGCAAACGCCACCGGACCGTATTTCAGTAATAAATACAAGCACACACCCAGACCTAAAAATAAGAGAACTACACTATTTATCCCGGTCCGTATAACAGTTTCATATATCCCTTCTTTCATTAAAACAACGATAAACTGTAAGCTTCCGAAGACCAATAAGGTGTATACACTCACTACCCGCCTTTTAAAATCGGAACGGATTAATAGCATCAAAGGTATCGTCAACAAAAATTCCATCGTTTAATCTTTCGTGATTTCTTTCAGTTCCTTGTTTTGATTGATCTCCCAAACATTATATATCCCGTCGCCGTCAAAATCCACAACCGCCGTAGCTATTGCCCGGAAACCTTTCTCGTTGGCCTCCACGATCTCAATGCGGTAATTGGCATTTCCCCCGTCCGTCGTAAGTTTTGCTTGTTCGAACCCCAACTCTTCCAGCGAGGTGGAATAACGCGAGTGAGTATAAAAATTACTCTTCTGCAGGGTATGCAAAAAAACCAATTGCTGCTGCGCCTCCGTACTCTTCGCTTTTGAAATCAACGGCATCAGATTAGGTAAGGCAATTAACACCAGAATGCCGATAATCACCAAAACAACCAATAATTCAGGCAAGGAAAAAGCCTTTAAACAAAAACTCCTTTTTTTATTCATACTATTTTTCATTTAATACATTCATATTGACACTCATTTTCATCGAATACATTTGCCTCTTCCTCGTCCTGTACTTTTAACATATACCCCATCTGCCAATAGGTCACAATCTCGACATAAGGTATCGGTTTCAATAATTTACGACAACAGGATATGATCTTTCTTAATCCCTGAACATTGGATTCGTCATCACATCCCCATCCCTCTAACAACAGGCTTCGACGCCGGACGACACAAGAGCAATTTTCGACCAACAGTCTCAATATCGCGTATTGTTTTACCGTTAACCTCGTGGCCGAACGTCCAACAATCAATTCGGATACATTCCTCTTCAAATAAACATCCTTGGCCACTTTCAGGACTCCTCCCCGCCTTGCATTCAAACGATCCTCTCTTTCTATCGCCTGCGCATAAGCCAAAATACCTTCCGCTCCGCACTCTTGACTTATGTATTGGTTAGCGAAACCATTCAATCCGTTTACAACCTGTTCAGCAATGATTTTCTCCCCGACTAAAATGACATAAATATTACAATTTTGACGTTTTATCATTTTAGCATAGGTTGTACACGAATACCTCTCGGGATAATCCCTAAGAAACACGATATCCGGAGTCCGCTTTTTACAGTAATCACAAGCTTCCCCATTACTTTTAACAACAATCAAACGATGTCCATTACTTGTAAATAAATCGACTACCTTTTGAGTCATATCAGACCGTTGTTCTACATAAAGCACTAAATTCATAATTAATATATTAATTAATTTCTGATAAATTTAAACACTCAAACATGCACTAAAAAGGCAGTAAACATTACTTTTTCACTCCTTTTAATATACATATCTATACTTTTATTTATATATATTTACCATAATATTTATCAATAAAAATATCACACTACCAGTAATCAGTTATTAATAACTCGATTAACATAGAAAGTAATAGAATTATCATATCAAAACAGAATATAAATTTACATTTATTAACGTTTAGGCGTTTTTTAATAGAATCTTCTTTCATCAAAATTTAATGAAAGAAGCAATAAAGAGATCAATATCTCAAATCAAATTACACGGAGTAATTACAATTCGTTTTTATTTCTCACACCAATACCATTAAAATTTTTCAAACCATTCGCTCTCCAACTTTCTTTCAACAATAAAACAAAATACTCCGTTTACAACCAAATTTCACACCCACATATTACAACTTAAAAATGTTTACGATCAACATATTCATGCAACATTCTCAATCAAAGGAGCTTATTTTCAGTACAACAAAATAACAAAAGAATGTTTACTCCCTTTTTACTGCTCATTCTTTGATATAACATCAAGGCACGAAAAGTCAAACCTAAAAAACAGACGTGCCTATGGAAAAAGAAATTTAACCCTACCCCGACACTTCGCGACTAAAATAAGCCAACCGGGACAAGTGTTAAATTAAAGAAATAATAAGATCATGAAGAATAAACTATTTTTTATCCTGATCATATTCCTGGGTATACCTGGAATATCCCCGGCACAAAATTTCGAACCGGGAGAGCAAGCTCAAGGCTACTTGAACATGAAAAACGTTTCCGTCGATTATGCCACGGGCACATTCCACTACAGTATTCCCCTGTATACGCTCCGTTCCGGAGATTTTTTGCTACCCGTATCATTGGATTATAACGCGAAAGGAGTAAAAATCGATGATAAACCGGGACAAACCGGTTATAACTGGACCCTAAACACGGGAGGGATCGTCACGCGTGTCGTTCGGGGAGGAATTGCCGATGAAGACGACTTGGGCTATGCACGGGCAGAAAGCGAGGCTGATGCCGTTGTCGTAGAAAATGATATTGACCGGGTCAATAAACGGCAAAGAGACGGCGAATCCGATATCTTCACCGCCGTATTTAGCGGCAACAAGGTCAACTTCATGATCAAGATGGATGCGAATAACCGAATCCATGCCGTCCCCCTCGAGCGAACGAACATTCATATCGAGTGTAGCACCAGTATAGCCGGGAAATTTATAAACGGGTGGACCATCACGGATGAAGGCGGGAATCGTTATTATTTCTATTATTCGGAATTAATAAAAAATATGAACTCGGAAGCCGCCATCAGTAGCAACGGGATCCGGAACAAAATGTACCTCTCGTCATGGTACCTGACCCGGATAGAACCGTTAAACGGGGAACCGATTACCTTCAACTACTCCGGGAGAGTCGAAACCGAGTACATCTCTCCTTATCGCACGTCGTACTGGTACGGTCGTCCCGTGATTGAACGGTCGCTTAATTTCAGTTCCTATCAAAATCAATTTCGATACGCCATTGAGCAGGCAAAAAGATATCTTGGCTCGTACTCGAGCGAAACCCAACTAAACAGTCAATTTCTCGTGTATGCCGGGTATGGGAATTGGATCATAAATCCGTATTTTGAGGAAAATCAGCAAATCATCACCACGAATCTCAGGATCATGGGGATGTTAGGGGATATTCAACGCGTGACGGCTGCCTCACAAAATTTAATCAACACGTTAAACAACCTCATTAACTCGTACAAGAATAGCAGTTCAAGTAATGCCCGGGCTGCCGCCTCTTGGTTTCAAACAGCCAAACGGTACGTTATCGAAAGTATCGACGAGATGGCCCCTGTCACGTTAAAAGAAAGCGGAGGGATAACATCTTATAAAATAGCATCCCCTCTATTGACGGAAATAAAATGCGTGGATAAAAAGATCATGTTCACTTACAAGGAACAAATGGCAAAATTAAACACGATCACCTTGTCAGACATCACCGGGAACCAAATCTCCAAGGTCAAACTATATCAAGGAAACGTGTTAACGTCTCTCTATTTTTACGACAAGAATGACGTATCCATTGAAAAAATGTTATTCGATTATTACCCTTTGCCCACGGAAGGAAGGCCGTATTATGACCTCTGGGGATATCGTAAACGACTCGTGGGAAATGACAATCCTTATTCCCAAAAAGTGGATATAGAAGCGGCAAAAGCCTATTCTCTAAAAACAATTACCCTGAAAAACGGGGGGCGATTGAGCATCGATTACGAGTCGAACGTGGCGGAATACAAACAGGAACCGTCATCAGGAACGATAGTAGTCGATATCGGCGGGATACGGGTAAAATCATTAACATTCATGGATCGAACGGGAGAAAAGACAGACTCTGTCTTGTATGCCTATCCTCGTCCCGGTAGAATGGTGTACGACAGTTACGAACGCCTTAATTTAGTCCATTACGAGGAATTCACGGATTGGGTAAAACACTCCAGGATCAGATCCACGGGCTTCGCCTTTTTAAACACGGGAAACAACGGGGTATACTATCCTTACGTGAAAGAGACCACTCCTGGTAAAGGGATAAAAACCTTTTTGTTTCACGTGCCTTCCCTGTACTTTTTCTGGCCGGAAGCTCCTCTAATTTATCCTTTCTGGTTAAACGGCTTACCCCTAGCCACAGCCGAATATGATGATCGTGGGAACCTGAAACGACTCGTTGAAAAGAAGTACTACACCGATCTCTCGTTTAACCCGGGATTCATTTCACCCTATTTTTATGACAACATGAGTTATTTCACGCAAGGCGATACCTCATTGTGTTACAAACAAAAACGCGTACAGGTAAAACCTTACGAGTATTATTTAGACCGGGAAGAACAGATAGCCTATTTCCAGGGATTAGGGACAATTCTTTTATACCAGGACGAAGGCAGATTGTGTTATTATATCCCTTACGACCACACCTTTATACCGAATATAGAACCCCGTACCCGGATAACACTACCGCAACAAAACTACGAGCTGTATTACGGGGGAAAAACATTGCTCAAAGAGCTATCGGAATACCGTTTCGAGGTACAAGTCACGGATAGCGCCTCCTTTAACGACTTTACCACGTGGGCAAGCGGTACGCCGTTTCAAAAGACTGAATTCTTTTACGATAACCCGAGAGCTTCCGGCTTGCCTACCAGAATATCCCGGAAAGATTCCCGCGGGAACACGATCGTGAAAGTGACGAGCAGAGTAACCGAAATGAGCGAATCCGCGAGCCCGTTTATCTCGAAAATGAAGCAGGCAAACCTGCTATCCCCCGTGATCAAGCAAGCAACCCTGAGAAACGGGCAATTGATAGACGAAACGGTCGTCCGGTACGAAACCCTCGAAACGGATAGTTCATGCTTTTTCGGTCTTACCGATCAATACATCTATCAAACGGAAAACCCCGTTGCCTACACCTTGGCCATACCCGATCAAAACTTGTTCACACGAGGAGAAAACAATTATCGCACGGAGAACAGTTCCGAATACAAGCGAATAAAGAAGTTTTACCTGCCCGTGAGTAACACGACCCGTTCGACCAGCTCCGCTAACGTGTACGATGCCTCGGGAAACTACATCGTCTTAAAGGCACACAATGCATCCCCGGATCTTGTCGCGGCGATAGACCGGAACAGACATACACAGGCCGCCTTTTTAAAAGAACAAGTAGATATCAACACCCGAGTTCGGGATTTGTGCGACAAGTTTATCAAGGGATACAACGTTTTCCCAAAAATAAATTACGGCCCGGATTACATGGCTTACACGCAAACCTATGAACATGGCCTGATGATAGACATCATATCTGTCGTCGCTTCCGGAACCGCACCGGTCAATCCCCAACAATTTCAGGTATGGCTCGACAGCGCAAGGGCCAACGACAATACGCACGCTATCTCCTTTATGCTATCGTATTTCCTTGTAGCAAATGAACCGAGCTTTGACATGGACATCAATAGTCTCCAATTCATGATAGGAGCTATTTGCAATCCGGAAATTGTTAACCTGAAATTTTTCGATAAACTGACCCCTTTCGATCCCGAACAAATTTTCCCAGCGGAAAACACGATAAGTATTACTTCCGTTCCGAACACGAAACGAGTCAAACTATTTGTCCTGGTCGAAGGACCGGAAACATCGCTTACTTACTCGGTTCGTCATGCCGGGGGAACAAGCAACGGGACGTTGACGCTTTCCGGTTCATCAGGATACTCGGTACAGTCATTTGAAATCGACCTGACCCCGTACGCCGGAGTAATTTCCGTTACCGCCACGATTCCGTCAAATGTCGTGAGCATCGTCATGGTTCCCCGGGAATCCTCTTTCGAGGCGATCTCCTATAACCTGGACGGATCTATTTTTTGCAAGTTCGACCACAACGGGCAGCTGGAACTGAACGAGTACGACGAGGCGGGCAGACTGATCAGGATAAAGGACCGGACAGGCAACACAATGAAAGAGCTGCAATACAATCGACTAAAATAAAACACGTTAACTCGAATTCTAAGATCATGAAAAACATATATATACTTGTACTATTGACGGTGGCTTTTTTCCACGGGATAAAAGCCAGCCCGGTAAACGAGAATACCGTGCCTCCCTCCTTCACGACTACACGCGACTTCGTGGCGGAGAAAATATACATCGAACCGAGTAACAGCATTCCCTCTCCCCGAAGCATCTATAACGTGATCTATCTCGACGGTTTCGGCAGAAAACAACAGGTGATTCTGGTTAAAGCCTCTTCCGGCGGAACGGCCGACATCATCCTGCCCCTCGTGTACGGGGTACAGGGAAGGATAGAAAAAGAGTATCTCCCTTACAACAAGAGCGGAAACAACGGGGCTTATCACGATACCCCCACGACCGCGAGCAACTGGAACGCGTACGGCACCGCGGAAGCCGCTCATGCGTTTACCGGAACAGTGTACGACAACTCTCCCCTAAATCGGGTAATAAAATGCACGGGAGCGGGCAAAAACTGGCACGACCGCCAAAAGGGAGTATCGATATCCCACGGCTTAAACACGACCAATGAGGTTCGTCGCTACAAAATTTCCCTTAACGGTACGTTATCTCTTGACGGGTATTACCTCGCCGGCTCCCTCCAAAAGGAAACGATCATCGACGAAGACGGGAACATCACTGAAAGGTTCTCGGACAACCAGAACGTAATCGTGCTGTCGGCAAACACGGAAGGAAACTCACGATTAGAAACCTACAGCGTGCACGACGACCGGGGACTACTCCGTTATGTTCTTTCCCCGGAGGCCAGCTATCGATTGGGAAGCACGATTGACGAAACTCTCCTCCGGCAACTGGCTTACCGGTACGATTACGACCGCTGGGGACGAATGACCGTGAAACGTTTACCGGGTTGCGATCCCGTCTACCTGGTGTACGACAAACGGGATCGGCTTGTCATGAGCCAGGACGGTAAACAACGGGACGAAAACGCTAACAAGTGGAGCTACTCGTTGTACGATCCACGAAACCGGGTAATCGAAACGGGCGAAATCGTGTTAGCGGCGGCAACCACCCACGCCGCCTTGCAAACAGCCGCCTCCGCCAGCGAGAACTACTCCCCCGCCGGAACCCGTGCTCCCCTCCAATATACACGGTATGATTCTTACACGCCCAACCCTAACGTCCCGGTACTGCCGTTCGTCGCGACGCCAGGTTACCCCGAGGCGTATTACCCCAACGTTACCGGATGCGTTACCGGTACAAAAACAAGGGTACTGGGAACAAACACCTGGTTGACCGTGACTACTTACTACGACGACCGTTGCCGGGTGATCCAAACCGTGAACGACAATCTTCACGGTCAAAAAAGCCGGATCGATACTAAATACGATTTTGTCGGAAACGTGCTGCAACAACGGGAAAGCCACGGGGTAAGCGCCACGCGGACGGATATCCTGGAAACCGTGAACACCCACGACGACAGGGGAAGGCTAATGACCTCCGTCACGAAATTGAACAACGGCGTCCCCGCCACGACTATCCATACCTATGACGCTGTCGGGCGACTCGAAACCGTGAAACACGGGAACACCACGGAAACGATGACCTATAACCCGAGAGGATGGTTGACGGGGAAAGAGAGTACACCTTTTAAAATGAAATTACGTTACGATTCACCCCGGGGCACCACGCCCGCCCGTTATAACGGGAACATCAGCGAGTGGGAATGGCAACAGGGGACAAACACAGCCCTGATGTACGGGTTTACCTATGACGGGATAAACCGCTTGAAAGAAACAAGTCAATTCCTGAAAAACGGGAACACGTGGACGACCCTGGCAGACAACTACCTGGAAAGAGGCATTGCCTACGATCGTAACGGCAATATCAAAACCTTGCAACGAACGGCCAACGGGAACACGGTGGATAACCTCGTTTACACCTACACGGGCAACCAGCTGACCGGCTTAAACGAGAGTATCCGCACCACGCCAGACGGGGATATTTACACCCCGGGCAATGCCGCCACGGGCACCTATTCCCACGATAAAAACGGCAACATGCTAAATGACAGTCGAAAAAATTTGAATTTTGAATATAATGTTTTAAATTTGTTATCGACAGTAAAGACCGGGACAACTTTGGCAGTCTCTTATTCCTATCTTGCAGATGGAACCAAGTTACGGGTAAGGGATGCCGCCGGGAACGGTTTTGACTATTTGGGTTCTTTGACATACAAGAAAACAAGTGCCGGGTTACAACTCGAGTCGGCCAATTTCGGGAGCGGCGTGATCCGGGCAAACAGTTCCGCCAGCGGTGGCTTCGAGGTGAACTACTTCTTGACCGATCACCTCGGCAGCGTCAGGGTGATTGTAGATGACAACGGGAACGTGAAGGAACGAAACGACTACTACCCCTTCGGTGCCAGGCACGCCCGGGCAGATTACGCCCAACAAGACGGAAACCGACACAAGTACAACGGAAAGGAGGAACAAACCACGGGAAACACCGGGTTCTTGGATTACGGATGGCGCATGTACGATAACGCGATTGCCAGGTGGTGGGTTCCGGACCCGATAGCCAGAGAAGACCCGGCGGGATCGCCCCTAACCTACGCGTTGAACAATCCCGTGCAATTCATCGATTTCCTCGGGTTGGACGGTATACCCGTAAACGACGTGGATTGGCCCAGTTTTAACCCGAACGAGGACGTGATCGAGCTGGGCGAGGTCACCGTCACGGCCACCAGACGACGAAACCGCTTCTGGACGAGCGGACCGGCCATGTTTTTTCAACAACATCATTACGGGGATTACCGGGTACAACAGGGGTTAAAAATTCGTTGGGTGGAGAGCGAACATAACAAGAGCGTCGCCACCCTGCAATCGGCTCTGGACATTATAGGGCTGATGCCCGTCGCCGGGGAGATTTTCGACGGCATAAACGCGCTGGTTTACCTATGCCAGGGAGATTACCTCAACGCTTCCATCAGTGCCACGGCCATGGTGCCCGTCGCGGGATGGGGTGCCACCGGGGGCAAGGTGACAAGCAAGGCCCTGAAGGCTTTTAAAGCCGGGAACTTCCGGAAAAACATGATCCGGTTAACCGGCATTAACCCCGGGAAAAGCATGCAGGCACATCATGTATTCCCGAAGAAATTCCATGATAATTTTAAAAAATTAGGCATTAACGTCAATGACCCCAAGTTCGGGAGCTGGTGGGAAACGGGCACCCACCAGAAAAACTCGTACCGGTACAATCAAAGATGGGATAAATTTTTCAAGGACAATCCCACCACCGGGGGAGCTTATGGTGTCGCCCGGGAATTAGGTACTAAACACGGTTTTACTTTAAATTTTTAAACACAATGAAATTATCAGACTTATTTTCATTTGGAGACCGGTATAGTTCCGTGACGGTACAAATGACATCGACACGGGAATGGACATGGGCAGAGCCCGGTGGATTATGGGAATACCGGATGTTATTGACGGGAGATTACCGGGAGGCGGAATTTCCCCTGGAGTTCCGTCATTATAGCGGGAAACGATACGACGACGTGCTAGGAACAGGATACGCCTCGCTTTATTTAATCTCGGATCGTTTCAGGGAGGTACTGGAAAAAAACAATTTCACGGGATGGAAATGTTTTCCCGTCCGGCTTTTCACGAAAAAGGGAGAGGAAGTAACCGGTTACCAGGGATTTTCCGTCACGGGACGAGCCGGGAGAATCGACAGAGAAAAAAGCGAGATCGTGTATATCGAGTACCCGACAGGTATTCAGGAAGCTAATTACAAGGGCATTCACGTCGACATGGAGCAATGGGACGGTAGCGATATCTTTATGCCGGATAAATGGTTCGGGATCGTCATGACCCGAAAGGTTCGGGATGCCTTGTTAGCGGAGAAAATAACCAATATTCGCTTCGAGAATATGGCGGAGTATTTAACTCCATGTTACATGGTTACTCTTGCTAATAAAAATAACGATTCTCAATAAACCGCAAGCGCAACAAGGTTAACAACTATTCAGGGGACAAGTCAAACGTCCCCTGTTTTTATTTTCAAGCCCCTAAAACCAGATAACACGTGAAAAAACGTTCGTGTAATTTGGATTACGAGAATAATATCTTAAATTTGTTACCGATGGTGAAATAAAAACCAATATTGGCAGTGAATTAACCCCGGGTTATCTTAAATAAGATCACGATACAGGACTCCGCCCATAACGGTTTTGACGGACGTGTTACAAGATACGTTCTTTGACATACTAGAAAACTGGCGCCGGAGCTGATGCCCGTCGCCGGAGAGATTTTCGACGGCATAAACGCGCTGGTTTACCTATGCCAGGGAGATTACCTCAACGCTTCCATCAGTGCCACGGCCATGGTGCCCGTCGCGGGATGGGGTGCCACCGGGGGCAAGGTGACAAGCAAGGCCCTGAAGGCTTTTAAAGCCGGGAACTTCCGGAAAAACATGATCCGGTTAACCGGCATTAACCCCGGGAAAAGCATGCAGGCACATCATGTATTCCCGAAAAAATTCCGGACGCGATTTCATGAACTGGGCATTAACATCGATGATCCCAGGTTCGGGAGCTGGTGGGAAACGGGAGCCCACCAGAAAAACTCGTACAGCTACAATCTGAGATGGGACGAATTTTTCCTTGATAATCCCACCACCGGGGAAGCTTATGGTCTCGCCCGGGAATTAGGTGCTAAACACGGTTTTACTTTAAATTTTTAAACACTATGAAGTTATCAGATTTTTATAGATTCAGGGACAAGTATAGTTCCGTGACGGTACAAATGGAGCGGACTCGAGAATGGGAGTGGGCAGAGCCCGGTGGATTACGGGAAGGCCAGATGTTATTGACGGGAGATTACCGGGGGGCTGAATTCCCCCTGGAGTTCCGTCATTATAGCGGGAAACGATACGATGATGTATTGGGAATAGGATACCCCTCGCTTTACCTTGTCTCGGATCGTTTCAGGGAGGTGCTGGAAAAGAACAACTTCACGGGATGGAAATGTTTTCCCGTCCGGCTTTTCACGAAAAAGGGAGAGGAAGTAACCGGTTACCAGGGATTCTCCGTCACGGGACGAGCCGGGAGAGTCGACTGGGGAAAAAGCGAGATCGTGTATACAGATACTCCAAATGGAATACAAGAAGCTAATTACAAGGGCGTTCATGTCGACCTGGAGCAATGGGACGGTTGCGATATCTTTATTCCGGATAAATGGTTCGGGATCGTCATGACCCGAAAGGTTCGGGAGGCCTTGTTAGCGGCAAAGATAACCAATATCCGTTTCGAGAACATGGCAGAACGATTAGTACCGTGTTACATGGTTCGTTCCTGGAAGAAAGACAAAGACTCGTGATTAACTTCGCGGGTTACACGAGATTAAAAAACAATTCAGGGGACAAGTCAAACGTCCCCTGTTTTTATTTCCAAGCCCCTAAAACCAGATAACACGTGAAAAAAAACGATCGTTTATAGAGTCTTATGGGTAAATATTTAGCTCACAAAGTGGACCAAAGAAGAAGTGTACTCCGTTAAAAAATAAAATAAATACTATTTTTTGGTTCCTATTTGACAAAAAATTCTTATTTTTATAGTCTTTACTAACTAAAAAACAGTGCAAATGGGAATGATCGCGTCTTACAAGATGGTCGATCCGGATGTTATTGACCGTCTGCTTCAGCTGGATCATGAAGATTTATCTGAAGAGCTATCCGAAATCAATGAAGACCCTCGATACGAAACAATCGATATAGGCAAAAGTTGGGACGGACTTCATTTTTTACTTACCGGAAAATCGGCCGTGGTTCCGATGAAAGAGAATCTCCTGAGTGAATCCATCGTAGGTTCACACCTGTTCTGCGAGGACGAAGACAATGATTTTGTCGCTTATACCCGATTCGAGGAGTTGGAACCTCTCATCTCAACCTTTAAAAACATAAACAAAAGAACCCTTTACAAAAAGTTTTCCCCGGATCTTTTCTCCAAAAGCAAGATCTACCCGGATATATGGAATACCAAAAACAAAGCCGAGTTGTTCGAATTTTTATATGAAACCGGTTATAAAAAACTATTGAGATTTTACCGGAGCGCTCTCAAACACAAAAAATGCATCATCGTGACGATTCAATAACAGATTATTTGAATACTTCTTCCATGCTTTGGAAAAAATACAATTTTCTCATCCCGGATTCTATATCATTGCAGATGCCGTTAAATGGAAGAAATTGTAAAAATAAAGCGGTATATCCTTAATTTTTTTGATTACCTTGCACCCGCAACAATAAAAAAAAATTATCCGCTATGATTAGAAAGTTTTTACTGATGGCCGTGATTGTTTTCACGGGTGCAACAATGCTTTTAGCACAAAAACAGGGAGGTCCCCGTTCCGGTTACCAATTCGAAACCATTGCCGATCTTAAAACCACGCCGGTGAAGGATCAACAAAGTGTAGGTACCTGCTGGGATTATGCCGCCCTCTCCTTTTTGGAATCCGAACTATTGAGAATGGGAAAACCGGAATACGATCTTTCCGAATTATTCGTTGCCAAAAATACTTATTACGAAAAAGGAATCCGTTATATCCAATTCCACGGTTCAAATAACTTCGGAGAAGGAGGACAGGCACACGATGTCATCCTCATGATTAAAAAATACGGTATTGTTCCGGAAGAGGTATACACGGGACTCCAATACGGCAGGGATTTTCACATCCACGGCGAATTGGTCGAAGCTCTAAAAGGGATGTTGGACGGTATCAATAAAAACCCGAACCGCCGTCTTACCCCAGTTTGGCCAAAAGCTTACGAAAGCATTATCGACACCTATTTAGGAGCGACCCCGGAAAAATTCACCTACAAAGGGAAAGAATACACCCCAAAAACGTTCGAGGCTTCTTTAGGGCTCAATCTGGACGATTACGTGGAAATCACCTCCTTCCAGGAATTTCCTTTCTATACACAGGTTGTACTTCCCATTCCCGACAACTGGGCTCACGGTGTTTACTATAATCTTCCGATCGATGAATTGATCGAGATCATGAACAACTCTTTGAAAAAGGGATATACCGTATGTTGGGACGGAGATGTCAGCCACAATAGTTTTAACCACGGAGCCGGTTTAGCCATCTTGCCGACCGACGAACCTTCCGAAATGATCAATGCCGAAATCGACAAATGGCAGACATTAAGCGAAAAAGAGAGAAAATCTAAAATGTCCTCTTTCGAAGAACCCGTACCGGAGATGAGAATCGACGATTCAAAACGTCAATTCAGATTCGACAACCGGCAGACGACCGACGACCATTTGATGCATATCACGGGCCTATTGAAAGACCAAAACGGCACGCTTTACTATAAAACCAAAAATTCGTGGAATGCAGACAGTAATCCATTCGGCGGTTATCTTTACATGTCGGAACCATATTGCCGTTTACAAACCGTGGCTATTATGGTACATAAGGACGCCATCCCCAAAGCGATTCGAAAAAAATTAGGACTTTAATCCGATAAAAAAACAGCATCTTCCAGATGCTGTTTTTTTATTCTAATCCATTTTTACCCACTTCACGGCATCCGCTATTATGATTTGACTATAAGATGATTTATAGTGCGTATACCCTTTCCACGTGGTCAAACTACGTACAGTGGACCAAAATTCCCCCTCCTTCTCTTCCGATTTCCCTCTATCATCCAAGGAGACTCGTGCCAATCCCTGTTCCAGATAATAGGTACCCAGCGATATCCACCCGGAGGTTCTTCGCGTCGGTCGTATGACAACTTCACGCTCGGCTTTACCATCATACACAAAATAATGGACGGGATTACGTAAAGAGGACACGCCACGGGAACCCGAACTTTGATATGGTACATGATAAACAAATATTTCATAATTTCCCGCCTCCTTAATATCGACTTCCCATATCGCTTTACACTCTCCGTTACCTACCAATTTAGCGTAAGCATCTTTCACGTATTGTCCGTAACACTGCTTGTCCACCAATTTTGCCCAATTATTGGCAGAGAATCGATTGTATGAATACTTATCTTCTTGTTCTCCTTTAAACCAACGGACAAGCTTCTTACCGGACAAATACTCCAAATGAAACCCCTTATCCGTGTTATCCACGATAATCTCTCCCGGTATTGACTGAAAAACGAGAGAATCGGCATCGTATATACCCGGAACGGTGTCTTTTGAAAAGTGATCGCTGATTCTGAAAAAATCATACTGAAATTCCCCCGGAATGTTCGCCGACACCCCGGTATTAATTGTCAACCGGCTTATTTTGCCTGAAATAACAATCTTTTTACTCTCTCCCTTTCCAATTAAATAGTATAAACTTCTCGGCCGGTTATTTTCTGTTACCGAGACCTCGATAATACCGTCACGCTTCCCGGAATTTCGAATATAAAAACGGATGAACTTCTGCATTTCGTCTTCACCCTGAACAAGCTGAACATTCCGCACGGCGAACAAAGGTAGAGATGAAGATTCATACCATTCCCGCAAAAAATCCTCTATATCAACCCCGAACTTCTCTCGCACTTTAGCTATAAACTGCCCGTACGTGTATTCCTGAAAAGGTAAATCCCTAAACGCTTTCCAAAATTGTTTTACCGTTTCCGGAGAAGAGTAAAAGATCAAGTAGTTTTCTAACGATTTACTTTTCAACCTTACGACCTCGTCCAAAACTTCTCGTTTCAAAGTCCGGTCCCTTAAAGCCATCTTAAAAGAAGCTCCTCCCCGCAAATAATAACGAGCCTCCAACAGATCGGACAAGCTAAATTCGTATTCAGACCGATCTTTTATCGACGACTGTATACAATTCCCCATAACCGCATCCAAAACCGGAATTTCCGAAGAGAACACCGATTTCGGTCGAAAAAGAGGATATATAAAATACCGGCAACCATAACCATAATTATTATTATCAGACGAAAACATGAACCTGCGGTAAAGTTCCCCGAATCTTCCGTTATTTTCCCAAAAACGGCTCAAAAACGAGAGGATGGCCATCGGACTTATCCCTTCCTTTTCCCTATCTTTAGCCGACACCGGACAAGCTTCTTTACCTTCCGGAAAAAAAAGCATCTCCGGCTGAACAAATTCACTTGAATTTTTCCAGAAACGGTAATAAGCAACCATAGAAGGAGGCGTTTCTATACAATAGAAATTTTTATACGGATATAGCACTTTTTTTATCTCTTCCAACCGGGAAAAAGCATTAAACACGAATCGATCCGAGTCATAAGGAAAAATATCGTGTCCTTTAAAATGTAGAATCGAAAACTTCCAATCTCCGATCTGTTCCGTTTCTTCTTCAAAAGGTCCCGTACAAAGAGTGATTCCGGACAAGCATTCCGGAGAAGAGAAACAAACCGTGTCTCCGTGAACAGACATTTTCCCCTGCGACACGACTCTATCATCATTTGCAGGGATCACCCGAAGCGAAAAAAGGGATTTATTCCGTATCGTCTCGTAGGGTGAAGAGGGATCCGCCGGAGGATAAATCACCGGATACCAAAGACATTCAGGTAGTAACAAGGTATAATTCGAATCTAAATAACAATAACGACGACCGGGCACAAACGACTGGATTTCAAAGCTCGGGTAAAAATACTCTTGATCCGGAATATCCAGGTAACAGATCCGCTCGTCTATACTTCCTTCGTATTCCATGTCGAATACGGCCTTTTCACCGGGAGACAAGGTCGTCTCTAAAATAATTGCCTGATGTTCTTTCCGAAAGACGACCATTTTACCGTCCCGTTCTATTCGGACCACGTTCAGAAAAGGATTCAGATAAAAAAAAACACGAGGCAGACCTACACGACTGCAATTCTCCAACTCGAGCCGACTTTGCATTTTCACCCGCTTTCCTTTCAAATGACAAATTATATCATGAGAAAGTAATGCCAAACAAGCAGAAGAGGGATATTTCAAATAAGTTTGTCGATAAATTTCCCGAATCTCTTTTTCCTTTTTTACACCGTACACCGGAATATACCCTATTCCCAATCCGCACAAGACAAGAACCAAACCGGATAAATGAAATCTTATCTTCCTGCTCTGTCGATTAGGTAATCGTTTTATGAAACCGACAGCGCTCACGAGTGCCCCAGTACCTACCAGTAAGAAAGAAAAACGTTGAACCAAATATTTCCATAAATCGAAATGTCCCGTTATACCTGAAAAACCATTCGGCAACATCCTGCCGTACAAATCTAAAAATTCCACCGGCTTGGCATAAACGAAAAAAAGATACAGTAACCCGAATAAAAACAAAACCGGAAAATAACGATTTCTAAAAACGGCGCAAACCCATACACAAATCCCCAGCATAAACACGAACGCGGGAATCGTAAAAGAAAAAAAATAAAAAAAATAAAGCCTCAAATCGAAGGGAGAATCACTCGCAAAAAGATGGATAAAAAACGCCACTCCCATGACGATCAAATTCATTCCCATGAGAAGTACCGTTATTCCTCCGATTTTACCTATAAAATAATCCCGGTTATCAAACGAGCGTACCATTACCGTTTCCAAAGTATCTTTCTCTCTCTCCCGCCCAAAAAGCTCCAACACGATAAAAACAACAAGTAGTGATAACCAAAAATTAAACAAGTAAGCATTCATCAAAGGAAAAGAACTGGGCAAAGCAACCATCTTTATATTAAAGGGCTTTAAATTGCTTTGTAAATAAAAATGGTAATATCCTATAAACAAAACAGCCAATACAAAGAAAATATTATATATCCAGTTTCTTCTCCCGATTTTTATCTCGTATCGAGTAACAAGCATTATATCTCGAAAATTGATCATACGAAACGAATTGGCTTCTGACAAAAAATTAAAAACACTCACAGGGAATAAACAAAAAAGAACCTATCTCTCTTTATTCATTCCCCTTTTACAAATCCATTTCTGACGGTTATTCCCTCCACATATATACATCTTTATTCTCGAATCTTCTTCCTGTTACTTTTAAAGACTCTATTAATTCCTGATAATTATCTTTTGAAAATTTCACATCGTAATACTTCACCTCTTCCTCCAATAAACCTTCAAATGTAAGACTATAATATCCATCTACCTCCGTGAGGTCCACGACGAGATCATTATAAACGACTCGAACATCCTCCAAGGGTTCCAATTCGTCATCATCATAAACAATACCAGATACAATACCATCATAATACTTAGAACCGACTACAAATCCAGTTTCCACAATAAAAAAAGAGAGCATAATCACGTAAAATATCATCTTTTTCATAACATTTGTCTTAAAAATTAATAATAAAATATCTCTCAAAAGAATGTGTTTTCATTCTTTATCAGAAGCCTCTTTTTGCATTAAAAGATCCGGAGCGTTCATAATACGACCCAATGATTGCAAAACCGTATCAATGGAAACCTTAGCGTACCCTGATTTAGTAAAAACCATTTTTTGTCTTTTATTACCGCCGACAAAAGAGACCAGGTAGTTCCCGCACGTCGAAGTGGTTGAGACGCGTATGTTCATGCAAGTTACGCCTACTCCGGAAAGCGGTTCTCCGGTTTCGGCATCTTTTACCTTTCCCCGGTAAATAACCTGTTTCACCGTATCTATATTTAATAAAACATCAGGCAAAACGATTCTCCCCTTCCCTCGTTTTATCCCCCTTTTTATCGTGTCTATCTCTTGTGATTTTCGTTTATACCCTACAATAGAATAGCGAATCTCCGCAGATTTTTTTAATTTTAGAACAGGTAACCGATAAAACCCGCTCGGATCTGTTTGTATCGATTCCTTTTTTTTACTTTCAGGATCAAAGGTATACACCTTCACATCAGCCAAAGGATCTCCTGTTTCGGCATCTTTCACGTATCCTTCGTATGTGGCTTCACGACTTCCACAACTCACGGATAAAAGGATACATGCCATTCCTATCAGCCTGTAAACACTTTCATTCATCACGAAAATTTTAAATTAATACATAGATTCCCGTCTCCTTGTTTTTTCAAAAAGGAGATTTACGAGAAAAAACAATTACTCGGAATTTACCCCATAAGACTATATTCTACTTAGTTTATAACATATTTTTTACAAATATAAAAATAATCACAAATAAAAACAAAACAATATTTTACAATAGAGATATATTAATAAAAATACAAAAAAATCATCTAAAAAGAATTAGCATCTGCTATGGAAGAAAACTTTTTCCGGATCCACCGAGAGAGATGAGTTGTAATTTCGGCCCCGGAAAAAGGGATAAACTCGTCGTACATATCCGCCTGATCAAAATTATCGATGCCGACGGAGAGTACTTCAATGCCCCGTCTACGTCCTTCCCGAACCACTTCCCACACGTGTTCCCGGGCATTCTCCCCGTCATACCCCGTGGCAGAAGGGGCTCCGTCGGAAATCATAAAAAACAATTTGTTTTTTGCATCAGACTTAAATTTATCAAAGCAATAGAGCATAGCATAACCGTCGGCATTGGCATTTAAGGCTGACTGTGAAAACAATTTTCCCCACTGCAATTTTTCTCCGTTCTGGTAAAAACGCACAATCTCTATCTTCTCCGTATCACAACGATGGCCATAGATAGAGAAACGAACGAGGTTGGGATATTTGCTGAAGGCCAAAGCGAGAGCCAATGAGATAACCGTCTGCATTTCGATCTTATCTCCCGTTACCATAGAACCGGACAGATCGAGCAGTATGACGACTTCCAGAATGACCGAAGAAGCATACTCTTCTTCTTGAAAAATATAACGATTATAACGCACCTGATACAATTCGTCCTCATCCAATTCACCGGAATCCTGTTCGTAAACAGTTCGGACCCGATCCATTTTAGCCGAGAACATGGAGAGACTCAACCGTATCCGAGCCGCAAATTCCTTAGCCCGATTCAGTAAGACTTCCGAAATTTGGGCATCTTCCGCTTCCACCTCCTCTATCCGGTCACAACAACCCAAATTTCCTTTCCATTCCAATTGGGAACGTTCAGAAGAGACAAAGGACTGATTACTAAATAGAGGTTCCGAATTTAAGGTTTTCCGCATATCCCGAATGACAGACTCCGCCATTTTGATTTGTCGGTCCGTTCTAAAATCTTCTACACCCCTGAGTACGTTTTTCATCTCCTGCAAACAAAAGTTATCGGGACAAAAATCTTCCTGCCGAAACAACCGGGCCAATTCTCCCGCGTATTTCTCGACATCAGCGTACGTCAAATCGGCGTATTCCTTTATTTCGTTCAATACCGAATCCACCTCCTTCACCTTCTGTCCATTTGCCGGGAAGGACAACACCTCACGCCGATAAGAACCGAACTCCAGAATATTCGGATACAATATTTTAGAACATATATAATCCAAAAGAGCCTCGGATCCGTCTAACCCGTTACTTTCGTTACCCTCCCCCGGGCCGCCGTAAAAACCGACTTGCTCTTCTATGGCATTTATCCCCACGGCCATATCCAAACGACGGGCTGCATAAAGATAAAAATGATATCCCGGAAAATCCCTGACTAATTTAGATTCCACCCGGCGGTCTTCCAGCATATGAATCAACTCATACTGTAAATGAGTATATCTCAAATCTTTCGAATCTAAATGATTGATCTCCTTCCCGGTATAAACCATATGTGCCATTTCATGCACGAAATGACCGAAAAACGAATATACTCTTATCTCATCGGAAAAAGCCAACCGCAACAATTTCAGATTCAACGCGATCTGCATAGGATTCATTGCCAGACCCGGGGCTTTATTGGATAAGATCATTTTAGGAATCTCTCCGGTAACATGATATGCTATCCGGGCACAAACGGGGACCAAGGTCAAAATATCGGTCGTACCGAGATTCCGGTCGACCAAATTCCGGGCCCGCGGAAAGTTTCCCCACCAATCCCGATCCATGAATTGCTCCTCGTATATTTCCTCTATTTTTCGAAAATCCATCAGAAACCGTTATAAGGCTTGAACCAGGGAGCGGGCCAATGTCTCTTCCCCGGTAATGAGATAATTCGTCAAGATGACTTTTTCAATGATTTCATTCAACCGGTACCCCAAAGGCAGATAAGCCGCCGCATCCAATACCTGACGGGTAGACAGGGAAACGGAGAGAGTCTCCCTCCGTTCCGCCAACCGCAATATTTCCGCCACTTTAGTCAATGCTCCGGCCGCTTCTTTGGACACTTGGGGATAACGATCTAAAATCAGGTCTGCTTCTTCTGCCGGAGACAGGTAATCGAGCCGAACCTTGATAAACCGATCTTCAAAAGCCGTATCCAACCGTTGAGTCGAAACGTAGGCAAACCCCACGTTTCCAGCCGCCACAAACAAAACATCCTCTCCTTTATCGTACCGCATACCCGAATCCTCATCATAAATGTAAGACTGCTGCCTATCCAGTATTGTCATTAAAAAATTGGCAGCCACCATCGGGATCCGCGTCAGCTCATCCAAAAATATCAACGTCGGACGGGAAGAGGTAAAAGCTTTAAAAAATTCGGAACGAACAGCTTTTGTTTTTCCGTCATCTCCGATAATCAATCCCCCGACAAACATCTTCTTAGGTTTAAAGGCCTGGCCCATGTCGAAAGCAAAAAAATCCATTCCGGTAGCTTCGGCCAGCTCCTTGGCGACCGATGACTTTCCACAGCCTTTGGGGCCTAATAAAAAGGGATATTTCTTTAAATACAACGTGTGACACAGAAACTCCCACGTCTCTAAAGGAATATACAGATCTTCCGAATGTTTCGGAGGAGAAAATAATATCATGTTGGTTTGCCTCGGCACACGTGTTTTTTCCGTCATTTTTCCCCTATTTTCATGGTTATTTTATCTTACAAATCTAACCATAAAAAACGAGGCTACCTGAAAAAAGCAGCCCCGTTCTCCGATAAATCTTATTTTTTACTTTGCCCAAAGTTGAATCAGATTCAAAATGGTCTGCATGGCTTTATGCATCGTATCCAAAGAGCAATACTCGAATTTCCCGTGGAAATTCATACCTCCGGTAAACAAATTCGGACAAGGTAATCCCATGTACGAAAGACGCGCTCCATCGGTCCCCCCGCGTATCGGACGCACGATAGGAGTCACTCCGGCCTGCTTCATCGCTTGAAAAGCCTTGTCGATCACCTCCGGGTGCAGTTCTACCATCTCACGCATATTATAGTATTGATCCTTGAGTGTTAAAGTAATTACCCCTTCCCCGTATTTTCGGGTCAGCAACTCGACCACCTTACTTATATATTGCTTCTTAGCCTCAAATTTTTCCCGGTTATGATCTCGGATAATATAATCGATGGTAGCATTTTCCACCGAACCACCCAACCCTACCAGATGATAAAAACCCTCGTATCCATCCGTATGTTCCGGACGTTCCCAAGCCGGTAGCAAACTGTTTATATCAGCCGCTACCTGTAAAGCGTTGATCATTTTGTCTTTCGCGTATCCCGGATGAACATTACGTCCCTGAATAACCATCTTGGCACTGGCCGCATTGAAATTCTCGTACTCCAATTCGCCCTCGAAACCTCCGTCAATCGTATAGGCAAACTTAGCCCCGAATCTCTCGACATTAAAGAAATCAACCCCACGGCCTATCTCCTCATCCGGGGTAAACCCTATACGAATCTTTCCGTGCGGCACGTCAGTATGATTAATCAGATATTCGGCCGCCGTCATGATTTCAGCTACACCGGCCTTATCGTCGGCTCCCAATAGGGTCGTTCCATCCGTTGTTATCAACGTATGACCTTTAAAATAAACCAACTCGGGAAAATCGACAATCCTCATCATCAAGTCGGCGTTCAATCTTATGTCTTTTCCATCGTAATTCTCGATAATTTGCGGGTTTATACGAGCCCCGCTCATATCCGGGCTGGTATCCACATGAGAGATGAAACCGATTACCGGACGATCTTCATAACCGGGTGTCGCCGGAATAGATCCCATAGCATACCCATGCTCATCCATTTCTACCTCCACCAATCCCAAACTCCTCATCTCCTCCGTCAAATGCTTCAACAATACCAATTGCTTTTCCGTTGAAGGAAAGGTCTCGCTGTTCTCATCACTTTGAGTATCGAAAGCGACATATCTTAAAAAACGCTCTTTTAAATCCAACATATCGATTTAATTTTTTATTTTATATTATCATTCCAAACGAAGTAATTCTTGCGATCGCACCCCCATCACTCAATCTTCCAATCCCCTAATCACTGAATCACTCAATCACTGAATCACTCAATCCGTTAACTTAGCTCTCAACGAATCTTTAATGAAATAAACGATGATCGCGATATACATCACTACGGCTAAAATTTCAGCACCGCTCCATTCCACGAACCAATCCGCACCGCAATACTTCAATATGGCGCTGATCACGCCCATCAAGGCTCCCCCCGCGATAAATCCGGAAGCAATCAATGTCCCCCGCTCCCGGCGGGATTTATTTACCTGTTCATCTTTACTACGGGAACCGACATACCAACTAATCAACCCTCCGATCAACAAAGGCGTATTTAAATCCAACGGAATAAACATCCCCAAGGCAAAGGCCAAGGCGGGAACACCGATCATCGTCAAGATCAAAGCCAACGCGGCTCCGGCAAAATAAAGCAGCCAGGGAGTTGCACCGCCCTCCATCAAAGGCTTAATCACGGCAGCCATAGCATTTGCCTGCGGTGCCACTAAAGCACCGTCTCCCACGAAACCGTAAGTCTTATTCAGTACCATCATGACTCCGGCGATAGTAGCTGCCGACACGGCCGTTCCCAAGAATTTCCATCCCTCCTGTTTAGCGGGTGTAGTTCCCAACCAATAACCGATTTTCAAATCCGTAATAAAACCTCCGGCCATAGATAAGGCCGTACAGACCACTCCTCCGATAATCATAGCGGCCGTCATTCCGCTTGTTCCGCTCAACCCCGCACTGACCAATACCAAAGAACTAAGAATAAGGGTCATCAACGTCATACCCGAAACCGGATTAGACCCCACGATAGCAATCGCGTTAGCAGCCACCGTGGTGAAGAGGAAAGCGATCACAAACACGATTAAAGTGGCAATAATCGTATGAAACATATTTCCCAACACCCCGATCTGGAAAAATACGAATATAGCGATCAATGTGGCAATCAAACCGGACAAGATCGTCTTCATCGGAAGGTCTCTCTGGGTGCGTTCCGTTGTCTCCCCCGCGTCCTTTTTCCCTTTCAACTCACTCACGGCCAATCCCAAAGCTTGTTTTATGATACCGGAAGAACGAATGATTCCGATAATACCTGCCATCGCGATGCCTCCGATACCGATGTGACGGGCATAATTGGAGAATAGCTGTTCCGGACTCATCTGACCGATCAGCATCGTAATATTTTCTCCCACGGCCAAAGTCTGTCCGTCGGCAAAATAACTGATAAAAGGGATCAGTACAAACCATACCGTAAACGAACCCGCGCAAATAAAAGCAGCGTATTTCAATCCCACGATATAACCGAGACCCAATACCGCGGCTCCCGTGTTAATCTTTAACACGACTTTCATCTTGTCAGCCAACAACTCTCCCCAACCCATAATCCGGGTAGAGATCCCTTCCGACCACCAACCGAAAGTACTCACGATAAAATCATACAATCCGCCGATAAGCCCGCTAACAGCCAACAATTTAGCCTGATTTCCCTTTTTCTCTCCCGAAACCAAAACCTCCGTCGTGGCCGTTGCCTCCGGGAAGGGATACTTACCATGCATATCCTTTACGAAATATTTCCGGAAAGGGATCAACAACATAATACCCAGCAATCCTCCGAACAGGGAAGATAGGAAAATCTGATAAAAATGTGCATCCAATCCCAAAATATAAAGAGCAGGTAAAGTAAATATAGCTCCCGCGACAATAACCCCGGAACTTGCCCCGATCGATTGGATAATGACATTCTGTCCCAACATGTTTTTACGTCCTAAGACATTACCGACCCCTACCGCAATGATAGCGATCGGAATAGCTGCTTCAAATACCTGTCCTACTTTTAATCCCAAATAAGCGGCAGCGGCCGAAAAGACAATTGCCATAATGATACCGAATGTTACCGAATAGACTGTAACCTCCTGAGGTTTAGACTTTGCCGACATCATAGGCTTGTACTCTTCACCCGGCGCAAGCTCCCGATAGGCATTTTCGGGAAGCGAATTAGGTTGTTTGTTTTCTTGATCCATCGTTTTTATAGTAAGTGATTTATTTATTCTGCCCCCAAAGATAATTATTTTAACCAAAAAATAGGAACCGAAACAACCTTTCTCTCCCGGTACAATCATTTTAACAAATCGATCCTCACGCTGTCCCCCCGTTTTTTACAAGAGTATGACTACGATGTTTTAAATAAAGATACAAATACGTGATATCGTTCATCTTATGTTTCAAACTCATCGACCATTCGTTCATCCACGAACCCCTTCTTATGTTTCCAGGCTTTCCGAAATACCTACATTGGAGCATACATTTTATCATTTTATACAAACAGATATTAAAAAATAACATCAATCCCAAACTCCAAACACCGTGTAGAAACACCCGCGCAAAACAATCCGTAAAAATAGTAACAACTCTTCCCTGTCTTTCAATACAAGAATAAACATCTAGAAATGAATCACTTTGTCTATTCACCTATTATTCTATTCAAAAGGAGAAGATTCTTTGTTAAAAAAGATATCTAAATAATAAATATCATAAATATAAATAAAAATATTTTGATAAAATCCATGTTTTTTATAATTTTATACGACTATTAACTCTAATACATCTTAACCACATGAGAAATCTATGTATGATTCTCTTTATGTTTTCATTCTTTTCGGTTTATGGCCAAAAAGACGTTGAATTAACTCAATCGGGCATCGAACAAGCCCATAAAGGTAACTTTTCGCGGGCAATAACCCTATTCGATAAAGCACTGAAGATTAATCCTGAAAATATAAAAGCCATCTACAACAAAGGATTTATCCGGGAAAACCAAAACCGTTTCGAAGAAGCCGCAGAACTATATTCCAGAATCATCGATCTGGAACCAAAGGATATATACTATTTCAGAAGAGGATACTGCTATTTTCAATCACGGCGATACCGGGAAGCACTTAAAGATTATAACCTGATGTTAAAAAAATATCCGGATGACAATGATTTACTGATGAAAAGAATCCGGATTTACATTCAACAGAAACAATGGAACAAAGTACTTTCGGATTTTGATACTTACTTGGAAAAAGATCCGGACGATTTCATCATACAAGCTAACAGGGCGAAACTATTGATTAACTTGAAAAGAGAAAAAGAGGCCCATACCATTCTGGAGAAACTAATACAAAAATACCCGGATGAAACCATCATTCTGAACAGCTGGGCTTTCTCCTTATTAAAACAGGGGTTGACCGATAAAGCCTTACAATATATTAACAAAGCCCTGAAAATAAAGCCGAGCTACGCGGCAGCCTACATCACAAGAGCTCAAATATTCTTAGAGATAGGAGACAGGGAAAAAGCATGTAAAGATTACACCCAAGCTCAAAAATTAGGTTTTCCTATCGATCAATTAAACGAAGAGAGCATTGCACGGCTGAATGCCAATTGCAAAAATTAACAAGCAGTTACACGATTAAAATGATAAAAATAGCGCTGCTCAAAAATTGAACAGCGCCATTTCCGTTATTGTGAATATTATTCGTTACCGTACTTCATTTCAGCACGACGTTTATAGCCTTCATACCTCCATTTAGCATCTCGTTCTGTCATTTCGAACAAACGTTCCGCATCTTCCGGAGCTGCCTTAATTAAGGAGTTGTAACGAACTTCGCCCATTAAGAACTCTCTGAATTTGGAATAATCCGGTTCTTTCGAATCCAACTGGAAGGGATTCTTACCTTCTTCTTCCAGCATCGGATTATAACGGTACAATTGCCAATAACCGCATTCCACGGCTTTCTTCTCCTCGGCCTGAGATTTACCCATACTTGCTTTCAACCCGTGATTAATACAAGGTGCGTAAGCAATAATCAGAGAAGGTCCGGGATAAGCCTCAGCTTCTTTCAACGCTTTCAAATACTGAGCCTGATTTGCTCCCATGGCAACTTGTGCTACATACACGTAACCGTATGAAGCAGCCATCATACCCAAATCTTTTTTCCGGATCCGTTTCCCGCTTGCGGCAAACTTCGCCACGGCACCGACAGGCGTCGATTTAGAAGATTGACCGCCGGTATTTGAATATACCTCCGTGTCCACAACCAGAACATTCACGTTCTGCCCGCTGGCTAACACGTGATCCAATCCACCGTAACCGATATCATATGCCCAACCGTCACCACCGAAAATCCATTGTGACTTTTTCGTGAAATAGGGTTTCAACGCCATGATCTCCTTGGCAACAGCCGATGTTTCTTTCGACATTGCAGCAGATAATTTATCGCTCGTTGCCAACGTCTTATCCCCGTCTTCATAAGCGGTAATCCACTCTTGTGCGGCAGCCTGAGCCTCAGCAGAGAATTGATTCATATGCTCTTCAACCAGTCTCTTGACACGTTCGCGCAAACGATTAGCACCCTCTGCCATACCGAATCCGTACTCGGCATTATCCTCAAACAAGGAGTTCGCCCAAGCCGGACCGCGACCGGTCACATTATTTTTACAATAGGGAGTGGAAGGAGCAGAACCACCGTAAATAGAAGAACATCCGGTTGCATTAGCTACCATCATTCTCTCTCCGAATAGTTGGGTAATCAATTTAATATACGGGGTCTCACCGCAACCGGCACAAGCACCGGAGAACTCAAACAACGGTTGTTGGAATTGAGAATTTTTTACATTGTTCGGTTCCACCAGGCGTTTGTAACCGACCTTTTCATCCATATATTTGAAACGAGCAATTTCAGCTTCCTGCGATTCAAGCGGCTTCATAACGAGCGCTTTCTCTTTTGCCGGACACACGTCGGCGCAGTTTCCACAACCCGTACAATCCAACGGAGATACCTGAATCTTGAATTGAAGACCGGCAAACTCCTTACCGATAGCCGGCTTGGAGGTCGTTCCGGCAGGAGCAGCGGCTAACTCCGCTTCCGTCATCAAGAACGGGCGAATGGCAGCATGAGGACAAACATAAGCACACTGATTACATTGTATACAGTTATTTACTTGCCATTCCGGTACATTAATTGCAATTCCCCGTTTTTCATAACGGGAAGTCCCGGCAGGAAAAGTTCCATCCTCGCGTCCCGTAAACGCACTTACCGGAAGATCATCTCCAGCTTGAGCATTCATCACATCTACCACCTTACGGATAAATTCAGGACGATTCGGATCGGGAGCTACAACTTCATCTTGCAAGTTTTTCCAATCGGCAGGGATTTCTACCTTAACGACATGCTCACCGCCGGCATCCACTGCCGCGTAATTCATTTTTACGACAGCTTCTCCTTTCTTGCCGTATGACTTATCGATGGCTTTTTTCATTTCACTCACGGCCAATTCATACGGAATCACGTTCGTAATTTTAAAGAAAGCAGCCTGCATAATCGTATTCGTACGATTGCCCAAACCTAATTGCTGACCCAATTTCGTACCGTTAATAATATAAAAATTAATCTCATTCTGGGCTAAATAACGCTTCATGGCATTCGGAAGATGATTCCCGACCTCTTTTTCATCCCAAATAGAGTTCAACAAGAAAGAGCCCCCCTTCTTCAATCCTTTCAATACGTCATACATATGAACGTAAGCCGGAACGTGACATGCCACAAAGTCAGGAGTCGTTACTAAATAAGTAGAACGGATCGGCTCATCACCGAAACGAAGGTGAGAAGCGGTAAAACCTCCCGATTTTTTAGAGTCATAAGCGAAATAAGCTTGACAATATTTATTGGTAGCACTACCGATAATCTTAATCGAATTCTTATTGGCACCAACCGTACCGTCCGAGCCTAAACCGTAAAACTTAGCCTCATAGGTTCCGGCAGAAGTTACTTTTACTTCCGGTTCTACGGGAAGAGAGTGGAAAGTAACATCATCTACGATTCCGATTGTAAATTTATCCTTAGGCTCATTCATTGCCAAATTCTTGTATACGGCGATAATCTGCGCGGGAGTTACGTCTTTGGAACCCAAACCGTAACGTCCACCCACGATAACCGGAGCATTCTCTTTGCCGTAGAAGATCTCTTTCACATCCAAATACAACGGATCTCCGTTTGCTCCCGGCTCTTTTGTACGATCAAGTACGGCAATTCTTCTTACAGATGCCGGCATGACGTCCATAAAATATTTAGCAGAGAACGGACGGTACAGGTGTACTGCTATCATTCCGACCTTTTCTCCCTGAGCCATCTTATAGTCGATTACCTCCCGAATGGTCTCGGTCACCGACCCCATAGCTATGATGATATTCTCGGCATCGTTCGCACCATAGTAATCAAACGGACGATACGTACGTCCCGTGAGCTTAGACATCTCTTTCATGTATTCAGCCACGATATCGGGAACCGCATCGTAAAAACGATTGGCAGCCTCTCTTGCCTGGAAATAGATATCCGGGTTCTGCGCCGTACCCTTCGTCACCGGATTCTCAGAACTTTGAGCTCTATCGCGGAACTCCTGCAACGCCTTCATATCCACTAATCCGCGCAGATCTTCCATATCAATCTCTTCTATCTTCTGTATTTCGTGAGACGTACGGAATCCGTCGAAGAAATTTAAGAAAGGTACTCTCGATTTTATAGCAGTCAGGTGAGAAACAGCTGAAAGGTCCATCACTTCCTGAACGGAACCGGAAGCCAACATAGCAAAACCGGCCTGACGAGCAGCGTAAACATCCGCGTGATCTCCGAAAATAGAAAGAGCATGAGCCGCTAAAGCACGGGCACTCACGTGGAAAACGCATGGTAACAGCTCTCCCGCAATCTTATACATATTCGGAATCATCAGCAATAAACCTTGCGATGCAGTATACGTGGTTGTCAAAGCACCGGCTTGCAAAGAACCATGAACGGCTCCGGCAGCACCCGCCTCTGATTGCATTTCAACCAGGCGAACTGTTTCGCCAAACATATTTTTTCTTCCTTTAGCAGCCCATTCGTCAACGTATTCAGCCATCGGAGACGAAGGAGTGATCGGATAAATACACGATACTTCACTGAACATATAGGCTATATGCGCAGCAGCAGCGTTACCGTCACAAGTAATAAATTTCTTTTCTTTTGCCATTTTTTTTTACATTAACTAACAATCATTCATTCCTCTGAAAACACGATTCAACACCTGAAAAATACCGAAGCCCTCTCCGTCCAGCATGTGATCTTATTCTCAACTATATTACACTATTTATTTAATTATCAATATACAAAACCAGTAAGCCATAAAGGTACAATATTTTTCTTCCCTCGTTCTATCATATCCGTCATTATTATTAAATTATCCTTTATTCGCCTTTTATCTCCCTCTTGTCTCACGAGAATATCATAGCGTCCGTTTACCAGAAAATCCGCATTTTCCGAATAATTCAAGCTGGCCACAGGGCATAACTGACTAACTAAAAAGGTTTTTCTGACCGTAGCGGCATCCGTATTATCCAAACATACGGCATTCAATAAATTGGGATTATGAAGATATACCTGATTAGGCTTCAAGCCGTTCTCGTCATCACTTTCCTTGTCAAACAACAAAGTCAGTAAACGGGCATTTTTCATATAATGCAAATAATTGAGTACCGTGGCCCTCGATACTCCGATTTCATGGCTCAATTTACTGATATTTACATTGTTATTATCATTTGCCACAATATAAAGCAATTGCTTCAATTTAGTCAAATATTTCAATTCTATCTGGTTATTATACGGAATATCAAACTCTAACGTTAAGTTTATATTCTTTAATAAATAATCGATATGTGATTTCTCTTCCAAATAGATGGGATAATAGCCGTATTTCAAATAATTCCCGAAATGGGCCAAAGGACGCACGCGGTCTAAAATACGGTCTACAATCTCCTCGTGATGCTCCAATATCTCCTCAAAAGCAAATACCGGAAATTTATGTCCCGTCTCCAACTCCAGGAATTCCCGAAAAGACAACCCGCTCAGGTTATACATCTCCACAATTCCGTGCAGGTATTTGTTGGATTTAATCCTCACGATGGAAGAGGCCGTAAAAACAATCCGCAATTCTGGAAAATGATCGTAAGCTTCCCTCAACTCTTTATCCCAATCGGGATATTTATGAACTTGATCCAGCAGCAATACTTTTCCCCCCAATTTATAGAAACGCTCCACAAAATGGAACAACCCCTCCGTCGCAAAAAAAAGATTATTGATATTCACGTAAAGACACGATGGATCATCCTCATAATATTCTTTGCAAAAAGCCAGAAGAAAATTTGTTTTCCCTACCCCGCGGCTCCCCTTTATAGCAATCAGACGGGCACGACAATCTATTACATCCAGCAACCCCCGACGGATAGTAGAAGTCCTCTCCTTCAATAGAATATCGTGTGTAATACGTAAACTCTCCATCTCTCTTTTTTTGCAATGCAAATATAGTAAAAAAAGATGCGTTTTGTAATCTACATGTTACAAAACATAGAAAAAGCGGGTTAAAGATCATTTTAACCCGCTTTTTTATCTTATAAGCCATCTGAATCACTTATCATTCATAGAAATCAGAAATTCCTCATTGGATTTCGTTTTTTCCAAACGATCTTTCACAAATTGCATAGCTTCAACGGAGTTCATATCCGTCAAATAATTACGTAATATCCAAATTCGATTCAACGTGTAATCACCCAACAAAAGGTCGTCACGACGCGTACTGGAAGCCGTAATATCCACAGCCGGATAAATACGACGATTGGATAATTTGCGATCCAATTGCAACTCCATGTTACCCGTTCCTTTAAACTCTTCAAAAATCACATCATCCATTTTCGATCCGGTCTCCGTCAACGCAGTGGCCAAAATCGTCAACGATCCTCCATCTTCAATATTCCGGGCCGCTCCGAAGAAACGTTTCGGCTTATGTAACGCGTTTGCATCCACACCGCCGGAAAGAACCTTACCGGAAGCAGGAGATACGGTATTATAGGCGCGGGCCAAACGAGTAATGGAATCCAAAAGAATCACCACATCATGACCGCATTCCACCATACGTTTCGCCTTCTCCAAAACGATATTAGCGACCTTCACGTGGCGTTCCGCCGGTTCGTCGAACGTAGAGGAGATAACCTCTGCATTTACATTCCGGGCCATATCCGTAACCTCTTCCGGGCGCTCGTCTATCAACAGTATAATCAAATAAACCTCCGGATGATTAGCAGAAATGGCATTGGCTATTTCTTTCAATAACATGGTTTTACCGGTCTTTGGTTGAGCAACGATCAATCCGCGTTGTCCTTTACCGATAGGAGCAAACATATCTACCACCCGGGTCGAAATGGTCGCACGTCCGTTTCCGGTCAAATTGAATTTTTCATTCGGGAAAAGAGGGGTAAGATGATCAAACGGGATACGATCCCGGACAGCTTCCGGAGACTTCCCGTTGATCTTTTCCACTTTTATCAAGGGGAAATATTTTTCTCCCTCTTTGGGCGGCCGCACCGTTCCTTCAACCGTATCACCGGTTGAGAGACCGAAAAGCTTAATTTGGCTCTGTGACACGTATATATCATCCGGCGAGTTCAGGTAATTATAATCCGATGAGCGTAAAAAACCGTAACCGTCAGGCATAATCTCCAACACGCCGGAATTTAATATAATACCTTCAAACTCATAATATTTATCTCTTTTGTCGAACCGCATTTTATTCGTATTCTCACGTTTCTCTTCCGACTCCGCCAACGGACTTTCAAGCACGGGTTCCTGTACCAATTCGGGCAAAATATCAACATCCGGCTCATCCAATACGATATCGTCCTCTACAACTTGCTGTAAGGCTTCGTTATCTTTCTCGTAACGCTTAGCCTTCTTTACAAATTTAGACATCCGATCCTGTTTTGCCGGAAAATTTTCTTTACTCTTTTCTTCTTCCTTCTCCTCCGGTATAGCGGGCTCCGAACTTACCGACTGTTCATTATTTTCCGGCTTTTTATTCCGGCGATCCATAAACTTACGATTAGGCTTGTTTCCCCGTTTATTTTCCTGACTACTTTCTATTTTCTTCTCCTCAGGAGCCGTCTCTTCAACTTCCTCTTTTTTATTCTCGACAACTATACCGTTCTCCGTACGATTCAGAACTATATCCTTATCCAAAATATCACTATGGATAACATTAATAACCCGGGGTTCTTCCTTCTTCTCCGCTTCTACCGCCACAGGTTCTTCTTTTGGTTCCTCTTTTGTAGGTAGGGTCTGGGATTTGTTATCCTTCTTATTAAACCTTTTCATTCCTCCATTGGAATCTCCCACTTTCTGCACCCCTCCCCGTATAACCCGCACCCTGGGCTTCTTTTCTTTCGGTTCAACAGGAGTAGTTTCTTCTGTAGCCACCATAGCCTGCTGATCCAAAATCTTATATATCAGCTCTTTCTTTTTATAGGATTCAACCCTTTTAACATTCAGATCTTTTGCAATTTGACGCAAATCTGAAAGTAATTTTTCATTCAGTTCTAAAATATCGTACATATAATTACGTTATGGATAATTATCATTAAGTAAGTTAAGTCACCCGGCATGAACCAGGTGGAAAGTATAATCTGCACAAAATTAGAAAGAATTATCTTTATTCCCAAATTGTTAAGAAATAATTTAAAGCAACGGCATATAAATTATTTTTTTGGTTGCAAAAAACTCTTCTTCAAAAAAATCCGGAATACCATATACACGGACCTTATCTCTATACGGTTTTATCTCCTCGTCAAAATCCCCTCCCTTTATATAAAGAATCCCGTTCGGCAATTCGTTGTTTCCTCCTTTTCGAATGCGATTCCGCGTCCAGGACATAAAAGTTGGAAATGCCGTAACCGCCCTACTTACAATAAAATCAAATTTTTCTTTTACCTCTTCAACCCGAAGTTGCTCCGCTCTTACGTTTTTAAGCCCCAAAGCTGTCACGATTTCCCGAACGACCTTTATCTTTTTACCGATCGAATCTACTAAAAAAAAATCCGTTTCCGGAAAAAGAATCGCCAAGGGGATTCCCGGAAAACCTCCGCCAGTACCGACATCCATAACCCGGGTACCCGGTTTGAAAGAGATAACTTTCGCGATGGCCATGGAATGCAATACATGATGAATTTCCAATTCGCCGATATCTTTTCGAGATATGACATTTATTTTTTCATTCCATTCCCGGTACAGTCCTTCCAATTGTTCCAGTCGTTTTTTTTGCAAGTCACTCAATCCGGCAAAATATTTCTGAATGAATTCCATTGTTTCTTTGATCATTAATTAATTAGCGATTCCGATTGTAGATAGGCAAGTACAGCATACACAAAACTCCCATTACGATATACAATAAGGTCATCGCCCCGTGAGACAATAAAGCGAACGTCTTGGCCAGACTTTCCATTTCGGGAGTATTCGGCAGATACAACATCAAGGCAGCCACAACCATAAAATGCCATGCCCCGACACCCCCCTGAACCGGAGCGACCATTCCATAACTGGAAATAACAAACACGGTTAGGCCGACCAGCATATTTAAGCCGGAGGTAAACTTGAAACAGAAGAAACAGACATACAGCATTAAAAAATACATCAACCAAATGAAAACAGTATGCGCTATAAACAACCATTTGTTATCCACTCCCTTTACGGCCCAAATACCCTCCTTTAATCCAGATAAAAACTTATGTATCCGTGCCGAAAAAACGCCTTTCCGAACCAACCAAATCAATATCATTAACAGGATAACAAATAAAAAACCGATAGCCCAAATCCAACCGGATGTCAGTAAACCGTACAGCTTTTCCTTTATATCTTCGTTAGTATCCAAAAAACGTACGACTTGTCCAAATTGAGATAAAATCACGACCAAAGTCAACAATAGCAGCATGATCATATCGAACACCCGCTCCGTGACGACCGTTCCTAACAACTTGGAAAAAGGTACCTGTTCATATTTAGCTACCACTCCGCAACGAGTGAACTCTCCCATTCGAGGAATGGCCAAGTTAGCAAAATAACCGATCATAACACCCATAAAACTATTCATGAAAGAGATCTTATAGCCCATGGACCGAGTCAACAACTGCCAACGCATAGCCCGGCTGACGTGACTAAGAATTCCCAACACCACGCCGACCCATACCCAAGTATAATTTACATCTTCACGCAATACTTTCATTAAATCCGCCGGATTCTGATCCCGGTATACCAACCAAAACAAGAAAACCGTTACGGCAAAAAAAGCAAAAAACTTTATTATTTGCTTATATATTGGCTTCATCCATCAACTTTAGTAAAGTTCACACTTTAATAATTTCCTCAAATCAAAATAAAATGATTATTTTGTAAGTTGATTGCAAATGTACATTATTAATCGGAAGTTGAAAAATTAGGGAGGAGAAAGTCGTTATAATGTAAGCACATTGTTTTTAATACAACAGGAACAGATGGGTATTGTAAAAGCTAAAAAATATTTAGGACAACATTTCCTAAAAGATCAAAATATCGCTCGAAAGATCACGGACAGTCTTCTTCCTTTAACGACAAACGTGTTGGAAATAGGACCTGGGATGGGTGTCTTAACCCAGTATTTACTAAAAAATAACCGATTTTCAGTTTTGGCTATCGATATCGACCAAGAGTCCATAAGCTATCTCCACGAGGCCTTTCCGCAACAGAAAAAACAGATCATTTACGGTGACTTCCTTAAAATGGATCTCACTCTTTTTCAAAAAGAACCTTTTTCAATAATAGGAAATTTACCTTATAATATCTCGTCGCAGATTTTTTTCAGAGTTATTGAAAACAGAGATTACATTCCACAGGTTGTCTGTATGATACAAAAAGAGGTCGCCGATCGGATCAGTGCTTCCCACGGAAACAAAACCTATGGGATATTAAGTGTTTTCTTACAAACTTTTTATCATATAGAATACCTTTTTACCGTGAATGAACAGGTATTTGATCCCCCTCCCAAAGTAAAATCCGCTGTTATCCGTCTGACGCGTAACCGAAGGGAAAAATTGGATTGCAAAGAACAACTGTTTTTCAACGTCGTAAAAACCGGTTTTAATCAAAGGAGAAAAACACTCCGAAATTCATTAAAACCGATTTTACCCCCGGAATTTACTTCGGATATGTTAAATTTGCGACCCGAACAACTTAGCGCAGAAGACTTCATCACGCTATGTAAAGCCATAGAAAACAACTTATAACAGACCTGACAAGCATGCAACAATTTGAATTGACCAACGAGTTTCTCGCTAAATTAGAAGAAATCATCAACGCGAAAGATAAAGAGGGAGCTTCCAAAATAGTGGAAACCCTCCACCCTGCCGATATCGCCGAAATCTTAGAAGAACTCGATAATAAACAGGCTCAATTCTTATTCTTACTTCTTGATAATGAGTTAGCCGGTGACGTATTAGCAGAATTGGAAGAGGACGAACGTAAACGTTTTATCGAATCTTTTCCCCCGGAAATCATCGCTAAGCGTTTCATCGACAATATGGATTCGGATGATGCGGCGGATTTGGTAGGAAGCATGTCCGATGAACAACAACACGAAGTACTTTCCCACATAGAGGACTTAGAACAAGCCGGAGATATTGTCGACCTGTTGCACTATGATGAAGATACCGCCGGTGGTCTGATGGGAAAAGAGTTAGTTGCCGTCAATGAAAATTGGACCGTATTGACCTGCCTCAGGGAGTTGAGTCGACAAGCCGAAAATATCGGAGAAATTTTCTACGTGTATGTCGTTGACGATGACAACGTACTAAAAGGAAGATTATCATTAAAAAAAATGATCTTATCTCCGACATCGACCAAAATAAATAAACTGTATAACCCTGACGTCATCTTCGTTAACACGGACGAGACCGCGGAATCGGTAGGACGGATCATGCAAAAATACGATTTGGTAGCCATTCCGGTCGTGGATTCCATCGGACGACTGGTAGGTCGAATTACGATCGACGACGTCGTGGATGTCATTCGTGAAGAGGCTGAAAAAGACTATCATATGATGTCCGGTATCACCCAAGACGTGGAATCTTCGGATACGATATGGGACCAGACAAAAGCTCGTCTACCTTGGTTAATCATAGGTCTTTTCGGAGGAATGTTAGCTGCCTATATGATCTCGTTCTACCAGGCGGATATTGCCCTTTTCCCGGCTACGGCCATGTTTATCCCAGTTATCACCGCCATGGGAGGAAATGTAGGAATACAATCTTCGGCCATCGTCGTAAAAGGTTTGGCCTCCAATTCTCTCGGAGTAAAAAATATTTTCCAAAACATTATTAAGGAAATAGGAGGAGCTTTAATCAACGCTACCATATGTTCTTCCATCATTTTTGTCCTCACCCTTTGTTTCAATATGAACTCTTTCGCCATGCCGCTCACGGTAACGATTTCTCTCTTTACGGTAATTATTTTTGCTTCGCTATTCGGAACGGCTTTCCCTCTGTTACTCAATAGAATCAATATTGACCCGGCTCTGGCTACCGGTCCTTTCATCACCTTAACCAATGATATCATCGGATTAAATATCTATCTTTTCATCGGAAAATTAATCCTTGCCGAACTATTATAACCCCCCTTTAGCATTAGCTTCCAAAAGCACTTTTTTAATTACAGAAAAAATTGTTTAATTAAAAGAGTGTTGCTAACTTGCGCCCTCGATAAGAAAGAAAAACTGCTATAAATCATAAGGCGTTAAGATAAAATAAATCATTATGTATCAAGGAATAAAAACAGTATCATTTGAAGAAGCTGTAAAAGTAGTGAAATCGGGTGATCGAATTCACATTCACAGTGTTGCTTGTGCTCCGCAAGGATTGATTCAAGCCCTTTGTAACAGAGGTCGTGCAGGAGAATTAAAAGGTGTAAGAATACAACACCTGCACACGGAAGGAAGCGCTCCCTATGCCGAAGCCGAATTCGAAGGTGTTTTCCTTCTCGAATCTTATTTCGTGGGAAGCAATGTTCGCAAACCGACCCAAGCCGGTTATGCCGATTATGTTCCCGTTCACTTGAGTGAAACACAAAAATTAATCCGCAGCGGAATTCATCCGATAGACGTAGCTATGATTCAGGTGTGTCCGCCGGATAAACACGGATACGTATCTATGGGGACCTCCGTTGATGCGACTTTAGCTGCCGTACAAAACGCGAAAACGGTTATTGCCGTCATCAATCCGAATGTTCCCAGAGCATGGGGTGACGCTATCATTAAATTATCGGATATCGATGTCTTCTGCGAAGACAACACGCCGTTAATCGAAGCACATCCGGCCTCTCTAACGGAAGAGGATATCAAAATCGGAAAAAACTGCGCCGCATTAATCGAAGACGGAGCTACCTTGCAAATGGGAATCGGAGCTATTCCGAATGCCGTGCTTTCTCAATTGGGAAATCATAAAAATTTAGGTATTCACACCGAAATGTTCGCTGACGGCGTACTGCCTCTCTATGCCAAAGGAGTCATCAATAACTTAAATAAAAAATTCGATAAAGGAAAGATCGTATCCACCTTCTTAATGGGTTCCAAAGAAGTATATGATTTCATCGACGATAACCCGGCCGTAGCCATGATGGATGTAGGGTATACCAACGACCCGTGCATCATCGCTCAACAACCTAAGATGACAGCCATTAATTCGGCTCTGTCCGTCGATATTACGGGACAGGTGAATGCCGACTCCATCGGGTGCAAATTTTACAGCGGTTGCGGCGGCCAATTGGATTTCATCCGCGGAGCAGCAGCCAGCGAAGGAGGTAAACCCATCATCGCCTTACCCTCCGTTACCAACAAAGGAGTGAGCAAAATTACCCCGACCCTATTAAACGGAGCCGGAGTCGTGACCACCCGTTTTGACGTCCATTATATCGTAACGGAATTCGGTGCGGCCGATTTATACGGAAAAACATTGCAACAAAGAGCAAAAGCACTTATCGCTATCGCACATCCGGATCATCAGGAAGAGTTGGACAAAGCAGCCTTCGAACGATTCGGCAGTCATTTCCATTTTATCCAAAAATAAAAAGAAAAGAGGAAGCTTAAATTAGCTTCCTCTTTTTTTATTACTATTTTTGTACATAATACCGATCAATGGATCAGGTATTTTTTTTAAATTTTTTATTATGGATTGGAATAAACTTATATCTGCCAGACGGTATCAACCGGGAAGTGCCCCCACCCTATTTCGTTCGCACGATCGTTCGCAATTCCAAAGGGACTACGATCGTTTGATCTTCTCTTCTCCCTTCAGACGCTTACAAAACAAAACCCAGGTATTTCCTTTACCGGGAAACATATTCGTGCACAACAGACTAACCCATAGTCTGGAAGTAGCCAGTGTAGGGCGTTCCTTAGGAATCAAAATCGCCCAATTTATAAAGCAAAGAGAGAGAGTAGAAAACCCTGAAATTTTAGAGGAAATCGGAACGATTGTCAGTACGGCTTGCCTGGCCCATGATTTAGGAAATCCCCCTTTCGGTCACTCCGGTGAAGAGGCCATATCTTACTTTTTCATAGATGGTGAGGGACAATACCTAAAAAAATTACTCACGGATGAAGAGTGGGCGGATATCAGTCATTTTGAAGGGAACGCGAATGCCTTCAGATTACTAACCCATAACTTTAACGGCCGGCGGCCGGGAGGATATACCATGACATATACCACGTTAGCCTCCATCGTCAAATATCCTTTCGAATCCAAAGCGGCAGTTAAAGGGCATAAATACGGTTTTTTCCAAAGTGAAAAAGAGATTTACCGGGAAATTGCCGAAGAGTTGGGATTAATCCAGCTGAATGAAAAACCTCTTCAATTCGTACGCCATCCTTTAGTCTTCTTAGTCGAAGCCGCAGATGATATCTGCTACCAAATTATGGATATCGAAGATTCCCATAAACTGAAAATTTTATCTTACGATGAGACGACCAAAATATTATTAAATTTCTACGATAAGGAAGAGGATAAAGAGGATTTGAAAACGATAGCCAAAACATTCAAAATAGTTACCGACAAAAATGAGTGTATCGCTTTTTTACGAGCCGGAATCATCAACAAATTGATCAATGCCTGCGCCAACGTATTCTGTGAGAATTACGAGGCAATCATGAACGGTACATTCAAAGGTTCTCTGATACAACACCTTTCCGGAATCAATAAAACAGCTTATGATGCCTGCACCGATTTGGCTTATTCGCGCATATACCATACCAATATCGTGACTCAAATTCAAATAGCCGGTTTCAAAATATTGGCCACGATCCTTAAAGAATACATCGATGCCGTCCTGAAACCGGGAACCTATTATGCCCGAAATATATTATCCATCATGCCGGAACAATACAAAGTACACCAAGACGATAGCATTTATACAAAAATTCAAACCGTAACCGATTATGTATCGGGGATGACCGATTCCTACGCCCTGAATCTTTACCGCAAAATAAAAGGTATCGAACTACCCGAAATCAAATAAATATGTTATTTGCAAATAAATTCCATTGAATTTTATTCCAAATAACAACAAGTATAGATTGAAAGAATCTGATATTAGAAATATTGATGATGGTAGATTAAAGGATTGACGATTGTAGATTTTAAATTTTAGATTGTAAATTAAAAACGGGATTCAATTTACAATCTAAAATTAAAAAAGGGACGATCGCGGGACTAAATTCGAATCAGCCAATCACTCGATCACCAAATCATTTAATCACTTAATCATTTTAATCTACAATAAAAAAAGCCACGATCTCTCGTGGCTTCTCCCTAAATTCGGCATCGACCTACTCTCCCACCTCGCGGCAGT
>NZ_QJPL01000013.1:0-41668 GCF_003204205.1 Sanguibacteroides justesenii
AATCGAGAATCGATCGCTTCGAATAAAAATACGGGGTACATAAAAGGCGGTCAAATACTCCATGCATCGACCAAGGGGTATCACTATCACTTGTTTACGACAAAACCGGCAAAATCATTATGCAAAAATTTACTTAATTCTTGCGGAGTAATACGTACCTTAAAGTGACCGTCTTTAACGAAAGAGATATTTCCGGTCTCTTCACTAACGACCACGATATGGGCATCCGTTGCCGTACTCATACCGATAGCCGCCCGATGGCGTAACCCCAGACTCCCCGGTATATTGTTATTATCCGAAACAGGCAAGATACAACGCGCCGCCAAAATTTTATTATCGGTAATGATCACGGCACCATCATGAAGAGGTGTATTCTTGTAAAATATATTTTCCAATAACTCTTCCGAAACATTCGACCGAAGCAGAACTCCGGTTTGCGCATAATTAAACAATTCCGAGTTTTGAGACAATACAATCAAAGCCCCCGTTTTTGTTTTGGAAAAATAATCACACGCCCGTACGATAGCATCTATCACTTCGTCCTTCATGGAAGGTTTCGAAAACAATCTTTCCAGGTTAAATATGTTTTGCAGATTATATTTGCTGCCGATCAACAATAAAAAACGCCTTACTTCCTGTTGGAAAACGATCAATAAAGCAATCACTCCCATTCCGATAAACTGCCCCAGAATAGAAGATATTAACTCCATATTAAAAGCCCGGACCAATAACCAAGCCACGTAGAACGTAAAAATCCCGGCAAAAATATTGATAGCGACTGTTCCTTTCACCAGTTTATACACCTGATAAAAAATAAATGCTACCAATAAAATATCTATAATATCAAAAAAACCGAGTTTTATAAACAATAACATATAGAATCCATATCTAAAATCTTTTGCAAATTTAAAGAAAATACAATACAAACCCGCAAACATCCGAATAAACTTCAAACAGAAAAGCAGGTTACTTTTTCATTTTACAGATGACGATCGTCACCGCAACAATAACAACGATCAATCCGACATAATTCAAGAAGGTTAATTGCTCGTGAAAATAAAAAACACCAACGGTAATCGCTGTCAAAGGTTCTAAAGTCCCTAACACGGAACTCGGTACAGGACCTATCAATTTTACGGCTGCAACCAAAAGACGAGCAGACAAAATAGTACTTAATAAAGCCAATAAAAACATATCCAACACGAAAGCCGGGCGGGCCACTATCTCTAATTTCCCTTGTACGACCGCGACCAAAAAATAAAATGCAGCCGAAAACAACATCACATAACAGGTAAGGACATCGGGATTTATCCGTTTCAGTACGGGACGGTTCAAAGCAACAATATAAGAACCGTAAGTCAAGGTCGACATCAATACAAAAAACAACCCGAACCACTTGATTTCTCCCGGAGACCAAGAGAGAAAATAAACACCGACGATGGCCATTAAAATACCGACTTTTACAACCACGGATAATTTTTCCCGGTAAAAAACAGCCATCAATACGGCCACCACGACTGGATAGAAGAAATGAATAGCCGTAGCCATCCCCGTCGGCATATAATGATAAGAAAGAAAAAGAAAAAAAGCCGTAATCCCATATCCACCGACACCGGCGATCAAAACTTCCCTCAATTCCGCCAGGGAAAGACGCATGCTTACCTTACTTATCCACAAATAAATAGCATACAACAAACCGGCAATCCCATACCGATAAACCAATATTGTTTCGTTATTCACCCCATCTATAATAGCTTGATTCGCGTACAACGGGATCAATCCGAAAGTGGCAGCCGACACGGCAGCAAACACTATTCCCTTTACCTTCTTCATATCGTCTCCTTCGAAATGCCGCAAAGGTAATAAACAATTAAAGAAAGGAACAACCTATTCCCGATTATATCCTCATCAAATTGATTAGCAAGCAATGGCCTGATCCAACGTATCTATCCTTAATAAGATCCATACGAATTTTAGGAAACATTTGCCCCCAAATTTTTACATCTATCCGATATTCTTTATCTTTGTCTCCATATTAAAGAAAATATAAAGCAAATCACTATGAAATACATTTTATCCCTTATCGCAATCGCCATGAGCAGCATGCTCTCTTACGCTCAAACAGACACGAACGCTAAAAACATTCTGGACAAAACTGTAGAAAAAATAAAATCGTATCCTGCCGTAGAAATTGTATTCGACATGGCGATGGAAAATAAAGCCGAAAATATCCACGAGTCTTACGAGGGGAAAGCTTACATGAAGGAAAAAATGTATAAGATTGAAATTATGGATCAAATAAATTACTTTGACGGAGAGACCATTTATACATACATGCCGGATGCGGAAGAGGTAACCGTAAAACTCCCCGACGAAGATCAGGAATCCTTTTTAAACCCGACTATTCTTTTCGACATTCATAATCAAAAGTTCAACCAAAAGTTAGTCGAGAATAAAAACGGGATTGCTTACATCGAATTAACCCCTAAAGCTCCTCATAAACAAATAAAAAAAATAGGAGTTTGGATAGATACGGCCAAAAATACGGTACAGAAAGTTATCTCTTACGGGAAAGACGGAAACGACATTATCATTACGATTAAAAGTCTAAAAAAACCGGAACAGGAATTGGACATAACTTTTTTCCGTTTCGACACGAAAGCTCATCCCGATGTAGAAATCAACGATCTGCGTTAAATATCAAACGGATTTACAATTGAAACGACGGGGTTTCCCGTCGTTTCAATTATCCAATCACGAATCTTCAAACTTCAAATAACCGAACCAACAAATCCTTCAACATCTTCACGTTGACAGGTTTGGTCAGAAATTCATCGCATCCTGCCTCCGCGGCACGAATTCGATCCTCATCAAACGCATATGCAGTCAAAGCTATAATCGGGATTCTTTTATCTATTTTCCTGATTTCACATGTCGCTTCCAATCCGTCCATTTCAGGCATCTTTATATCCATAAAAATCACTTGAGGAGCTTTTTCTTTATATAAAGCAATCGCTTCTTTTCCGTTCTTGGCCCATACCAATTCATACTCTTTCTTTAAAATAGTGGACAAAAACAAAAAATTACTATCGTTGTCTTCGGCAATTAAAATTACTTTTTTATCGCGATTCTCCTTCTTAACCGACGCTCCGTTTTTTGGCAACAAAAGATCGGTTCTCACCCCCTTTTCAACCGAAACGTCACAAGGTATGAAAAACCAAAATGTACTTCCTCTACCCCATTCGGAGTCAACCCCGATCTCTCCTCCCAACCGCTTAACAATCATCTCACATATAGATAACCCCAATCCGGTTCCTTGAACGAAACTATCGAATTTAGTAAAACGTTCAAATACATTCTTTAGATTTTCAGGAGCAATCCCTTTACCAGTATCAGTAACGTAAAAACGTAATCCTTTCGCAACCCGTTCATACCCCATACGAATACTTCCCGACGATGTAAACTTACTGGCATTACTTAAAAAATTAGATATCACCTGTGTTAAACGGTTTTTTTCAGAATGAATGATACAGGTCTCCTCAGGCAATTCGCAAATCAACCGTACATCCGGTTTAATTCGATAAAGATATATCTGTTCCAGATCCCGGAACAGGGTAGAGACATTTATATCGGAATAGACAAATTCAAGCTGTCCCGCCTCTATTTTCGACAGATCCAGAATATCGTTAATCAATTGCAATAATAACTCGTTATTGGTCTCAATAATCCGACAATAATCCTGAATCTCATCCGCATCGGTCGTTTGGGTAATCAGGTCGGAAAAACCGACAATCGCATTCAACGGAGTACGAATCTCGTGGCTCATATTAGCCAAAAAGGCCGTCTTTAATCGGTTGGATTCTTCAGCCTTGTCTCTCAATAGAATTAACTCGTTCGTTACATTCTTCCAATCCGTTATATCTCTCCTCAACCCCGTGACCTTCACTAATTTTCCTTTATCATCCCGTTCATAGGCGACTCCGTGAATCTCTACCCAACGATAATCCTTATTTTGTAATTTCACTCTGACTTGAATGGTTATTGTCTCGACCTCTCCTTGAATCAACTCTTGAAGAGCCTCTTCCACGATATGAATATCATCTCCGTACATATAAGAATAATACTCTTCCGTCGTAATACCATGGTACATGAAAGACTCAGGATTGGGTGAAGAAAATATTCCCGTAGCAATATCGTAATCCCATTGAACTATTCCTCCAGATTTTATGACCAAATCAGATTTAAAAATATAATCTTTTAATCTCCTCTCCGCCTCCACTGCCTCTGTGATATATTTTCGGGTCCCCATAACCTTCAGCGCATTTCCATCTTTGTCCATCCCCATAGCCTTGGCCGTCAACTGAGTCCATTCATAATTACCACTTAAAGCAGTCGTATAGATCACCAAATCCATCACATCGGTTTTCCGGCAGATTACCCGTTGCAATTCCCGATGGAATCTATCGCGATAATCGGGATGTACAAGAAGCAAGTACTCGCTTAGACTGAATCTCCTACCAAAAAAAACCGATTTCTCACTGCCGGAATAAAATAAATCCTCTTCAACATTATAATCCCAAGGCACTATATCCGCCGCTTCAAAAGACAATTCCAATTTAAATTTACTCTCCTCTAACTCTTGTTGTTTACCGATCTCATCCGTAATATCCCGTTCCGTACCGACGATCTGACAAATCGAATCATTGTCCACAGAACAAATACCGATCGCGTGCGTTTCATACCACTTGTAATTTTCTCCCCGTTTAAAACGCAATCGAACGGAATCTTTCTCTTTCTCCCCGGAAATCAATACGTTCATAAAACGCTTGTACTTTCCCCGATCATCCGGATGCAATATGGAATATGCTTCCTCAAAACTCAAACCGTTCTGCGCTACCGTATCATGATAAAAAGAGGAGAACTTCTTTTGGGATACATCATAAGTCCAAACCGATAAAGAACCGGCATCCAAGGCCAAAGAGAGTTCATTCTTAATATTACCTAATTCGATTTCGTTCTTTCTGATATCCGTAATGTCAACAACAATTCCGATAAGATAACAGGAATCATCATTATTCAATAATTTTGTTTTCGTCAACACGCCCCAACGCAAAAGAGCACCTTCTTGATCATATATACACCTCTCGTATGTCAACGGCATATCACTATTCAGCACCATCCTATCTTCTTCTCTATACATGGCGGCTTTAGGATCGTTCAACTCAAAATCATTCTTCCCCAAAAAAATATCAGATTTTTCCTGGTAAAACTCTACCGTTTTCCGGTTATAAAAAATATAACGGAAATCATTCGAGACATCTTTTACAAAGAGTCCAACAGGCAGGTTATCGATGATCGATTGCAAAAAAGTTTTCAATTTCAGAACCTCTTTTTGCGCCGCTACGCGAGGGGTTATATCACGTACAAAACAGATCACTTTATCGCCCTCGAAAAGAGCCGTCCTCGACTCAGCAAATGCCTCCTTATCACCTATTTTTACCACGTAATTAAAAGAATATTGCTTCTTGTCCTTTATCGTACGCCTGACATTTTCTTCTATAATCGTAAAAGCCTCCTTAAATTCAGGCGCTATTTCTCCTATTTCTTGAATATTTTTCCCCAGTATCTCCTCCTTTGTCAATACCAATAATACATCTTGCAAAGGATTAACAATATCTATCACATTCAGGAAACTATCGTAAATAACCACCATGTCCGGCATATTTTCCAACAAATGGGTCATTTTTGAAACTAACCGTACGTATTCCCTCTCTTTTCGTTTTTTATTATAACCAATAAATAAAATAACAATCACCAAACAGATAAGCAGAACAAAAAACACAACCACCTCCTCCGGATACTCTTCCCAAAAAGAGGGAAGCATATTATGCCAAACCACATTTTCCGGCAAACGAGACTTACTGATCCCGGATTGCGAGAAGATGGAATAATTCAGATGATAACGAGGCCGCGTAGGCGTTATCGTAAAAAACGGAGCCTTCTCTATCCCGTTCTTCAACACCGTATAAGTCAAACTGGCCAGATCCCTTCCCAGCTCCTCTCCGGTTACAAAATACCCTCCGAAATTACGAGAATCTCCAAAATCCAAATCTAATATTCCATAAACGAATTTGTCCGTATGATAGGGCAACTCGTTACTCAACATGGTGCTCGCATGTAAAGACTTGTTCACATCGGTATACCATCCGGCAGAAATCAAGGCACAATGATTATCAGCCAAAGCGATAGAATCCAATAAAGCTGTCGTACTCAAACGACTTCCAGGAAAATAATGTATCTTCAAACCACCTATTTTTTCAACAATCGATTTCAAATAGGGTTCGAAAAAGATCTGGCGATAACGGTCGTCATAGTAAAGTAGGATATGTTTCACCTCCGGTTGTAACTGTTTTATTAACCGTAGATTTTCCTCGAAATAATCCACGATATAATAACCCGCCACCTTGTATCCGTCGAATGTTGTTTCTGTAGATAAAATATCGTGTATATCTTTTGCCTTAACCCCCGAATAGTCGATTATACCACGTTTTACACCTCCCAGTATGACCGGAATACCTTTCCATTTCTCTATACAACTATGTCGATAAGCCATCCAAGCTTCACTTCCAATTAGAATAACGGCTTTCGGCAACACGCTATAAGCATGAAATAAAGAATTCATCCAACTACTCCAATCCTCAAAATTCGGATTAGCTTCACAATCCAAATATTCTATGTTCACCTTCACATCCGTGTTCAGCCCCAACTCTTCTATGAAGGCCGAAATGATACGACTTCCTCTCTCTTTCAGAGGAGAATAAGAACTAATCACCAACAATTTTTTATCTTCTGCTACCTCTCTGGCTTGTAATCCACTTATCCCCGAAAATAATAAAATCAGACTCAACAAATACGATTTATAGTCCATTTTAAATAGAGATTTGTTTATCATATTTAATTCTTGTCATTACTCACACACTTATTTTAAGAAACTCTCCAAACATGACAAAAAGGAGACAACAAAATTACAAATTAAACCCCTATTTCCCCCACATCTACTCCAATATATTCATCCAAATCTTTTAATAATCAAGTAATATTATTTGTCAATAATAGTTTCTTAAAAAAGGTTTTATACAAAATCCCACGCGTACCATCGAAACATAACGGTCATACTCCAGCATATTCTCTGCATAACCGTTGTAATACTGAATAAAAAAATACTCATTCGCTTTAAGGGATGGCTTATAATTTATTTCCAATATGGTATTCATATCAATAAATTGACGTCGGGGATTAATAACGACGGAACACCATAAACGTTCATTCGCACTTTGATAATTAAAAGCCAATAATCCATAACCTTTATATTTCAACAAGTCTGGATTCCCGTCTTTATCGACCCATCCGGCCCATAATTTAAGTTGCAGCGAAAAGCGCAAATCAAAAAAATAAGAACCGGATAAAGAAAAATAATTCCAACTCCTGGATTCTAAAGAATCCCTTCCGTTCGATTCGTGCTCAAAAGAGAATACCGCAACTCCCCGTATCTGATTTTTATATATGATGGCTTTACTTAAGCTAAGCCCGGGATTAAAATTATTATCTAAAAACGGACTCGATTTCCGGTATATATCCCAAAAAGATTTTTGAGTATAGGTCAAATAAAGAAAGGTTCTAAAAGGTAAGATACTTTTAGTCAATCTTTGCCGGATGCTGATTTGAAATTTCGCATCCGCACTATTTTTGTCTATACGACGATTGGTCGGAACTCCGGTCACAAAATAATTATCTCTGTATATTCCGAAACTCGGGGTATTATCAAAAATAGCTAAAGCATCCTCTTCATTAGGCAAAATCGTATCGAGACGTACTTTTTCCCGAATCAATCGTTCCCGTTGACGTGATAAACTATCTTCCTTTATCCCCTGAATCTGCCCCGTGACAAAGCAATTCAATGATAATACAAATACGAGCAGACAAATTCCCCTTCGTCCGTTTCTCATTATCAATTACATTACAATTCAATTTTATCCGTTCATTTGCCGCTGAATAACGACACGATTGCCAATAATACGATAGCCCCGACAGTTGCCGAAATCAAACTCCCAATAACTCCTCCCATAGCAATTCCCATCAACCCGAACAACCAGCCGCCTAACACGCCACCGATAATACCGACAATCAAATTCACGATTAAACCCAATCCACCGCCCCGAACGATCTTACCGGCAAAATACCCGGCTAATATACCGATAATTATGTACAGAATAAATATCATAACTTTATATTTTTTATTTTCTTATTAAACTTTCTTTCCACTGAAATTGTTTCATTCCCGGCTCGTTTTTTTTTAATTATCCGTTTAGTTACCCATGTCGGCGAAACGATCAGGCGGTATTTTTAGCCTGATGCTACTTATAACAAGTACTCACCCGAGAGAAAACCATGAAACGTATACGTTTTCCCTATCGTTAAAAATGACTGCTGCCGCATTCATCATGATAGGGAAGACGACTGTATCGTTACCGGACTACTATACGGTACAGGAAACAAACGGAGATTTCCCAACCCCACCTTTTACTTACAACCGTTTTTATTTCCGTCTACAAACCCCGGAAACCTCTATTATTGCACGCGATACCCTCCGGCTTTCCAAAACATTTCGTGTTACAAACACGTAATACCCATAAATACAAATAAGAAAAAACATGAAAAAATTGATATTAGTCAGACATGGAGAAAGTGTTTGGAATAAAGAAAACAAATTCACGGGATGGATCGATGTAGACCTCAGCGAAAAAGGAGAAGAGGAAGCCCGAAAAGCAGGAGAACTAATCAAAAGAAATAATTTGACTTTCGATATCGCTTACTCCTCTGTTCTAAAACGGGCTATCAGGACACAACATCTGCTGGCCGAAGCGGCCGATCTGGTTTGGGTCCCGGAAATCCATCATTGGCGGCTAAATGAAAGACATTACGGTGCATTACAAGGATTGAACAAAGCAGAAACAGCCAAAAAATACGGGGCGGAACAAGTCCACATCTGGAGAAGAAGCTTTGATGTAACACCTCCTTTGTTAGAACCCGACGACCCCCGTAACGCCGTCTTTGAAAACAAATATAAAGATGTGGACCCGGCAGCTCTGCCTCTCGGAGAGTCGTTGTCCCTGACCATTAATCGAGTCCTGCCTTTCTGGCAAGATTATATTGCACCGGCTTTATTAAGCGATAAAACGGTTTTGATAACCGCACACGGGAACAGCTTGCGAGCTCTCGTTAAATATTTAAATAACATCAGCGATGAAGATATCGTCAAGTTGGAAATACCGACCGGTATTCCTCAATTGTTCGAATTAGACGATCAACTCATGCCTGTTCGTCACGATTATTTAAAATAAAGAACCTCGATTCCGTTTTTCTTCTTCAGCAAAAAATGTAGATTTGTCCGTTTTAACGGAATAAAATGAAAATTATCACTTACAATGTGAACGGCCTCCGGGCCGCTCTTTCCAAAGGACTGACGGAATGGATGGCTGAAGAACAACCGGATGTTTTATGTATTCAGGAAACCAAAGCTCAACCGGAACAAATTCCACTTCTGGAATTTGAAGCATTAGGATATCACACCTATTTTTTTTCAGCCCGAAAGAAAGGATATAGCGGCGTAGCCATCCTGACAAAACAGAAACCGGATCAAATAGTATACGGAATGAATATTCCCGAATACGACAATGAAGGACGATTCATCCGGGCCGACTACGGGGATCTTTCCGTCGTGAGCGTGTATCATCCTTCCGGAACTACCGGAGATGAAAGACAAGCTTTTAAAATGAAATGGCTTGCTGATTTTCAAAATTATGTCAAAGATCTGGAGAAAACACGCGAGAAATTAATTCTATGCGGAGATTATAATATATGCCATCGCCCGATAGACATTCACGATCCCGTACGGAATGCGACGAATAGCGGTTTTCTTCCCGAAGAACGGGAATGGATAGGTAATTTCATCGATTCCGGCTTTATCGATACTTTCCGGCTTTTCCACCCGGAAGAACCTGATTGCTACACCTGGTGGAGCTATCGATTCAATGCCAGAACAAACAACAAAGGATGGCGTATCGATTATTGCATGGCATCCCGAAATTTACAAGCCCAACTAAAAGATGCCTATATTCTTCCCAACGCCAACCATTCGGACCATTGCCCAGCAGGTATAATAATTGATAATTAATTGAAAACTGGATAAGGCCCTTTCAAAAATCTTATCCAGGTATTCATCTGATACATCTTGTTCTTAGCAACCGTCATTCTGGCAAGGGCAAAAAGAATCCCATCATCCAATAAATCAAACCGGACATGACAATGGTGGCAGGGATGGTTAATATCCAAGCGACAACAATATTGGAAGCCGTGGCCCAACGGACAGAAGCAACACCTTTCGTAATACCGACCCCTATGATAGAACCGGTAATCGTATGAGTAGTACTGACCGGTATTCCCAATACCGCTGTTCCGATCAACGTCAAAGCTCCTGCTGTTTCCGCACAAAAACCTTGTACAGGCTTCAATTTGGCCAACCCGTCCCCTAACGTCTTTATCACCTTTTTACCCCCGATAATAGTACCTAAGGCAATGACGGAATAACAGGTAATAATCAACCATAACGGGACATGAAACTGACCCGTATTCTCGTATAGATATTCACCGACAAATTCGTTACTTCCAGCCACGCTGAAAAGAAGGATCGCTATGATTCCCATCGTTTTCTGTGCATCATTAGCACCATGTCCCAAGCTGAATATTGCAGACGAGAAAAGCTGGAAGGCCTTAAAAAGCCCCTCTACTTTTACCGGATGCTGCTTATGAAAGACGCGCAAAGTAATACACATCATGATAAACCCGAGTATCAAACCGATCAGCGGGGAAAGTACGATAAATATAGCTATTTTGAAAATTCCGGAAAATACCAGAGCCGAACTTCCGTAAGTAAACCAAACCGGACCGATCAAACCTCCGATCAAAGCGTGAGAAACACTGATAGGCATACCGAAATGAGTACACAACCAAACCCAAACTACCGATCCCAATAGGGCAGCTAAAATCAAAAATTCGTTGATCTTAGTGGGTTCGACTATGCCTTCCCCCATCGTGTGAGCTACACTTACTCCAAAAATAAAAATCGCAGAAAAATTCCAAAAGGCAGCCCATAAGACAGCCATCGTGGGAGAAAATACCCGTGTCGCCACAATAGTAGCTATCGAGTTGGCTGCATCGTTCATTCCATTCAAAAAATCGAATAACAAGGCTACAACAATCGCAATAAGTACAATGGTCAACATAGGTTTATGCAAATTTAATGATAATTCCCCGAACCGTATCTCCTATGTCCTTGGCCCGGTCTGTGGCATCTTCCAAAGCCTGCCCGATATTTTTCAACTTAACCAATTCGATCGCATCTTTCTCGTTGGCGAACACATCACTCATAAACTGCTCGTATAAATCGTCCACCTCATGCTCGATTGCCTTGATCTGATAACATTTCTCACTGATCATTTGCGGCTTCTTCTGAATGTATTCCAAATTTTCCATAACCGACTTTAAAATAACGGCATCCTCCGCAATATGCTTTCCGATTTCGACCAAAGTCTTATTCACACTCTTGGGCCGGTACATCAGAATCCGCTTTGCCGAATCATGTATGAAATCCAAAAACGTATCCATCCGCGAACCTAACGAATTCACGTCTTCGCGGTCAAAAGGAGTAACAAAAGTCTTATTCAGTTCTTCATATATTTTTGCAGTAATACTATCCCCTTGGTTTTCAAAAGTTTTTATATCCTTATACAATACTTTCTGTTTTTCAGGGTCTTGCTCCTGCAAAAGTTTTACCAAAAGATTGGCGGCTTGCTCTATCACAGAAGCCTGCTCCTTATACATCGGATAAAATTTCTTTTCCTTTACGACAAAAATTTGTAAAAAACGATCTATTTTCATAACACACATATATTAATTTGACAAATGTAATATCCTTGCTCAGACTATAATGTTAAAAAAGTAGAAAAGATATCTTTTTTGAATCTAAATAACAGACTCATATTCTACACGAAACATCTTTTTTCGACAGAATCATTCCATCCGGGGCAAAATTCATTACCTTTGGAGCGTCGTTAAAACGATTCAAATGTCGCACGTACCCGTTTTAATATCGGATTTGGCAATTATACTATTCTCGGCCGGATTAATTACCATTATTTTCAAATGGCTTAAACAACCTGTTGTCTTAGGGTATATTGTTGCCGGATTGATTGCCGGCCCCTATACCTTCGGAGGACCATTAGTAACCGATACGGAAGATATTCAGATATGGGCCGATATAGGCGTTATCTTTTTACTTTTTGCCTTAGGCCTCGATTTCAGTTTCAAAAAATTGATGAACGTGGGAGGAACAGCCATGATAGGAGCTCTTACCACCGTGGGAGGAATGATGACATTAGGATACGTGGTCGGCATGTTTTTAGGTTGGGGACACATGAACAGTCTTTTTCTGGGAGGAATGCTATCGATGTCTTCAACGACTATCATTTTCAAGGCTTTTGACGACATGGGATTGAGTAACCAGCGTTTTGCAAGTGTCGTATTCGGGATATTGGTGGTAGAAGATCTATTCGCGGTCGTATTGATGGTTCTACTATCCACGCTTGCCGTCAGCAAACACTTCGAAGGACTGGAAATGATTGACAGCATACTGAAATTAAGTGCTTTTTTACTCTTTTGGTCCATAACCGGTATTTTCCTTATTCCGACCCTACTAAAAAAAGTGAAACAATGGCTGAACGGCGAAACGTTATTAGTTGTGACCCTGGGATTATGCTTAGGCATGGTCATGTTGGCCGTCCAAGCAGGGTTCTCTTCTGCCTTGGGAGCCTTTGTTATGGGTTCCATTTTAGCCGAGACCACCGAAGCCGAAAATATCGAACATCTCTTAAAACCGGTAAAAGACCTGTTCGGGGCTATTTTCTTTGTTTCCGTGGGAATGATGATCGATCCGGCCATGCTATTGGAATATTGGTTTCCCATCTTACTCATTACCTTAACCGTAATGATCGGACAAATTACCTGTGCGACATCGGGAGTTTTACTTTCGGGACAAACTCTGAAGGTAGCCGTGCAATCCGGCTTTTCCTTGGCTCAGATCGGAGAATTCGCTTTTATTATAGCCGGCTTAGGTATCTCTCTAAAGGTAACGGATCATTTTTTATACCCCATTGTCGTTGCCGTTTCCGTCATTACGACATTTTTCACACCTTATATGATCCGGATCGCCGAACCGACCTATCGCTCCTTGAGCACCCGCCTGCCTCGATCATGGATCCATTTTCTGGAAAGATATAGCTCGGGATCAAACACGATCCGCCACAAGAATACCTGGAAACAACTGTTGAAATCCTTGTTCAAAATCGTAATTACCTACACGGTTTTATCTATCTTTTCAATCGCCATTTTTTTACAATACATAACCCCCTTTATCCGGGAAAAAATCCCGGGGATTCAGGGCTCTATCATAAGCGCCGTTTTGATACTTCTCGTCATCTCACCGTTTTTACGGGCCATCATGATGAAAAAAAATCATTCGTCGGAATTTCAACAATTATGGAACGACAACAAATACAACAGGGGCCCCCTGATCTCTCTGATAGTCTTACGGATAGCATTATGCATCTGGATCGTTATGTTTGTCATTTCCAAGCTGATCAACGTGGCATCGGGACTTCTTATCGCTATCGCCACGATTACCATTCTGCTTTTTATTTTCTCCAAACGCCTGAAGAAACACTCTATTCTTCTTGAACGCCGATTCCTACGAAACTTTACGGCACGTCAGCAGGAAGAAGAACGTAAATCGCCCATCAAACAACGTTTTGTACGTCATTTATTATCCAAAGATTTACATTTGGCCGAATTCGAAGTCGCTCAAACCTCCCCGAGCGTAGGGAAAAGTCTAAAGGAATTAAACTTCCGACAATCCTGCGGGGTTAGCGTGGTGACCATTCTTCGGGGAGAAGAACGAATAAACATACCCGGGGGAGAGGAGGTGGTTTATCCGTTTGACCGCCTTATCGTGGCTGCCACGGATAACGAGATCGAAATTTTCCGCAAATTTGTAGAAAATAGAGTCCAACAACGAGAGAAAGAGATTAAAGAAAAAAACACGGAAGAAGTGAGTTTAGAACAGTTCATCATCGAAAAAGGGGCGAAATTGGTCGGACGCACCATCCGGGAATCGGGAATACGGGATAAAGAAGCCTGTCTGGTCATTGGCATCGAAAGAGGCTCCACTTCCATCATGAACCCCTCACCCTCTACCGTCTTCGAAGAAGGAGATATCGTATGGATCGTGGGTGAACACCAAAAATTATTGTGTCTGGCCGAAGGTAAAACCATCAATTAAAATCAAGACTCATCACTCTATCTCCAAACCGAAAAGATTTTTTAACTCTCCGACAGCCGGATTCAATTCCATAAAATGTTCAAACTTATCCTTTGCCGTGAATAAACGCTTTTTCTCTTTTCCATCATCCGTCTCCTTGTAAAGCTCAATATTCAACGTGATGTAACCGTTGTTCAGGCGTTCTGCTAAATAAGACAAGATTCGCTGATGCAATTCATTCATTTTAGCCATCAAAAACTCGTTGTCAACCTCTATGGTAACGACAAATCCGTTGACCTTGGGAGGATGTGATGTAAGAGCCACTTTTACGGCCTCCCCGACTGAAGAATCAATAAAAGTACTTAAGACCGAAGAAACGGATTTTTCATCAAAGGGATCCTGGGCTTTTACTTTTTTCTCAATCTTTTGGACTTCCGGTATACTTCGAATCTCCACATAATCCTTACTCTCGGCCATAGCCTGCTTTAACTTGAAGGAATGAATAGCAGGGGTCTTGCCAGATTTCACCTCCGGTCGGGAATTCGTACTCGCAGAAACGGTCGAATCGGTTTCCTGCTTGAATTTGCCGACAAAACCGTCAATCTTTAATAAACCGGCAAACTCCTCTATACTAAGGCTTTTTTTTTTAACGCGTTAATCTGACAAAGCTTTATTAAGGTAATCTCCACGCAAAGCCTTTTTTCTACCCGGACCTTATATTGCATCTCACATTGTTCGATCACCTTCAATGCATTAAAGATAAAATCGACATCCACCTCTTTTGCCTGCCGTAAATACCGTTCACGAATGGATGCACTCACTTCCAATAAAGACAAGGTAACCTCATCCTTTGCAACCAACAAATCCCGGAAATGCTTTCCTAAACCGGCGATCAAGTTACCCGCATCGAAACCTTTCGTCATGATTTCATCAAACAAAAGAAAGGTCTCCGCTACCTTACCGTTATAAAACAAATCCGTTAATTTAAAATAATACTCGTAGTCTAATACATTCAGATTTTCTATCACCTTCGCGTAAGTCAACTCTTTTCCGCAAAAGCTAACCACCTGATCAAAAATAGAAAGGGCATCCCGCATCGCTCCATCCGCTTTCTGAGCTATAATATTTAAAGCCTCCTCCTCGACCTGCACTCCCTCTTTATCCGCTATCCTCTTTAAATGCTCTATGGTATCCGAAACCTTTATCCGGTTAAAATCATAAATTTGACAACGGGAAAGAATGGTCGGTAATATCTTATGCTTTTCTGTCGTAGCCAAAATAAAAATAGCATGGGCAGGAGGCTCTTCAAGCGTTTTCAAAAAAGCATTGAAAGCAGAAGCACTCAACATATGCACCTCGTCAATGATATATACACTGTATTTTCCGACTTGTGGCAGTAAACGTACTTGATCCACCAACCCGCGGATATCGTCCACACTGTTGTTGGAAGCCGCATCCAATTCATGGATGTTCAGGGAACGGGAGTTATTAAACGCAACACAGGACTCGCATTCGTTACACGGTTCCCCGTTCGGTTGAAGATTCATGCAGTTGATCGTCTTAGCGAAAATACGGGCACAAGTTGTCTTTCCGACCCCCCGAGGTCCGCAAAACAAATAGGCTTGAGCCAACTGTTTATTCAATATGGCATTTTTCAACGTAGAGGTAATCGCACGCTGTCCGATCACCGTATCAAAACTTGCCGGTCTATATTTTCGAGCTGAAACAACATAATTTTCCATAATATAACCACATGATTATCAAGAAGGACAAAAAGAAATAAACAATCAGGTTTTTTCGGCTAAAACAGATGCTACCACCTCAACAACCCGAATAATTTGTCTACAAAGTTACAAAGTAAAAACCAACTCTACAATAAATTTCTATTTTCGATCCGAAATAATCAAATTTTTTCCAGATCCGATTTCATAATCCACCCTTCATTTCCGTCGGCCATCCGGACATTATACCAATCCCCTAAAGATTCTACGATCTGAACTTTTAATCCTTCATGCACCACAAATAACTCCGTTCCGCTACTATCGGGAGCACCTCGCACAACGACACTCGGAGTCATTACAATACCGTAATTCCGATCAGACACCCGATGATATTGTTTCGTGGCAAAGAAAATAGTCACCGCAGTCAATAGTAGTAAAACAATTCCCACCGTAAAACCTGTTTTTTTCAAACCTATCGAATTGGAATGGAAAAACAAGGCCGCCATTATCAAAAAGGCGATGAACAAAGCCACGGAAAAATAAGCCCATTGGTCAGCCGAGAAAGTGGAAACAAAAGAGTTATACCAACGAACAAAAAACAATTCCGGCAAAACTTTAATTTTATCCACCGTCGCTTTCTGAGCCAGCGTCAAATTATATTTCGTATCCTTATCTCCCGGATTCAAAACCAAAGCCCGCTCGTAGTTCAAAATCGCTTTGGAAATCTCTCCCGCCTTATAATAACTGTTTCCCAGATTGTAATAAACTGCAGAAGACTCCACTCCCGCATCTAAAACCTGATTATATAACTCTATTGCTTTCTGATAATCTCCGTCCTGATACAGCTTATTCGCCTCTCCCTCCAACGCCTTCACATCAACAGCAAACACACTCAGATTCAATGAAAGCAAACACAATATGATATATATTTTTTTCATAATTTCAGATTTACGAATTTACAAAGCCTTATCCAATTTCGTAATGACAGTCAAACCGTCTTTATACACCTTATCCATCTCCTCTCCCTGATTGCTTCCGGGAGCATAACGAGCGTATTCACAATGATCCAAAACATCTATAAAATTTTGTATCAATTCGGCAGAAGCTCCCCGTTTCGTGAGGTGTTCGTTGATATTGTCCCGGTTCAACTCCGAAACTTCTATATTCAATTTGAAACTGACATACCCCCATAAAGCTTTCAATACTTCCTGATAAAATAACTCGGAATTACCACTTTTCATTGCCACGGCAGCAGCTTTCAGACGCTTTTGCGCCATCTTGCTGGCAGCCTTGCTCTTCACTCTTACCAAATCCGCATTCGCCTTGATCCTACGACGATTCAATATCATTCCTATGACAAAAAGGATAAAAGGTATCAAGAAACTCAGCCAATAGGCCGTCGAGGCAAAATATTGAACTCCTTTCGCTTTTAAAGCACTATTTCCCGTCTTAATATAGCGAATATCCTCCCCCAACATCCTTACATCTTCCTTTTTAAAGGATTGTACGGCACCTCCCTGTACTCCTCCTCCCGTATCATTTCCTTTTAAAACATGTACCTTATACTCCTTTCCTTTCAATATTTTGTATTTAGCCGCTAAAGGATCGAAGAAAGAATATTCAATGGATGGTATCGTATAATCGCCCGCGAAACGAGGTATAATCAGGTATTCGTAGGTAACCGTACCCGTCGAACCGCTTACCGTTGTCCGCAGATCCTTGGTAACCTTAGGATCGAATATATCAAAATCAGGAGGCAGGGAGATTCTCGGGGCTTCCAGTAATTTCAAATTACCAGTTCCCTTGAATATCACTTTATAAGTCAATGCATCGTTCGCCTTCAACGTATCGGGCGACAAAGAAGTCGACATACTCAATGTTCCGACCATCCCGCTAAACCCTAAAGGTTTCCCGGTTTCCGGCAAATTTTTTACGGTTATTTTTACCGGTTTCGTACGTCGTAATACCGTTACCGTACGTGTATTTCCGAAAAAACTATCAAAAAAATCCGGAGAACCGCCCACCCTTTGCTGCACTCTGCACTCCAACTCGAAAGGTTCTATCGTCAGGACACCGGCATGCTGAGGGAAAAGAACATCCTGCTTCAACACGCCGACATCGTAAATTTTCCCATTATACTCTTCTCTCTTCAGTTCGACACGAGGAACATCTACATTTTCAGCGAGAAATCCGTCAAAAGCGGGAAACTTCGTACGCCCGAAACCATTCAAATCCACTCTCGAATATACCTTCAATGTAGCCACTAAACTCTCGCCCACGTATAGACTGCTTCTGTTAACTTCCAGCCGCAAGAATAAATTATCCTCCGTAATTCGTCCGGATACCTCACGCGTGTCGGTCTGCTCTTGGCCCCGATTTACTCGAGAAGTACCCTCGTCTTTCACGACCTTTATCTTCAATGATTTAGACTTAATCTCTTTACCATCCACAACGATCGTGGCCGGATCGATAGTATATTCACCCTCTTCATCGGCAATTAATATATAAGAATAGGTTACCGATGCCTCTACTGTCGCTTTACCGTTAATAATTGTAACGTTCTGGGCTTCACTCACGGAAGGTCCCATCAACAATTCAAATCCTTTTAAGGTGGGTAATTTCATATTCTCACCCTTTTTACTCAGCGTATAAACTAATTTGAACTGTTCTCCAACACCCACGACACTCGGAGCAGAGGCCTCCAGTTTAACATCCTGGGCAAATCCCTTTACTCCCCCTAAAATACATATGACTATTGCAATTATAAATGACCTCATTGTTCTTTTTTTAAACGTGTCCGTTAGCCTCTAAGAATACACAAAATTACCAATTCTTTTCTATTTTCATTTTCTTCGCTTTCTGAGCCTGAACTTTCTCTTTTTGTACCTTCTCCTGCGTCTTCTTCTCGTCAGCTTCCAAAGCATCTAACAAACGCTTGGCATCTTCCTTGGAAATCTTCGCTCCCTGTCCCTGCTGCTCTTTATTTTGCTGATTTTGATCCTTGTTTTGCTGGTCCTTATTCTGCTGGTCTTTGTTTTGATCTTGATTCTGTTGATTCTTATTCTGATCCTTGTTCTGTTGCTCTTTATCTTGCTGATTTTGATCCTTGTTTTGCTGGTCTTTGTTTTGATCTTGATTCTGTTGATCCTTGTTCTGGTCTTTGTTTTGGTCCTTGTTCTGATCATCCTTGTTTTGCTGATCTTGCTTTTGTTTACGGGCAAACTCTAAATTATATTTGGTCTCGGGAGAGTTCGGACGATTCCGTAAAGATTGCTTATAAGCCTCTATACTTTCATCTAACTTATTCATAGACAATAGAGTATTGCCAATATTATGATACAACTCACCCAACCGCTCCTTATTCGTCTCGTCCTTGGTCAAAGACATGAATTGTTGCAATGCCTCATCGTATTTTTTCTGTTTATACATGGCATCACCTAAGTTAAAAGCCGCCTCATAAGAATCCACTTCTTTATCCAAAGCCTTCCGATACTCCACTTCCGCTTTTTCAAAATCCTGCTTATGAAACAAGTTATTTCCGCCACGGATGAACTTTCTCTCCTGTTGTGCCCACGATGTCAAACTCATCATCAAGGCAACCGCTATCAGTATTATTGTCTTCATCATACTCCTAATTTTTTACGTTTTCCTCATTACCGAATATATTAATCTTCAATAGATTCTTATTCTTACGCCCTAAAACGATAAATTCAAGTAATACGAATAATAAACCTATTAAGATAAAATATTGATATTTCTCTGAATAATCGCTGTATACCCGTTCTTCCAACAAGGTCTTATCCATTCGATTGATCTCGTCCAACAAAGTTGTCAATCCGACATTCGAATTACTTGCCCGTACAAACATACCTTCTCCCGCTTTGGCTATGGCCCTTAACGTCTCTTCATCCAACTTGGAAATCACTACATTTCCCGAACCGTCCTTCATAAATTGACCTGGATTTCCTTTTTCCGGAATCGGTCCTCCTTGCGGTAGTCCCATTCCTATCGTATGTACATATATCCCTTTCTCCCGGGCTGCTTTGGCCGCGGCAACGGCATCATCCTGATGATTTTCTCCATCCGTAATCACAATGATTGCTTTAGAAGCCTCCGTGTTCGGTGTAAACGATTTGGATGCCAAATCGATAGCGTTACCTATAGCTGTTCCCTGAATCGGTACGATATCCGTACTTATGCCGGATAAAAATAACTTGGCAGAAGAGTAGTCCGTTGTAATAGGCAATTGCACATAAGCATCACCGGCAAAAACGATCAAACCGATCTTATCATTATTCAACTTTTCCACCATACGAGAAATCGCTTGCTTGGCAGCCTCTAAGCGATCGGGTTTTATATCCTGTGCCAACATCGAGTTGGAAACATCCAAGGCTATAATCAACTCCACGCCCTCTTTTTTCACCTGCTGCAACTTGGATCCGAACTGAGGTCCCGCAACACCCAATATGATAAAAAGGAGCGCAATCAAGATCAGAACGAACTTCAAAGCTCCCCTCTTAAAGGATAATAAAGGCATTAAACCGTTTAGCAAATCCGGATTTCCAAATTCTGCTATCGCCTTCTTCTTATGCCTTACCGTCACGATATAAAATATAACTAATAGCGGAATGACAATCAATAAATATAACAAGTCAGGATGCGCAAATCTAAACATACCTTCTATTTTTTAAGTGGTAAACCACATGTTCAATACTATTCATATAACATCTCCTCGATAACGATCACGGAATTTTCCGCAACAACGTGTACCGACATACGGATTCCAATATCAACAATAAAGCTCCGATCAAAGCAAAATAAAAATATTGCTCGTTTTTCTTACTAAAATGCTTTACTTCTATCTTACTTTTTTCCAATTGATCGATCTCCTGGTATATCTGAGCCAATTTAGCATTATCGGTCGCCCTGAAATATTTTCCTCCTGTCATATTGGCAATCTGCGTCAAGACATCTTCATCGATCTCCACGGGCATACGTTGCAATTGAACGCCAAAAGGAGTCTGTACCGGATAAGGGGCCTCTCCCAAAGACCCCACGCCAATCGTGTAAACACGAATACCGAAAGTATTAGCCAACTCGGCAGCCGTCATCGGAGCAATAGCCCCCCGATTGTTTACTCCATCCGTCAGCAAAATGATTACCTTCGACTTGGACGGACTGTCTTTCAAACGATTCACCGCATTGGCCAACCCCAATCCTATCGCCGTTCCATCCTCTATCATCCCGCTATGAATATCTTTCATCACATTGACTAACACGGCCTGATCCGTCGTCAGCGGACTTTGGGTAAAGCTCTCTCCCGCAAAAACCACCAAACCGATTCGATCCTGCGGACGCTCCAGTATAAATTTCGTGGCAACCTCTTTGGCAGCCTCCAAACGATCTGGAGTAAAATCCCGTGCCAGCATACTTCCGGAGATATCCAAAGCTAACATGATATCGATACCTTCGCTGTTATAAGTCTGCCAGCTGTTACTGGACTGAGGACGGGCAAGGGCAAATACTAAAAATACAATGGCCAGCACTCTCGCGACAAACAACAAATGACGAGCCCAAATCCGATTGCCCCGTTTCATCATTTTAAATATCCTGATAGAAGAAAACTGCAAATCAGCATGCGAACTTTTCTCCTTCAGTACGTACCAGATAATCATCGGTATCAATACCAACAATATCCAAAAATACCCAGGGCTTGCAAATTCATATCCAAACATAATCTTTTCATTTGAACATTCGACATTTGAAAAAGTTCACGCTCTCGAAAGAATCGCTCTTTTCCAAATCTACAAATGAATATATTTTCAAATCAATTCTACTTTTCTTCTCCCTCTTCCGCTTCCTTTCGTGCAGCCTCCTCCTTCTCCCGTTCTTCCCGCTCGCGGCTCTCTTTCTCCTGCTTTTCCCGCTCTTTTAACTCCTGTACCTGCTCGTTCGTATGGTTGACAAACTCAAAAGCGATATCCAAATTCCGGGCATTCTCATCCGGTAACGGCATCGCCTTGGCAAATTTCACGAAATCGGCAGTCTCAAACATCATCCCTAACTTATCCTTCAACGGTGCGGCCACCTCCCTGCACCCCTCCAAAGAGCGCATGGTCTCGAACGAAGTCTGCTCCATAGCCGGAATATCCAGCTCTCCATCCAAATAATTCCGGATCGCATCCGTCAATTGCGTATAATACTCCTTTGTCTTTCCACTTTGCCATAATTTTTCCTCCTTGATTTCGTTCAAGGCTTTCATTGCCAAATCATAAGGGGGAATAGCCGGTTTTTCGATAGCAAACAAAGGCTTATTGGCCCTACGCTTTTTAATGATCCACCAAACCAGCAACAGAATCACAAGACCTAATAAAACCCATAACAGATAAGGTAAGATTTCGGCAAAAGTCCAAGGCGTTGCTATCGGCATGACGATATCGTAATTTCCTTTCTGCTGATCCACTGCATACGTGTTTACGATCAATTGCATGGGATCTGTCCGCAACACATTGTTATAACTCTCTTTTTCCACTTGGATAGGCAAGGGTGGTATCCTGTAGACCCCTGAATCGAAGGAAGTGATCAGGTAAGCCTCCTGTATCAACATACGACCGTCTTTCTCCCTGATCGAATCCCGTACAGGACCGGAAATAACCTCGACACCGCTAACGATCGTATCTTTCAACAACGGAAAAACGACCCGAACACCCGGATCGGCCTTCACCTTCATTTTCAAATGAATCTGGTCGCCGATCATGATGTAGTTCGTGTCCAACTCGGCAATATATTCAATGTTTTGCGCCTTCACACCCGCGATACATCCCAGCAAAACAACAATCAATATAACTAACTTATTTTTCATGTTCATCTTTTGCTTTTATATTTCTTCTTCCGCCGCATTTTTATGTTTAATAACCGGCTCCCCGGCGTTTAAACAAAGCAATCAGGGACTTCACGTAATCCTCGTCAGAACTGATTGAAGCGACGTCTACCCCGGAATGTTTGAATACACGATCCAACTCCTTTTCCCGGTCAAATACATAACGGCGATAATCTTCCTGCACCCGGCGATCGGATGTGTCGACCCAAATGTGTTCGCCACTCTCCGCATCCGTTAAATACATCAGCCCGACAGGAGGAATCTCATTTTCCCGAGGATCATATACCCTTAACGCCACGATATCATGTTTTTTATTCGCAATCATTAAAGGATGCTCAAAATCATGATCATCCATAAAATCAGAGATTAAAAAACAAGTACAACGCTTTTTTATAGCATTGGTCAAATACTGTAAAGCCTCCGTTATATTGGTCCGCTTATCTTCAGGCTTAAAATCTATCAACTCCCGAATAATATGTAAGATATGAGTTCTTCCCTTTTTGGGTGGAATAAATTTCTCTATCTTATCCGAAAAGAAAATAACTCCGATTTTATCATTATTCTGTATGGCAGAAAAAGCCAAAACCGCGGCAATTTCGGTAATTTGATTTTTCTTTAATTTCGAAATCGTACCGAAGTTACGGGAGCCGCTTACATCAATCAGCAACATGACCGTCAGCTCCCGCTCTTCTTCGAATATCTTCACGTAAGGATGATTATAGCGAGCCGTCACGTTCCAATCGATACTCCGGATATCATCCCCGTATTGATATTCCCGAACTTCACTAAAAGTCATTCCTCGACCTTTAAAGGCCGAATGATATTCTCCCGCGAAAATATTTTTCGACAACCCCCGGGTTTTGATCTCTATTTTTCTGACTCGTTTTAACAGATCTGAAGTTTCCACCTTAATTCATTTTAGATTTACCGATTTTAAATTCGAAATTCCAGCCTCAAAACTGGTACTTGATCGGGATCCTGTTTCTACCCGAAACCATAAATCGATTAAGGTACCTCTACCGTGTTCAATATCTCGCTGATAATATCCTCGCTCGTCAAATTATTGGCCTCTGCCTCGTAACTCAAACCGATACGATGACGCAATACATCATGACAAACAGCCCTCACATCTTCCGGTATAACATAACCTCTACGTTTTATAAAGGCATAAGCCTGTGCCGCTTTGGCTAAACTGATACTTGCTCGAGGAGAAGCCCCGTAAGCGATCATAGAGACAAACTTCTCCAACCCGTGTTCCTGAGGATAACGCGTTGCAAAAACGATATCTACAATGTATTTCTCTATTTTCTCATCTAAGTAAACCTCTTTCACCACTTCGCGTGCCCGCATAATATCTTGCGGTTGCAATATCGTGTTGGCTTCCGGAAAACTCTTTTCCAAATTCTGACGGACAATTAATTTCTCTTCATCCTTTTTCGGGTAATCGATCACTACCTTCAACATAAAACGATCTACCTGCGCTTCCGGTAGCGGATAGGTACCTTCCTGCTCTATCGGATTCTGAGTGGCCATCACCAAAAAAGGTTCGTCCAATTTATAAGTCATATCCCCAATGGTAACCTGACGTTCCTGCATGGCTTCCAGTAAGGCCGATTGTACCTTTGCCGGAGCCCGGTTGATCTCATCGGCCAATATAAAGTTTGCAAATATCGGTCCGTGTTTCACAACAAACTCTTCCTTCTTCTGAGAATAGATCATAGTACCCACCACGTCGGCCGGTAATAAATCCGGAGTAAATTGAATTCTGCTAAACTTTGCATTGATAATATGAGCCAACGTATTTATTGCTAATGTTTTCGCCAACCCGGGAACACCTTCCAATAAAATATGCCCGTTTGATAACATGCCGATCATAAGTCCTTCGATCAAATGCTTCTGGCCTACGATCACCTTATTCATCTCCATGTTTATCATATCGACGAACGAACTTTCCTGCTGTATGCGTTCATTTAATGCTTTAATATCAACAGTATTCATATACTTAATATTTTAATTAGAAATTTATAATTCCACTTTTCATAATAACACGTAACGTAAAACCCCCGCTACATGTTTCAAAAGACACACCGAACTAAGTAATTTACCACCTTATTTTTTCGGTTTCCTCAAAAGTAAAGATTATTCACCCAAATGTTAAAATGGGTCCGCTAAAAAATGTTAATGCTAACTTTAAGTTTTTCCCAAAAAAATAGTAACCTCTTCCAAAATTTCCCGATAACCGACGTTTGCTATTTTATCCGATCCTTTCGTTTCCCTTGACGGACCAATTTAAGGCGACTGGTTACGAACATAAAAGTGCAAAAATGAATATTAACACACGTAAAAAAAAGATTAGTCGCCCCTATGCTCCCGATCCGCACCAAAGCACGCGACAAAGCAGGAATAATATAAACCGTCAACCCGAGAATCAACTTCCATTTCCTTGCCAAATCCGACGGATCACATGGGATCCACATCAAAATACACCTTCAACGTCCGGTAATTATTAAGAGTAAGCAGTTCGACGATCGCCCCTTTCAGAAAAGATTTCAGTTTGGATAAGGATAAAGCGGGTTCTGCCTTTATTAACAACTGAATCCGTTGCATTTCCCGAATACGCGAAACTTCAGGAACGGCAGGTCCATACACGCGTCCAGCCAATCTCGACCTCAACCGTTCCGCCAACTCGTTAGCGGCACGACGAAGTAGAAGCTCATCCTTATGACGCAACTCCAATTGTATCAAACGGCCAAAAGGAGGATACCCGAAAAATTCCCGCTCCCGGGCTAAGGCTTCATAAAAAAGAGAAAAACTCCCCCGCGCCACCCATTGGTAAACCCGGTTATCCGGATCCGAAAGCTGTATGACAACTTTTCCCCGCTCTCCTTTCCGCCCGCTTCGCCCGCTGACCTGCGTCAACATAGCGTAAGTACGCTCCTCGGCACGAAAATCAGGGTATCCTATCAAACTATCCGCATCCATCACTCCGACCAACTTCACCCGCTCGAAATCGAGTCCCTTGGAAACCATCTGCGTTCCGATTAAGATATCGAAATCCCCCGCTTCAAAACGATCGATCAACATCTTGTACTTCGTCTTGCTGTTCATCGCCTCCAAATCCATCCTGGCCACCCGGGCCCCGGGGAAAAGCTCCGACACCTCCTCTTCGATACGTTCCGTTCCGGGAGTTCGCTGAATATAACGTCCCTGTCCGCACTCCTCGCATAAAGACGGAACGGGACGAAGACTTCCGCAATAATGACAACTCAGGGTACTCCTGTATTTATAATAGGTCATACTTACGTCGCAACGCTTACAACGGGGAATCGCACCGCAACGGTCACACTGCAAATAAGTAGAATAACCTCTTCGATTCTGCAATAAGATAACCTGCATCCCTTTTTCCAATACCCGTTTTACCTCTTCGTACAATACCGGAGTAAAAGCACCTTTCATCAACTTTTTCCGACGAAATTCCTTCATATCGGCAAAAACCAACTCCGGCATTTTCACGTCTCCGTACCTGATATTCATCTGGATCAAATCGTACTTTCCACTCATCGCGTTCCCGTAACTTTCGAAAGAGGGTGTCGCTGATCCCAAAACGATTTTAGCCCCGAACATCTTTCCCAACATAATCGCCGCATCCCTCCCGTTATACCTGGGTGAAGGCTCTTTTTGCTTATAAGAACTCTCGTGCTCTTCATCTACAATGACTAAGCCTAACTTCTGAAAAGGCAAGAAAACAGAAGAACGCACCCCCAACACGAGTCGATACGGAGCATCTCCGTTTTGTTTTTTCCACATCTCTACCCGGGCCCTGTCGGACATACCCGAATGATAGATCCCGACCTGATTACCGAAAGCTTTTTGTAATCTCCTCACGATCTGTACGGTCAACGCAATTTCCGGCAACAGGTACAACACCTGTTTGCCTTGAGCCAATACTTCCCGTATCAAATGAATATATACTTCGGTTTTGCCGGAAGATGTCACCCCCTGCAACAAAACACAATCTTTCTTTTTAAAAGAATCCCGGATTTGCATTAAAGCGAGTTCCTGGGTATCCGAAAGCCTGTTAACCTCCCTTTCACCCCGTTCATCCTCGTCATGCCAAGGGACTTCTACCGAATTTATTTTCAATATTTCCCGGTCGCATAAAGACTTTAAGGCTACCGCAGAGTTCCCGATCAAACGGGAAAAATCTTCTTTAATGATAAAATCCACACCCTGTACCTCGCAATAATCAATCCATTTGCACAACATACGGTATTGTACCGGGGCCCTCTTTAAGGTATCTAACAAACGGGATAACTCCTCCTCTTCAAATCGATGCGCCCAACAAACCCTTTTTTCCCGTTTGGGTTTAAAAAGATCATCAACTTTCTCCTTTATCGTAACCACCCCCTGATCTAACAGACTCTTTACAATATTAACCGCCTGACTACTCTTTAAGCACTTTTCAATCTCCGTGACGGAAAGAAACTCTCCCGGACGCAGCAGATTCAATACTTTTTTTTCGGCATCGCTAAATATCTTATCTTCAATATCCGTCTCCGTCAACCTCACACAGGTATGACTCTCCAAACGCATGGCAACAGGAAAGGCAGCCCGAATGACATCTCCCGCAGGAGCCATGTAATATTCACTCATCCACAATAAAAACTTCAAATGCTTTTCCGAAAGAATAAATCCCGCCTCCATCACCCGATCTATAGGCTTTACGGTAATCCCTTCCGGCTTTTGAGTATGTAAAGCGTACACGACGCCCGTGTACCGCTTCTTCCCGGCAAAGGAAATAGCAACAAGTCCCCCTTTCGTTACCGCATGCTCCCATTCTTCCGGTACCGAATACGTAAAAAAGCCCTCTACTCCCAAAGGAACAATAACATCCGCGTAAACCAAGCTAAAACTTCAAGTTTATATTTACGATTATATCAAACGCTCTAATTGTAAATTGAACGCCGTTTTTTAAGTTACCATCCACCATCGTCAATCTTTCTAATCCCTCAATCACGTAATCACCCTAATCACGTAATCTCTCAATCCCCCGATCCTTTAATCCGTCAATCTAAAATCTGCAATTAAATCGACAGTATTTCCAAAAGCCCCAACAGATTATGATTTAACGGTTTGGAATTTTTTATCGCCTTATTGAAAGGTACGTGCACGACCTCTTTATTCATGATCCCTACCATAATACTCATCTGGTCGTCCATTAAAGCATCTACGGCCGCGACTCCTAACGTACTGGCCGTTACCCGGTCAAAGGCAGAAGGAGAACCACCTCGTTGAATATGCCCTAAAACCGTTACCCGTACATCATAATCCGGATGTTTCTCAGATATCTTTTCCGCAATCGTGTACGCCCCTCCTGATTTCTCACCCTCAGCCACGATCACGATGCCGCTGGATTTATGTGGCTTATAGTCGTGTTCCAAATACTGATTCAACGCATCCAAATCCGTCTTGATCTCCGGGACAAGAACGGCCTCCGCTCCCGTAGCCACAGCCGAGCGCAAGGCAATAAATCCCGCATCGCGTCCCATGACCTCGATAAAAAACAAACGGTTATGCGCACTTGCCGTATCCCTGATCTTGTCGACAGCTTCCACCACCGTATTCACCGCCGTATCGTAACCGATCGTATAATCCGTGCCGTAAAGATCATTATCGATCGTTCCGGGTATCCCCACAATAGGCACATCATGTTCCTGTATCATCTCGCGAGCCCCGGAAAAAGTTCCGTCACCCCCGATAACTACCAGGGCATCTATACCATGCTTTTTCAAACACTCGTAAGCCTGAGTCCGTCCTTCCGGTGTCCGGAAAGCTTCGCTCCTCGCCGTTTTCAATATCGTCCCCCCCCGTTGTATAATATTACTCACGTCATGAGATTGCAAACGTCTCACATTACCCGAAATTAATCCTTCATATCCGTCATAAATACCATAAGCTTCACAACCATTAAAAATAGCAGCTCTTACAACCGCACGAATAGCGGCATTCATTCCCGGCGCATCACCTCCTGAGGTTAAAACACCTATTTTTTTTATTCTTCCCATAGTAATCTCCTGATAAACGTTATTGTTTAAAACGGTCTTATATAATTAAAAAGGGTCTGTTTCCAACCGATGTAAAATAGCCTCCATAACCCAATGAGGTGTCGAGGTCGCTCCCGTAATACCTACACTTCGAGCATCCCGGATCATCTCTTCACGGATATCATCCTCTCCCTGAACAAAATAAGTACGGGGATTCACGTCCCGACAAACCGCAAAAAGTTGTCTGCCGTTCGAACTTTTTTCCCCGCTCACAAAAAGGATCACATCATGACGAGCCGCAAACTCCTTTAATTGAGGAATACGATTCGCCACCTTCCGGCAAATCGTATCATTTACGGTTACCGAATTCCTGGCCCTGGCTTTAACCCTCTCCACCATACTCCGAAAACCGTCTAAACTTTTGGTCGTTTGAGAAAACAATATAACCGGACGGGAAAAATCAATATTTTCGATATCCGTTTCATCTTCCACGACCACGGCCTCCCCGTTCGTTTGAGCGACCAAACCGTTTACCTCAGCATGTCCCCGTTTCCCGTATATAACAACCTGAGCCTCCTTTTCCGTTAAAAAAGCCTTGCGAATCTTTTGCTGCAAATTCAACACGACAGGGCAAGATGCATCTATGATCTCCACGTGATTCTGCTCCGCCATCCGGTAAGAACTGGGCGGCTCTCCGTGAGCACGGAACAATACCCGGCAATTCTTCAAACGGGCAAAAACCTCATGATCGATCGTATACAACCCCAACTTTCTCAGTCGTTCTACCTCCAGGCTGTTATGTACGATATCCCCGATACAGTATAGAGGACCGCGCGTCAACTCCTCCTCTGCCTTTTCGATAGCATTGACGACACCAAAACAAAAACCAGAGTTCTCATCAATCTCGACCTTCATATTTTGATTTTATCACTTTCAACATCTCCGACACTTCCTCCTCGATAGACATCTTCCCGTTATCAATAACGATAGCATCCGGTGTCCTCCTCAACGGACTGACCTCCCGGTTTTCATCGATATAATCTCGTTTACGAACATTCTCTTCAACCTCTTCATAAGTCACCTTTTCCCCCTTCTCCACCAACTCTTTGTAACGGCGCTGAGCCCGTATTTCCGGAGCAGCCGTCATAAAGAACTTAACTTCCGCATGAGGAAACACGACACTTCCTATATCCCGCCCGTCCATCACGACACCCCCTTCTTCGGCCATCTCCCGTTGCTTACGTACCAGTACCTCTCTCACATAAGGAATCGCCGCGATCAAACTGACAGAATCGGATACATCCATCCGACGGATCGCATCCTCCACGTAAACCCCGTTCAAATAAGATTCGTATCGATTTTTCTCCCGGTTGTATTTAAATCCAAAAACAATCCTTTGCAACTCCTCTTTCAATCGCTTGTCATCCACTCCGTCCACCGACAGCATACCCTCGGATATCGCCCTGTAGGTTACCATTCGATACATCGCTCCCGTATCGATATAGGTATACCCCAAACGTGCCGCTAAAATCTTGGAAACCGTACTTTTACCGGTGGATGAATAACCGTCAACAGCAATAATCAAACCTTTCTTTTCCATTCTTTTACTCTTCTGTTCAATTGCGAAGATATAAAAAAAGAGGATAACCACCGCGATTACCCTCCGTTATATTTTTATTACGAATCAAAGACTATCTTACTACTTGCATCAATTTACGAGCCTTCTCCTGAAAGTTCTGATTTTTCGATTTTTCAGCGATAGCATTGGCCAAACGAGCGTATTTCTCAGCAACATCCTTAAATCCACACTTTTGAGATATCAAGGCGTAATTGTATATAGCATCGAAATCCTTAGCAGACTCTACGGTCTTACCCGCCCATAACTGTATTACCTTTAACCTGGAAACATCATTCATGATCTCTAACGCTCCATCCGTGATCTCTTTGATCATTTTGCGATTCTCCGGAAAATAACGGAAAAGCTTCCGGGCTTTATAAAAATAATCTTCCGATTTACGCTCCGAACGTAATTCCCGGATATAAAAATAATCAGCAACCACATCGTAATGTTCGTATCCGGATTTTTTCAACGATTCCAAATAATTCCGGTATTGAATCTTATCCTTATCGTAAAAACGCTCCAGATGCCCTACTAATACGTTATCCAACTTCTGGAAAACATCATCTTTAGAATAAGACTGTATAAATTTAAGTTGGTTTTTGAACAAATATTTTATCTGCGGCGCATCGACATCATCCACGAAATCCCGAATAATAGACCAGTTATACTCTTTCAAGTAATCCGTCTCGCTCTGAGTCTTAAAATAGCGCTCTACCACATCACTATTCGGCTTACCTTGATTTTTTAATTCTTTCAATAATTGAATCGTATTTTGTGCATCTGCCGGATTTGCTTCAAATTTTCGTACCAACTCATCCAATGCCACCATCTCTTTCTCATGGGCTTCAACTTCTACCAAATTGAATAATAACATCCCAACAACTAAAATAATTTTCAACATAGTATCATCAATTTTAATCTTCTGCTTATATAACACCAAAGGGTAGCAAAAGGGTGACTCTAAAATCTATTTTAACTTAATTTTTAACAGGATTTAATCATTTAAGTAACAAAATCGAACTAAATCACTCTTTTTAATAAAAAATTGAAACTATGGAATCCTCTATAGTATATACCAAAAACTCAAGCAAGAATTAGACTTAAAACCACTGCCGAAAGGATCCATTTTGCATTTTTTTGATAATTTCGCAATTGGATTTATGACGATTTATAGATAAAAATTAAAATCATGAAGAAGATCACTAAGATTATTATTATCACATTGGTTATTTTTTTTAGTCTGATAATTATCGGTATTTTAATAGCCCCGCCTATCGCTAAAAACTACATTAATAAACACGGGAAAGAATTAATCGGCCGCAAAGTAACGATAGAAAAACTCTATGCCAATCTTTTCACGGGTTATAACAGGATTTGCGGTTTTACCTTGTATGAAACAAACGATTCCGATACCTTTATCTCGTTCGACACGTTAGTAGTAGATCTCTCCTTGTATCGTTTAATCGTTAACGAACTAAGAATAAACGAGATATCACTTATAAATCCGAAAGTAAACCTTTGGCAAAAAGGCGAGACATTCAACTTCACCGATCTGTTGAAAAAACATTCGACGGATACGCTCACAGCTCCGGAAGATACGACTTCAAATACCTCCTCCCTGGCAATAGCCATCTACAATATTAATCTCGCGGGAGGACATATACGATACAAAGATCTGATCCGCAACTCCCTATGGGATATGGAAGATATGAACCTGCGTATTCCGGGAGTCTATTTCAGCGGACAAAATACAGATGTAGGCATTAATTTAAATTTCAGTAACGGAGGTTCATTACAGACTCAAACCCAATATAATCTGACGGACGGAGAGTATCTGGTTCATTTGAATTTAAACAATTTCGCCATCGACAATCTCCAAGCTTACCTGGCGGATTACGTGAAGATCGGTCGATTGAACGGCTCGCTCTCCGCCGATTTGGAAATCGCGGGAAACACGAACCACATCATGGACATCTCGATAAAAGGGCTTACCTCTTTACGAGAATTACATATCACTGATGAAAAAGCACAAAAAATAGTCTCTATCGACTCTGTCGGTCTGGATATAGAAGAGATCAATCCCGGAACAGCTAAGTTCCGTTTCAACGCGTTAGCCATCCATAAATTCAGCTCCTCGTTCGAACTCTACTCCGACCACAATAACTACACGGCATTTCTCAAAGAAGAATCGGGAACGCCAGCGGATACCGTGCCCGAAACACCGACCGCCGCACCGGACACGACCGCTATCCCCATGGATTTACGTTTGGGAAAATTAGCCGTAACCGAATCCGATTTCACGTTTAACGATCATACCCTGCACAAGCCGTTCTCTTTTCGCATGGACAAATTAAGTATCATTTCCGATACGTTGACTCTATCGGGCGTTAACCACATTCGCCTTCAAACGAAATTACCGGACGGTGGATCAGCCTATATCAACTGGAAAGGTAAACTGGACGACATCAGCAACCTGGATCTGACGTTAGCTATCAAAAACCTGAACCTGATCGAATTTACCCCTTACTGCTTACAATATTTCGGTTACCCGATCCGAAAAGGGAACCTTGCGTTCACCAGCATAAACACGGTGAAGAAAAGCCAATTGGAAGGGCGTAACTCATTAGACGTATTCGCTTGCGAATTGGAAAACAAACAAAAAGGACTTAAAGTAGAGTATAACCTTCCTTTAAAAACGGCCCTCTACCTGATCAAAGACAAAAACGATAAAATCAACATGAATCTTCCGGTCAGCGGAAATATCTCCTCTCCCGAATTTTCATACCGTAAACTCATCTTTAAAACGCTGACAAACCTTCTGATCAAAGTAGCCGTGTCTCCCGTCTCTTTTTTAGCCAATTCATTAGGTTTCTCTCCCGACAAATTGAGTTCCATTCCCCTGACTGCCACCCAATGGGATTTCACATCCGAACAATATTCCACCTTCAATGCCTTAACGGAATTAATCAAGGCTAAACCGGACATGACGCTGACCCTGGAACAAGAGATCGACCGGGAAGCCGCTTACAACGAGATAGCCCTGTTCGATATCAAAAAAGATTACTATCTTTCACTACATTCCGAAAAAAGCGATACCACGCTACAAGCCATCGATTACGCTAAAATTATGGAAATCGAAACCAAAGACCCGAACTTCAACAGCTACCTGAACAGCAAGGTAGACCCAAGTATCTCCACCCTTTCCGTACAGGAAAAAACACGGTCCCTCCTGTCTGCGGCATTTGTGGAATCACAAATAAATCGTTTGATAGAATTACGCAACAGACAGACATTCAATTACCTGACAACCCAAGGCATCCCCGCCGACCACCTGAAAGTCACCACCTCTCAGGCGACCGATTATTCCGGCAAACACCAATACAAAATCAACCTCGTCCTGGAAGAAGACCAGCAAAGCGAAATCACCGAATAACCCTCGGGTATTTTCGGGGACGGTTTCAAAATACATTTTCGTGCTTGAAACCGTCCCCGAAAAACATCAATGGTTAGGCAAGACAAAAGACCAATGCGTGTGCACGATCCGCCATCGGTCGGATGAATCTGACTTATACACCTCTGTACAATGCATTCTAAACACCTGCCCATCCCCATGAGCCTCATAATCGTACGCTAAGACGGCAGTCTCCGAGGATAACAATATAACAGGCCGTATCATCTCATACAAATCTATTTTAACCTTCCCCCGGACACGATCATAATATTCCTCTAAGGCTTTCTTACCTTCAAGTTTATTTTCCAAAGCGGGATCGAAGTAAACGACATCATCGGATGACAACTCTATAAACCCATCCGGATCTCCATGATTCCATCGCTCTAAAGCCTGTTTCTCCAAGGATAATATCGTGACTCTAATCCCCTCCTCGTCCAATGATACATGTACATTTTCCTTCATAAAATCAACATCTGTTTATACCGTTTCCCGTCTAACCCGGATATAAACCCAATGGTAAGTAAACAAAAGCACGATAATGACGATAGAAATCGCAACGACATTATACCACTCTACGGTCAGATCGCTCCAAGCCATACCGCCTGAATGCCTATTACTCATATCTTTGGTAAGTCTTCCCAAACAAATGCCGTAAAAAATTCCCGTAAACCGGATAACCTGCAGCACGGCTTTATTAACATAACGACGCGTGAAAATCATAGCGACTCCGAGTAAAGTAGACGCGACAAACCCTATTTTAGTATAAAACAACTGTTTTCCCAAAACTTCACCGGTTTCCCCGGTCACGTAACATTGAATTACCATAAAAAGAGCGATTGCAAGCCCTACTAACGAGCACAACCAAACTCCTTTCAATAATAAAAGTCCGATCTGTTTTTTTGAATCTAAAATTTCTATTTTCATACTACAAATATTCATTTGTTATCACACATGTCCTCACAAACAACATTTATTTCAACAACTTCGTAAATATAATAATTTTTTTTAACTTACAATAAAATATAAAATCAGTCACCCATAGAGGATAACATTGAAAATCAGCGATACATCTATATACCCGGCTGAAACATATAAATCTATAAAATCATTCTCGGCATACGGTTATTGATAGGGTTCCAAAAACGTTTGGCTACTCTTCTTTGCGGCATCCCATGATTGACGTCCGCTTTTTCTATGCTGTTCTTTTTAAATATAAAAACACTATTGGACTATAGCGTATTTTCTATAGCCGTATGCGCTTTCACACTTTATAAAAAATAATCCGAATTCTTGCAAAACGAATTTGTAAGCTACTATGACAAGGTTTACGGGGTACTTATGATTTACTTACAACAACTATTCGACAAACAACAAGATTTTGGCTTTTCCGCGTAAACCGTGATACTGAAAATTACCGTCGGATTAGCTTTATATTCTGTAATCTCGTTATCACTCAAATAACGCTTAAGTATATCGTCAGGTACTATAATCGGTTTTTGTTTTTGAAGGATTACATTCGTGAATCCCGCCTCCGCGACATAACCGAGGTATTCCGTTTTATCGATGGCACTTGCAACACAACCGGCATACATTTCAGCCGCCGATTTGATCTTCTCCGGCAAATTACCCGTAAGAACGATATCGGATATGCTAAAATGCCCTCCGGGCTTTAATACTCTGTAAATATCGGCAAACACGGCACGTTTATCGGGTACGAGATTAAGAACGCAGTTACTGACAATAACATCGGCAACCTCATCCGATACCGGCATATTTTCGATATCCCCTTCCCGAAACTCGACATTGTTAAAACCTCGCGTTTCAGCGTTCTTTCTGGCTTTGGCAATCATGGCAGGAGTAAAATCAATACCGATTACCTTTCCGGTTTCCCCGGTTTCCGCTCTTGCAACAAAACAATCATTTCCGGCACCGCTCCCCAGATCTATCACGGTATCCCCTTTTCTAATTTTCGCGTATCGAGTAGGCAGACCACACCCCAACCCCAAGTCGGCATCCGGATTGTAACCATCGAGTTCATTGTACTCCTCACTCATAATACGATATACTTCCGTGGAGCATCCGCCGGAACCACAACAGGAGGATTGATTTGTCTCTTTATCTTGTAAGGCTATCTCACTGTATTTTTGCCTTACCATCTCTTTGATCTTATTTTTATCCATAAATTGTAATTATTTATCATTCGTAATATTGCGAACATTATATATAAAAAATATATGCTAACAGCATACATCTTTATTTTCCGGCAATTCTCTCAAGAAATTCTGGAACAGCTCGCGGGCCAAGTCCCAGGTTCTTCTATTTATACAGTATCTTACTTTGGGTGTTTCAATTTCCCCCTGAATCAGCCCGGCATCTTTCAACTCCTTGAGATGTTGTGATACGGTTGCTTTGGCAATGGGTAAAATCTCGTGAATATCACCGAAAAAACAGGTATCCTGACCTGCAAGAAAAGAAAGTATTGCTATACGGTGAGGATGTCCCATTGCTTTGGCAATCCGTGCTAATCTCTCCTGTTTACTCATTTCTGGCTTTTTCATACTTTTATATTGTTCGCAAATATACGAACAATATCTTATACAAAGAATCTATTTAGGAATAATTGAGAGAAACAAACAGCTTTTATCCAAGTTCCCCTTACACCAACACCCCTCTCCCTCCGGATTACTACACGATAAATTCAAACAAAAAATTAGTGATTTGCAGGGACGGTTCTTTTGGGGTGACAAAAATCACATCCAAGAACCATCATCAAGTTTTTTTAGATCACCAGCAAATCCACAAAAATTGTACATGTTAGTAAAGCGCAGCTCTCAATAACCCAACTTTAGCTCACACAAACATCTGACAATTAACTATATTAAAAAATATATACCCATATTCAAAGAACGAAAGCGGAGTACTCCCATGTTTGACGGTTATATCTCCGACTATAACCCACATGCAAAATATTGATTTTTAAGCCAGTAATAATACATCGGGTCTTGAAACGAAAGCTTATTCGCTTTATTGTCCAAAATATCTTTCTCTATAAGAGATTTTTTTGAACGAGTTACGTTACCGGACGACGTTAAGCGGTAATGAGCAATCACCTTGGCTGATGACAATGTTGTTTCTCCCGCAACCATTGCTTTTAAAAAGTTTATCTGATTATTGGTTAGCGACTCCGTAATCGTTACAAACAATAAACTTAATTGTTCGACGATAGTGATATGAGCCTCTTTTACAATCTCTTCCGTGCAAGAATCACTTGTCCTAAGCCATGCTTGTTGCGCAAGCTGTTGAACATAGTACGGGTGGTTGTCTGCTAAGCCGACAATCAGGCGTGCTTGTGTTTCGGTTATGATTTTACCTGTCTTTGAGAATTGTTCCGTGATGAATGCAACCCACGAAGGGGTGTCTATTTTTTCAAGAAACAGCAAATCACCAAACTTATAAAACGGCATTGACGAATTGGTAAATACATCGAGCATCATGTGTCGTTTACTTCCATAGAGGCAGTAAGAAACATATTGATGTTGCTGCCAATGCGAACGCAGTTTTTTCTGAAAGTAAAGCGGATCATTAAATTCGGCAATATTCTGGAATTCATCGACACATACAACTATACGAATTCCCTTGTCTATCGCAATTCGTTCAGCTAAATCTAAAATCTCATCTGGATTTTTTCTTATTTCATTCCAATCGAACTCAAGAGAGATTTCGTTTCGCGTATCACCGGCAAGAACAATTTTGGGAATAATTCGGGTGAAAAATTTTTTAACCGAATCAATAGACTCTTCCCATCTCGAAGAGGTGGTTTTCAGAATGTTCATAGCAAGGAGCTCGTAAAAATGCTCTTCATTGCGCACGTTAAAAAGGTCAATCTTACAAATCTTGAGTTTTTCATTTTGCGAAATTGCAATATCGGCAGCCTTGGCAACAAGAGAACTTTTCCCCCAACGTCTCGGAGAGATTATAATCGTATTGATGAGTGAATTAAAATTAGAGACCAGCAACGCGGTCTCTTTTTCCCTGTCGGTGAAATTTTCCGACTTGGCTATTCTTCCGAAAATAAATGGTGTATTCATTGTAAAATCCGTTTTATGAAACAAATATATGAAACAAATTTGTTTTAAACAAAAATGTTTCATAATAAAGCTACCTGCAAAATAGCATCGGAACCATCTTAAAAATCAATTCATTTCAAAGTAATTCCCGTATGATCAATAAGTACAAAAAATCTTCCAGCCGGATCAATAAACAAAATAGGGCTATTAGTACAATAATTATAAGAACTCGACGAGTAATATTTCTCGGCCATCGGATCGACACAGAACCATATCTGCCAAGTTAATATAGTGGGATGTCAACATGGTTCCGGTCTTTACCGCTACTAACAAATTTAAAACATTATATTCGAAATTAAAAATAAAACAAACGAGGGAATGCCCAAAAGACATTCCCCCGTAACTATATCCCTATTTTACAAATAAAATCACCAAATCGCTAACCAGTAAATAATATTTTTAGTGGTATCACTACTGATTGCGTAGCCCCGGGAATAACCGTTCTTCCACTCGGGAGGAAGACCTAACCCTTCCGTCAACCACTCTTTTTTGATATAGATCCCGGGCGAAGCATCCACCACGTAAATCGTGTATCCCTCCGGTAAACGATTGTTTAGTGGATCACGATCAATGCGAGAAGTTCCAAAAAGATAATTATGTTCATAAAAATTAGGTACCGGTATATAGCCTTTACTGTTCGACCAAGGATAATTTTTTTCAAATTCCCGATAACGTTCCAAAGTGCTCTCCCCGAGTCTACCGACAATCAGCAAATTACTATCTTGTGAAGAATAAGCAATCTTAAATTTACTATTGGCTAATGCTCGGGCAAGAGAATCCGAGTAAGGAACCTCCAATACCATGCCGTTAAACCGATAATATTCAAAAGAATGTAACGCGTAACCTTTAATTCTTGCAGGTAAAGAATTAACATAAGATGGAAATATAGATACAAGCGAACTGTCAAACATTGAAGATGTTTTTAAATAATTCATATTAAACTCTCTTCTTACTCGTTCCGCTACATCGTATTTACATCCTCCCAATATTATTAATAATAAGAAAATTACCCCAATTGTAGTTTTCATCTTAATCCTGTTTTTTATAATTTACAATTTCATCTCTATAATCAAATTCATTACCAAATTTTGAGCTAAATTGTACTAAATTCCAAAATCCTGCCCACGACGCTTCAATTACCACGGGATGAGAATAACGTATAGAACTTACTCGACTTGTAACGAATAGCCAACTTTTAAATTCAGGAGGAGTAATATAAGCTAATCCCTTATAACCAAAAACTGATTTATTCTTAGGAATATATGTTGCCTTCTCCACGAGGATATCACTTTTTCCGTAAATAAAGTCAGCCATACGCCCTTTTCCCTTATCTACATACATGGTATAACTAGTTTTATCTTCCACGTATTGGGTCATCGCGTACTTGTACCCCAAATCATCCATCACCTCCAGGGCATTATTCCTGTCGAAATAAGCGGTTGGCAAGCCAACTTTCCGCCATTCCCCTATACCTGAAATAAAAAAATCTTTTGTTGAAATTCCTTTCTTTGATATCTTGTTGGAATATTTATTTAAAATATTCCTGTCCGGGGTTCCGAACATTCCGTTTTCACCCAACCAACTCCAGGAATCTCCAAGCTTCGATTCGTCTCCTTTTTTCATAAATGGATCGTAATACAAGCTACCATCGGCATCAACAAACCAATCCAAGGCCTGTCCATCAGGATCAATAAACAAAATCGGACTATTCGCGCAATAATTATAAGAACTCAACGAGTAATACTTTTCGGCCATCGGGTCGACACTGAACCAACGTCCCAGCTCGGCGTCGTACATCCGGGCACCGTAGTCGAGGTAATCGAGGTTGCCCGTGGTTTGATCTTCCTTGCCGTTGTATTTCAGACGGTTGGCGGGATCCACGTTACCGCCCGACTGGCTGTATCTCGTGCCGAAGGGGTAGTAGTCGTTTCGCTCCTTCACGGTTCCCGTCTGGTCAACGACACTCCTGACGCTACCGAGGTGATCCGTCAGGAAGTAACGAATATCGGTACCGACACGGCTACCCGCCGCGACCAACACCCGGCCGCTCGACGTGGTCGCACCTTCTAACTGTATCCCGGCACTGTTTTTAACGTATGTCAAAGAACCCAAGTAATAGAACCCGTTACCGCTCGCGTCCGCTACCCTTAACTTCGTCCCGTCGGCCAGGTAAGTGTAGGTGGCTGTCAAAACGGTCCCGGACTTTACCGCCGATAACAAATTTAAAACATTATATTCAAAATTCAAATAAAACAACAAACGAGGGAATGCCCAAAAGACATTCCCCCGTAACTATATCCCTATTTTACAAATAAAATCACCAAATCGCTAACCAGTAAATAATATTTTTAGTGGTATCACTACTGATTGCATAGCCCCGGGAATAACCGTTCTTCCACTCGGGAGGAAGACCTAAACCTTCCGTCAACCACTCTTTTTTGATATAGATCCCGGGCGAGGCGTCTACCACGTAAATCGTGTATCCCTCCGGTAAACGATTGTTTAGTGGATCTGTAATACCCGGATGAGTTCCAATAGGATAGTTATGTTCATAAAAATTAGGTACCGGTATATAGTCTTTACTTTTCGACCAAGAATAATTTTTTCCAAATTCCCGATATCGTTCCAAAGTGCTCTCCCCGAGTCTACCGACAATCAGCAAATTACTATCTTGTGAAGAATAAGCGATCTTAAATTTACTATTGGCTAATGCTCGGGCAAGAGAATCCGAGTAAGAAACCTCCAAAATCATTCCGTTAAACCTATAATATTCATATGAACCCAAAGTATATCCTCTAATTCTTGAATATGAAGAATGAACATAGAAAGGAAATATGGTTACAAGCGAACTGTCAAACATTGAACGAATTTTTAGATACTCTTTATTAAATTCTTTGTTTACCCGTTCTGCAGTGTCGTATTTACATCCTCCCAATATTATTATCAATAATAAAGTCGTTCTAATTATACTTTTCATTTTAATCGTGTTTTTTCATACATTATATTTTCATTCATGTAGTCAAATTCCTTACCAAATTTATTACCTCCTTGTACTAAACTCCAAAAGTTAGCCCAAAATGTATTGATTCCTACTGGATGGGAATAACGAATAAAACTTGTTCTCGTTAAAGTTAACATCTGAACTCCAACCTCTGGAGCTACAAGGTGTTTTAGTCCTTGATAAAAAAGCACAGATTTATTTTTAGGAAAATACGTTGCTTTTTCTACAAAAATATTCCGTTCTCCATAAATAAAATCAGCTATATGTCCCTTTCCCTTATCCATAGACATTGTATAACTACTTTTCCTTTCTATATATTGGGTCATCGCGTACTTGTACCCCAAATCATCCATCACCTCCAGGGCATTATTCCTGTCGAAATAAGCGGTTGG
>NZ_QJPL01000014.1:0-20013 GCF_003204205.1 Sanguibacteroides justesenii
GGTAACCTTGTTTTCGCCGGAACGGTGGACGAGTTCGATAATTACATCATCCCGAACACGTTGGTAGTGACGCTGGTCGCCGCCCCGCCGGTAGAGGAGTTGCGTTCTATCCCTGGCGTGAGTGGAGTGGAAGAGCTGGGAGGGATGAAGTATCGTCTTCAGTACACGGATTTCCAGGAGGTTACGGAGCGACTCGTTGAGACGAGTGTCTCCCGGGGATGGAGATTGACGGAGGTTTACCAGGAGAAGAGCTCTCTTGACGCGATATTCGCGGAGTTATCAAAGAAGTAATTTTAAAACACGTTTACAATGAAGACAATATACAAAATAGCGAAGACGGAATTACAAACGTTGTTCTACTCGCCGATCGCGTGGTTGATCCTGATCATCTTTACCTTTCAATGCAGCATGACCTTTTCCAACTTGATGAGCGGTTTTGTTCGTTCGGAGTCTTTAGGCTACGGTAATTATAACGTGACCCTCGGTCTTTACAGCGGCATGCGCGGTCTGTTCACGGCCGTTCAATCTTACCTTTACCTTTACATTCCCTTGTTGACGATGAGCTTGATGAGCCGGGAGCTGGGTAGCGGGTCGATCAAATTGCTTTACTCCTCGCCGGTGACGAACTGGCAGATCATTCTCGGGAAATACGCCTCGATGATGGTGTACGCTCTCGTTTTAATCGGTATTTTGACAATTTATTCGATTTACGCGGCTTTCGCGGTAAAAGATTTCGATATTCCGGTAATTCTTTCGGGCATGTTGGGCTTGTACCTTTTGATTTGCGCTTACGCGGCGATCGGTTTGTTCATGTCGAGCCTGACCTCTTACCAGATCGTTGCCGCTGTCGGCACGTTGGCGATTTTAGCCGGTCTATCTTACGTGAAAGACTTATGGCAAGATCTTGATTTCGTTCGCGATATCACGTTCTGGCTGGCGATTTCCGGCCGTGCCGGAGAATTCGTTAACGGTTTGATCTGCTCCGAGGACGTGATCTATTTCCTGATCGTGATCGGCTTGTTCCTGTTCATGAGCGTTATTCGTTTGCAGGCTTGTCGGCAGAAGAGTTCGTGGGCGGTGAACTTCGGTAAATATGCCGGAGTATGGTTCGTTGCCCTGTTTATCGGTTACCTCTCTTCCCGTCCTTCCTTGATGTCATTTTACGATGCCACGGAGACGAAGCAGAACACGTTGACGCAAAATAGCCAGGATATCGTTGCCCGCATGGACGGTAAATTGAAGATGACGACTTATGTTAATATTTTGGATCGTTATTACTGGATCGGTATGCCCTCGTACCGGAACTGGGATAGACGTAATTTTCGCCAGTATCTTCGTTTCAAGCCGGATATGTCGATGAAATACGTTTTCTATTATGATTCGGTAAAAGATATGAAGGCTCTGGAGAAGAGATTCCCTAATATGACTTTAGAGCAAATGGGTAAAAGAATGATCGAGATTACCCGGTTGGATTCAAACAGGATATTGAAGCCGGAACAGATTCGCGAACAGATCGACCTGAAGCCGGAAATGAACCGTTTCGTTCGTTTGTTGGAGAGGGAGAACGGTCAAAAGACCTTCTTGCGGGTATTTGATGATTTAACAATTTTTCCCGGGGAGTCGGAGATCTCGGCCGCTTTCAAACGTATCGTGATGAAGTTGCCGAAGGTGGGCTTTTTGACGGGTCACGGGGAGCGTAACACGGAGCGGGAAGGGGATCGCGATTACAGCATGTTCACGCGAGACAAGCCTTTCCGTTACTCGTTGATCAACCAGGGCTTCGATTTCGAGAGCGTGACGCTCGACAAGGAGGTACCTGCAGACGTGAACATTCTGGTTATCGCCGAGACGCGTCAACCGTTGACGGCTGAAGAACAAGTGAACCTGGACAAGTACATCGCCCGGGGGGGAAACTTGCTGATCGCCGGAGAGCCGAAACGGTGTGACGTGACGAATGTTTTGGTAGAACCGTTCGGCGTTCGTTTCATTCCTGGAACTCTTGTTCGCCCGACGGAGAATTTCCAGTCTGATTTGATCGTTGCTCGTCCGACGCGGGAGGCGGCGGACTTCTCTTATATCTATAACACGATGAGGCGCCGGGAGTACGTGGCCACGATGCCCGGTTGTTCGGGTTTGGATTACGTGACGGACAAGGGTTTCGATGTAACCCCTTTGTTCGTGAGCGACACGATCGATTGCTGGAACGAGTTGCAGACGACTAATTTCGTTGATGACACGGCCCGTTTCAACCCGTCGAGTGGGGAGATACAGAAAACGTTCGTGACGGCCTTGGCTTTATCGCGGAAGATAGGGGACAAGGAGCAACGCGTCATGATATTTGGCGATGCCGATTGTATCAGTAACGGGGAATTGGGAATCAGCCGAAAAGGTATCAGGGCTTCTAACTACTCGATTATACAAGGGGCCTTCTTCTGGTTATCGAACGAGGAAGTGCCTATCGATGTACGTCGCCAGACACCGCCGGATAATAAAGTTTACCCGAGCGAGACCGGTATGTACATCACGAAAATTATCTTCATGGGAATATTGCCTGCTATTTTACTTTTCATAACTATATTTATATGGATCAGGAGAAGAGGGCGGTAATTCTAAAATGATGATTTATTTATTCACCGTTCGTTTACCGGATCGTTTTTTGGAAAACGACGGTGATTTTAAAAGAATTCTTGTTAGATTTTTATAAACCGAGGGGAAATTTGTAGTGTGTGACTACAACATCCAATGTAGTGTTGTGTTAATGGAGAGGTTGTCCGGAAACGGATGACCTCTCTTTGTGTTTAGAACAAATGAATGAAAATTTTAGTTTTAAACGGAAAATACATGGAGTACTATAAGTATTATTTTAAGAATAACTTATAATACGATAAAGAATATTTATGCATATATTGTAAAATAAACAAAAAACAAATAAAATTAATATTTCTAAAACGACTCATCCTGAGATAAGGTTTGTTGTGTCTTTATTAAAAGTTGTCATAGATATTGAAGTTTAACCAGTGTACTATTAAGAAAGGAGGCAAATTATTAAGGTACCGAGAGTTTTTTATTTTATTGTTTCACACTAAATCTTAAACGTATGAAAAAAGTATTTTTTGGAAAAAAAGGTGTTTTTGTTATACTGATCGTCATTGTAAGTACTATTGTCGTTTTTGCTCAACAACAGACTGTTTCAGGAACGGTTGTAGATTCTTCAAATCAACCTATTATTGGGGCTAATGTAATGATTAAAGGAACTGCCACAGGTACTGTAACGGATATGAACGGAAGATTTTCTCTTAATGTACCTCCCGGATCAACTTTGGTTGTTTCTTATATAGGATGTGTAACCCAAGAAATATCTTCATTCGGGACTAATTTAAAAATAACCTTAAGAGACGACTCTGGTGATGGAGCAAATGATTATTGGGAAGCCGGGTATTTTTATTGTCGTTGTAAAAATGATAGCGGTGGAGGTAAAAATTGTTACGGGGGAAATGCCGTTTCGTTAAGGGCTAATTGTTATAAGGGAACAACGAGTATAAATTGTTCAACCTATAATGCGAATTGTCGGTAATAAACAAGGGAGGCGATTAAAAGCTTGGGTGGAATATACTCTAAGCTTTTAATGCCTTCTCAACGGAAAGAAAATATGAAAAACTCGTGTATTTTGATGTTGTTGCTCCTTGGAATCGGGTGTGAACGCGTTCAAATTCCAGAAGGAAAAAACAAAATTGCTTACGATATTGTTGAAAATTATTCCCGCAAAAATATCTCATATCATACGTCGTTGCTTTTGGATACGTTGTATTTTAGTGCAAAGCAGGCATCGATGGAAGGTGATTTTTTAATAAAAAACGATACTCTTTATTTTGTAGATCGGGTTTTGTCGTCTGTTTTGGTTTATGATAAAGAGGGGGTATACATTCGTTCTGCATTGGGTTTCGGGAGAGGAGAAAATGAAATACCCGGTTTAAACCAGATGACAACAACAGAGCGGGATCGTTTTATTATTTTGGATAAGCAATGGTTTATTTATCTTATAGATAGTAATCTGAATGTGGATTCAAAATTTTTTATTCGTTGGGATGGAGAGTTTATCGATAGCAGTAAATTTGAACACCCCGATCCCAATAATCCGAACATCTATGAGGTTGAGTATGGAAAAAATAAAATAGTTGCCTATGACGAGTACCTGTTTTTTCCGGTAGTAACCGAACACGTTAAATTCAATGCTTACGGGGAAGGGCATACTCCGCAATACTATTCGGAAAGCTTTAATTTGGCAAAACTCTCTTTAAAAAACGGGATGATAGAACAGTTATTATGTAATTATCCACCCGTGTATAAACGCTATCGGTATCTTTCGAATTTTAAATATTTATTGTTCGACCTGTATCGAGATAGTTTATTCTTTTCTTTTGAAGTAGATACTCTTGTTTATCGTATGAATATGAAGGATTCTACGGTGATTTCGTTTGGTAACAGCGGGGTGGAGATGGATACAGCTTATCCGGAATTTCGAACCTTTGAGGATAGTGATATCCATTTTAGCGCGTGTCGTCAAAATTATGGCTACTATCGGTATTTAAAATGGATTCCGCAAACAAATGTTTTGTTTCGAGGTTATCAGAAACAAAAGGCTCCTTTTGAAGATGGTTTGCAGGTATACCGGAATCGCTGTCTTGTCGCTGATTTCAATGTCCCGCGTGGATTTGAAGTTATCGGGTATATCGCTCCCTGGTATTACGCCGGTGTTAAACCGGATTACGCAAATGAGAAGTTTATCATTTATCGTTTTAAGTTATGAGATTAAAAATAAACGTTTTAAGGTCGTTGCTGTGGTTTGTATTCGAGTGTTGTGTTTGTGTTTTACATGCCGAATCGCTTCCTGATTCTTTAAGAGTACAGGTAACGAATACTTCTTCAGAACCCTTGTTCGGGGTGTATGTCGTTAACCCGAATAGACATTATCTTGTTACGACAACAGACGAGAAGGGGTATTGTTGTTTCTCAACCGGAGACATTTCTTTGCAGGATTCCATACAATTTTCGTATTTGGGTTATAAAGATTCTATCGTTGCCGTGCGGGATTTGGTGTCGATGGAACGATTGGCACTCTCCATGAAAATGGAGTTTTTACAGGAAGTGAACGTCGTGGGAATAAAGAGTGCCGATTTATTGGAAAAGGTAATGAAGGAATTACAGCCTGTTTCTGCCCGAAATAATATGAATTTTTACGGGAAAGCCCAGTACGCGAAAATAACGACCTGTTTTACCAAGGCTGTGGAATACAGACGGGAATTCGGTTTTTTTTTAACGTCGGGACATGTGAAGCAAAAAGAGAAGTGGGATTTGGACTATAAATTCGAATTTATTCCCGTCTATTCGGCAAGGAGTTTTAATCTGCTTCCTGACCGCTCGGATACATTGAGGACTCCGTATATTGAGTCGTCTTACAATGCCGAAAGTAAAAAGATTTTTTCGGCCTTGCGCGCCGTCTTTTTGTGGGGCCCGTTGTTTTCTAAGTTGAAATATTATGATATACAACCGATTGAATCGGATAGTAATTGCTATAAATTCGTGTTTTCCACGCGGGAAAAATATTATCCTCAGGATATAAAAATTTTCTGTAAGGGAGTTTTGTATATCGATAGGGACGATTTTAGGTTAAGAAGAATCGAGATCGATTACTTAGACTATCATTTTTATCGATTGGCTAATTTAACGAGAACCTATGCCCCTTTTTCGACAAAAATGCAGATAGAGTTGGCCTATAACGAGGAAGGAGACGTGTATGTTCACTCGTGCAGACAAGAGACCGTTTGGAAACATAAATCGGATCAGACGGGATTCGGAAGTATAGAGATGCCCTCGAGGCGTAATCCGGAGGAAAATAGGTTGGTTGAAACAGAAGCTTTCCAATGTATGGCTTATCAGAGGATTCCGGCTTATGCCCAGATGCAGTTCTTACGGGAAAAAGCAGTTCTTGTTGCTTCATATCCTTTTGGAATATACGATACAAAAGCGTTTGAGGGGTTACCGGATTTACTCGATAGCGGTCAGGCTATTGCCGATTTGAGCGAGTATAAGGAGATCGAGGCTCAATTTTTACATCATGGTAATAAACCTTACTATCCGCGGAGTTATCTGACAACCTTGAGACTGAATGGTATTACTCCCACGGTTCCTTTTGTTGTAAAGACAAAGAATGGATTACTAAGACTGTTTTTTAAATAATAAACGCGATGAGAATTATTGTCATATGGATTCTAACGAGTCTGTTTTTTTCTTGCCAGAGCGACGAAAAGAGAATGGAGAAAAATATACAGAAAGAATGGAGGGGAAAAAAGATTGCCTTTCCCACCACGTTGGAAGCGAAATTTTTAGGTGAAGATACAACGTGTAATGATTTATTAAATAAATGCTATTCTATTTTAGTATACGTGGATTCGAACGAGTGTTCGGAGTGCAGGCTTCAATTGTACGAGTGGTACAAAAAGATAACAGAGACTCGGGCCTATTCGGATTCTCTTGCATTTTTGTTTGTCGCGCATGTAGAAAATCCCAAGCAGGTTGTTATTCTGTCTAAGCAAAATAATTTTAGATATCCCATTTTTTTCGATAAGAAAGGGATGATGGGAAAATTGAATAAGTTTCCTGATAGTTACCAGTTTAAGACGTTTTTGTTGAATGAAAAGAAAGAAGTTGTTTTGATGGGAACGCCTATCGGGAACGATGAGCTGTGGCGTTTGTATAAAGAGGTTATTATCAGTGGTATAAAAGGAAAATGATATGAAAAATCGAACGATTGTATGTATCGCTTGGCAGGAGTACCGTTTACTTTGGCGTAACCGGGTATTCCGGTTAGTGGCATTTTCACTGTGGGTACTTGTTTTTTGTTGTCAATATGTATTTCAAGGTGATCTTGCAAGCCTTTGGTTTATGTTGGCCTTACCTTCTTCCATGCCTTTTGTAAACGCGTATCTTGTAAGTGTTTTTCAATCGTTTCTGGTTCTGTTTTCCGTGTGTGAATGGAGGGCGTCGGAGAGGCAGGCGGATAGCTTGGAAGCAATAAGGGTACGTCCGGTTGGTAATGCGGAATATTTGTGCGGGAAGGCGATCGGTGTGGTAATGACGGTTGTGGTAGTACAGTTCGTTTCGATAATGACGGTATTCATGTTGAATCTGTTCGGTAGCGATTCTCCTTTTGGGGGATGGGCGTACTTGTTTTATTGGTTGACGCTTTCGTTTCCGGCTTTGGTATTTTGTACCGGTTTATCGATGGGTATTACCGGTTTATTCAGGAAGCAGGGAGTTGCCTTGTCGGTGCTGACTCTTTTTTTGATCGCGACCTACTGGTGGCTTCCTGGAGTGGCATACGGGATTTTAGATTTTATAGCAACGGATTTACCGAACGTGTTTTCTGATGTAGTCGGGCATGTCGGGTTGGGGAATTACCTGTTGCATCGCTTTGTGTTCCTGTTGTGGGGTATCGGCCTATGTTTGTGGGCTGTTGGAAAGGAAAGACGATTGCCGAATCGGACTGGAGACCGTGTAGGAGTTGTAGCGATAGGGAGAGGGGTGGTGTTGTTTGGTATATTGTGCGGGATTTTTTATTTGTATCCTTACAAAGAGACGAATCGGGTCCGAGATCGTTATTTAGAGACGGGGAAAAAGTACGGTAAGGAGCGTTTTATTCGTGTCGTCCGGCATGATTTACAGGTAGAGCAGACAGGTAACAGGATAGAAGCCTGTAGCGGATTGTCCGTGGTAAACTGCGGAAATAAGTCCGTTTCGCGTGTTACCTTGTATTTGAATCCGGGGTTGGATATTACCCGTTTTTCGGATAAAAAGGGAGGGGCAGTCAAGTTCAGTCGGGAGAATCAGGTTGTGATGGTCGATTACCCGTTAGGGAGTGGGGACACTGTATTTTTTTATTTGGAATACAGGGGAAAAATAGATGAACGGGTATGTTATTTAGACGTGGAAAAGGAAGCGTATTGGAAAAGAACGTGGCGGAATTGTCCGTTGCGTTTTGGGAAGCGCTATGCTTTCATCGGGGATCGTTATACCTTATTGACCCCGGAGACGATATGGTATCCGGTAGCCGTTCCACCCGTGAATTTGTCATCTGTTTACGTGTCTTCGAAAGATTTTACGGATTTTCGTTTACGGGTTGCGGATTCAGGAAAACGAACCGTGATTTCTCAGGGTGAATCACGACGGAAAGGGGATACGGTATATTTCCGAAATAAGCAGTGTTTGACGGGGTTGACGTTGAGCATGGGTACTTACGAGAGCAAAACGTTAAAAGTGGACTCCGTTAATTTCGAGCTTTATTATTTTAAGGGACATGATCATGTGATGTCTTTGTACGAGGGGATGCCGGAAGAGATGTTGCGGAAAGCGATAAAGGAGCAAGAGAATAAATTCCCTTTCTATCCCTTTCATAGATTTGTATTGTTAGAGACGCCTGTTTCTCTCGGGACGGAGGATCGTAATTGGAAAATCGGAAGTGAGTTCGTTCAGCCGGAAATCGTGATGTTTCCGGAAAGATGGGTGACCAATCAAGTAATGTATGTCGAACGTTCCGTGATGATGATGGACAGCCACAGGCGGGAATTTATCGGGGCGATAGAGGACAAAACCAACGGGGAGTATTTTTTGGATTTATTGCAGTCGAGTTTAAAACACCCCTTGGCTTATTACAGGGATAAAAATATTTTTATGACGTTTTTCCCTTGGGGTGGGAGACAAAAAATCGTGATGAACAGGCAATGGGTATCTCCTCTGTTTCTCAATTACCTCCATGCTGCTTTTTCAACGGAATTCCCGGTGATAGATAGAGTGTTATTCACCATGTCCAATAGGAAAAAGGCTGTAAGAGCTAATTTTTCCGGGAATGAAGCAGCGCTTAGAGCTACTCGTTATTTAGAGAAGTGTAGTTTTGAAGAGGCTTTACGTGACGAATCTCTTTCAAGAGAGGTATTGGAAATGATTATTCAATTGAAAGTGGACTATTTGATAGATTACATTGCGTTAAGAGTTCCTTTGGAGCGATTTTACGATTTTTTGGCAAGGTTTGAAACAAGGCATATTTTTCAGGAGTTTGCTTTGGAAACGTTATGCGACGAAATGAAATCCGAGTTGGGAATTGACTTGATAGGGGTACTGCCGGATTGGTACCGACAATGCGGGATTCCTTCCTATCTGGTAAAAGATGTCGGAAAGGATAAAATACTCGTTGACGGAGAAGAAAAATATCGCGTACGGTTTAAGATATTTAACACGAGTACCACAGATGGAATTATACGTTTGACTATTTCAGACAGGGAAAATAAAGGCGTTGATTATTGTTATCGTATTTCGGCCGGAAGTTGTAAGGAGATTAAAAACGTGGTGGATTTTCTACCCGTGTATTCCCTGAATTTGAATTTATCCCGCAACTTTCCGGCGGGTTATGATGAATTGTTGTTGTTTACGGATGTTACGGAAGTTACGGATACTGCTTGTGGTGTTTCCGATATTGATATACGCCTTTTTCAGCCGGATTCCAATGAACTTATCGTGGATAACGAAGATCCGGGATTCCGTTTGATAGAACCGGATAAACGGCGTAGGGAATTTACCTCTCCTGAAGAGGAGGAAAGAAAATACGTTTACGCGGATGAAGTGTTGATGGCTGTTAAAAGTAAGTTACCGCTTCGTTGGACCTATTGTATGGGGACTCGGATGTATGGTGAGGTGATCCGGAGTTCGGTTTATAAAAAGGCGGGAAACGGAAGCTGTAAAGCCGAGTGGAGAGTTGATTTACCCGAGGATGGAATATATGAGGTTGGGGTTTATATCGGGTACCGTCAGGTGCGTTACACGGGAGAGGCTGCTCAATACTACGAGTTATCGAGTCGGGACGGGAATCAGAACATTGTTTTACGAACCAATATGCAGGAAGAGACGGGATGGTTTTCTTTAGGAGAGTTTAATTTGAGTGCAGGGGAGAATCGGGTCGTTTTAAGTGATCGGGGGGCAGATAAAGAACAAGTGATTTATGCCGATGCGGTAAAGTGGGTTCGGAAAGAAAAACGATAGGTTTTGATAACCTGAATGATTGGTAGTATGATAATCCGGTTGAATTTCGACCGGATTTTTTTGTAAAATAGTCGAGTGTAGTTATTGCGTGGGATTATTTACGATGTACATGATAAACGGTAGTAATGAATATACGGTTGTATTACATCTTTGTGAGTTAATATTGGAGTTTTTAGTGATAATCTTTGTATATTTATAATATATATTTATTTTTGACTTCTCAGTTCTAATTAAATCTTTTGAAGAAATTACGGACGGGTGTGAAATAGCGGTTATGTTACAGGAGTTTATATGGGGATATATACGGTTAAAAATTATTCGGACGACAGTGAATTACTGAATCTGTTAAAATCGGGAAAAGTTTCCGCTTTCGTGTATATTTACACCATGTATTACGATTCGTTATTGGATTATGCTTTTAGGCTGTTGCAAGATAGGGAAGCGGCTCGGGATGTCGTTCAGCAAGTATTTTATAAAATTTGGGAAGGACGGGAATCTCTCTCCATCGTTTTTTCGGTTAAGACTTATCTTTTTAAATCGGTTTATAATCGAAGTTTAAATACATTGGCTCATAAAAGGAATATTCAAAAGTATGAGCAGGAGCACTCTGCGGATGTTTATTACTCCACGGTTATCCAGCTACCGGAAGCAGAAGTGTTATTGCGTCGCTCTGATATCGAAAAGGCCGTACGGGAAGTCGTGGCGACGTTGCCGGAGAAATGTAGAGAAGTTTTTACCTTAAGTAAGATCGAGGGATTAAAAAACAGGGAAATTGCCGAAAAATTAATTATTTCCGAGAAAACGGTAAAACGTCATATCTCCATCGCGTTGAGTCGATTGCGGGAAAAGTTGGATTATCTGTTGCAGATTATTTTATTTTTTTAAATCTTTTGTTGGGACTAAAACTATTTTCAACTGTCTTTAAGATATGAAGACAGAAAAGATAAATACAGAAAACTTTGATATAGATGAGATATTAGTTTGTATCTTAATGGAGCGTGCAAGCCGGGAAGAGGTCGTTTATTTTTTGAACTGGATAAAGCGAGAGAAGAACCGGATTTACTTCGAGAAATTTAAAAAAGTATGGCATCTGACTTCGAGGATAGAAGTGGACCGGGAATGCTTCAACGACGGGTTAAAAGAGTATTGTCGATTTATGAAATCCCAAAGGTCGGAACGTCGTGCGGGATGGTTGTGGCGTGTAGCCTCGGTTGCTGCAGTCGGATTGATCGCTATGGTTTTGGTCGGATGGCCCCGGATGCCCGAAGAGATAACTTTATCGGAAAACGATTTGGAAATACGTCAGGCTACAGAGATCGTTTTAACCTTATCTGACGGGCGAAAAATAAGTGTGACTCGGGATACGCTCTCCTTGCCGGGAGAGATAAAGGAATCCGTTCGGCTTCATAAGATCAATCGCCGGGAAATCGTGTACGGGGTAAGTGATCTCTTGGAAGAGGCGGTATATTTTGAAAAAATTTACAATGAGATTACCGTACCCTCGGGAGAACGTTTTACCGTTCAATTGTCCGATGGGACCAAAGCGTGGATCAATTCCGAAAGCTCGATTCGTTATCCGGTCTGTTTCGGGAAAGATAAAAGAGAGGTTGAAGTTAGGGGAAATGTCTATTTTGAGGTGGCGGAAGATTCATCCCGTCCTTTTATTGCCGTTGCCCGGGAGATAAAAACCGAGGTATTGGGAACCTCTTTCGAGGTGAATACATACGGAGATCATGGCCGGGTGAGCGTTACTCTCGTGGAGGGAAGTGTAAAGGTATATGCCGGAGAACGCACCTTCATGATTCGTCCCGATCAACAGTTCCTGTTTGATACGTGTAACGGGAGAATGGAGATCGCGGAAGTGAAAGCGGTAGATAAAGTGAGATGGAAAGACGGTATGCTTGTTATCGATGACGAACCCTTCGACGAGCTGGTGCGGAAATTGGAACGCTGGTATGGGATACGTATCGTGAATGAAACGGGAATCGTTTTTAATCAATCGTTTAGAGGAATATTCGAACGAAGTGATGATATACAGGTCGTCGTTTACTCGGTGTGTAAAAATTTAAATATCGATTATATTATAGAGAAAGACCGAATTATTTTGACAAAATAACAAAAGGAGTATCACCTGTGCCTCCAACACGATCGGATACTCCCGACGTTAAGCTATTCATTTATTATTAACTTAACATTACAAAGCTATGAAAAAAAAGCGATGTTTTTTGTTCGTGTCGATAAAATTTATCTGTAAGCTATTTTTATTGACTTTTTTAGGGGTAAATTCGTTATACCTGTCGGCAGAAGGTTGTCCGGTAGAACCCCAGCGGGTGACTTTAAACCTGAAAAAAGTATCTCTTTCCGTGTTGATTCAAGAGATAGAGAAACAAACCTCCTACAATTTTTTTTACAATGACGAGCAGGAGAGGTCTATAGCAGAAATCTCTATTTCGGTAACGAACGAGACGGTAGAGAAGGTGTTGGACAAGGTGTTTTCGGGAACGAAATACACTTATGAGATATCCGGAAATCAAATTATCGTGTTTAGCCGGGACTCTAAAAATCCTGTGGAGAAAGTGAAAAAAATCCGGGTACAGGGAAAGGTAACGGATAAAAAAGGGAGTCCTATTCCCGGGGTGACCGTATTGTTGAAAGGAACTACTTTGGGAACAGCCACGGATACGGATGGGAAGTATACCTTAGATCTACCCAGCGTGGAGAAAATCTTTTTGATTTTTACATTTATCGGTATGGAACCCCGGGAGATTAAATATGTCGGAAAAGACACGATCGACGTGGTTATGAAGGAGGATGTGAAGCAGGTCGACGAAGTTGTCGTGACCGGTTACGCGAATATCAGGAAAGAGAGTTTTACGGGGAATGCAGTGACAATAACCAAAGATCAGTTGTTAAAGGCTAATAATAAAAATGTGGTTGCGGCTCTTCAGTTTTTTGATCCTTCCTTCCGTATCCGGGAAAATTCCATCTGGGGATCCGATCCGAATGCTTTACCCGAATTTAACATTCGCGGAGAGTCCAGTATTGCCATGACGAAGGGGTTGGACGTGGAGAATGCCAAACGGACGCAACGAACCAATTTGAAGGATAATCCGAATTTGCCGATTTTTATCTTGGACGGTTTCGAGGCAAACGTGGAGAAGATTTACGATATGGATATGAACCGTATTGAGAGTATTACGATTTTAAAAGATGCTGCCGCCACGGCCATGTACGGTTCCCGGGCAGCCAACGGGGTAGTGGTCGTAACCACGGTGGCTCCTCAAATGGGAGAAATGCGCGTGAATTATAGTTTTAACGGAGGAGTTGAATTACCCGATTTGTCGGATTATAACCTTTGTAATGCGGCTGAAAAGTTGGAGATCGAACGGTTGATGGGAAAATACACGGAAGATGATCCCGATTTACAACCGATGAGAGATATCGAGTATAACACGATATTACAACGAATTTTAAAGGGTGTGGATACGGATTGGCTGGCTCAACCTTTGCGGAATGTATTCAACCACAAGCATAGTATAAGTATTGAGGGAGGTGAAAAGAGTATGCGATACGGTGTAAACTTCAATTACGACAGCAACAAAGGGGTTATGATCGGTTCTCACAGAACCAGAGCCGGAGCTGGTCTGACATTAGATTTTCGAAATAAAGAGTGGTTGCAGATTCGAAACGATGTTTCGTATAGTTCGACCCGTTCCGAAGATTCTCCTTACGGCAGTTTCAGTACTTACGCGAAATTATTGCCTTATTATGAGATTTATGATGATACCGGAGAGTTGGTAAAAGAACTACAGGGAATAAGGTTACGTTCGGAAAAAAATCCGTTGTGGCCGGTCGAACATTTGAAGAGTTACAGCGGTAGGGTTCGTTCCAACGATATTACCGATAATCTGAGTATCAACCTATTTATGGCGCACGGATTCTATTTTAAAGGACAATTTAGTATCACCAAGACCAATTCAATAAACGAATCTTTTACGGATCCTCAGGATGTTTCTTTTCAGAATCAACCGGAAAAAGAGCGGGGAAGCCTGTTTCGATCTCTTTCCAACGGGTACAATTGGAATGTGAACGCGATGTTTTATTTGAACCGAAAAATTGGAAAACATTTTATTAATGCTACGACGGGTATCAATGCCAGAGAGTCTTATTCAGAATTTACGAGTATGCAGTTTAGAGGTTTTATGATAGGAAACTTGAACAAACCGTCCGATGCGGCCGATCAGCCGAATAAATCAAATATCTCTTCCACGGAAAGTCGATTGATTGGCTTTTTGGCTTCGGTGAATTACTCCTACAATGATGTCTATTTGTTGGATGCTTCTTACCGTTTGGACGGCTCTTCTCAGTTCGGTTCGGATAAGCGATTTGCTCCCTTCTGGTCTTTCGGTGCCGGAATTAATTTTCATAATTACAGTTGGTTAAAGGACCATTGGTTGATCAACACGTTACGGGTTCGTGGTTCGTACGGAAGTACGGGTAAAGTGAATTTCCCTGCTTATGCAGCAATTACCACCTTTCGATCGAGTGAAGATAACTGGTATTACACGGGGCCGGCCAATTCGTTGGTATACCTCGGTAATCCCGAGTTAACCTGGGAGACGACGAAAATGCTGGATGCCGGAATATCGATAGGCTTTTTTAATAACAGATTCTATTTGTCTGCCAGTTATTACCGTAAAAAAACAGAAGATTTGATCGATGAAGTGTCAATTCAGACTTCATCCGGTTTCGGCACCTATAAATCGAATAGCGGATCGGTACTTAACAAGGGATTTGAGATTAACATGCATGCTACGGTCTATCAGGATAGAAACTTGAATGTGGTGGTAAATGCCAATTTAGCTTCCAATAGAAACGAGATCGTAGAGCTTGGTGAAGCTTCTAAAGAGTATAATAGACGGGTACTTGAAAATTATAATGCCAATAGACCTGAATACGCAGAGCTCGCGACCATGCCTTTGATCATGTATTACGAGGGGGCTTCCACCACGGCGATTTATGCCGTTCGTTCGGCGGGAATCGATCCGGCGAATGGAAAAGAGAAATTTATTAAAAAGGGAGGAACGACTACCTACACTTGGGATGCAAACGATCAGGTCGTGGTAGGAGACCGGCTTCCCGATGCTCAGGGAAGTTTCGGGATAAACGTGGGATTTCGAGGGTTTTACTTGAATGCTTCTTTCTTGTACCAGTGGGGTGGACAAACCTATAATTCGACGTTGTTAAATAAAGTGGAAAATGCAGATATCGATGGTTCAAACGTGGATCGGCGAGTACTTTCGAAGAGGTGGATCAAAGCAGGGGATATTGCGCCTTTTTATGATATCCGGAATATGACAAAGACCAAGCCGACCACCCGTTTTGTACAGAATTACGATTTTTTGAATTTCTCGAGTCTATCCATGGGATATGATTTCGACCGGGAGATGATTAAAAAGATCCGGTTGATCTCTTTGGGCATCCGGTTTAACGCCAATGATATATGCCGTTGGTCGACGGTAAAGGAGGAGCGCGGGACGAGTTATCCTTACGCGAGGAATTATAGTTTCACGGTGAATGTGGGTTTTTAATTTAAAAAACAATGTTATGAAAATCTATATTATTATGCTAATGCTTTTGTCTTCTCTGTTCTTCGCCTCTTGCGAAGATTGGTTGAATCTTCAACCGGAAGGACAAACGACGGAAGATCAATTATTCCGTACGGGAGACGGTTACCGGACCGTACTGAACGGGTTGTATAAATCGATGGCTTCTACAAGCCTATATGGCGGGGAGCTTGGGTTCGGTGTGGTGGATTGTATTTCACAACAGTATAATTTGGAGTCGATGGAACAGTTTGTTTTCACTCAAAAATATCTTGCTGCTGATGTTTTTGATTACAACAATGTCTACTTGCTCCCGGTGATAAAGAATATCTGGAAATCGGCGTTTAATATTATAGCCAACGCCAATTGTTTGATCCAAAATACAGAATCTGCTCCTTCGGATCTGTTTGCAAAGGGAGAGATGGAGCGGAAGATGATTCTCGGAGAAGCGTATGCCTGCAGGGCGTTAATGCATTTCGATCTGTTGCGTTTGTTCGCTCCTGCCCCGGTAAACGATGATAAAAAGGTTTATGTCCCTTACGTGGAGAGTTATCCCGACTTTCATGCCTCTCGTATCGGGGTGGAGCCGTTTTTGGAAAAAGTGATCGCGGATTTGAAACGAGCTCGTGATTTGGTAGTGGAGTTCGATACTTCAGATTTGGGAAAAGGGGTTAGTGCTTCAGGAAAGGGGCGTTTCTATAATGACTTTGATTCGGTTTTGCCGGGATATAACGATCCTACAGTGGAGTCTTTTTTCAAAGGGCGGGGGTATCGGTTAAGTTATTATGCGATCACCGCACTTTTAGCCCGGGTATATCAATATGCCGGCAAGGAGGAGGAGGCTTTCGAGGCGGCGAAAGAGGTGATGGAGTATGCTTTCGAAATAAGGGGTTCTATTTATGAGTTCTTCTCTATAGACGATTATCGTGGAGTTATGGAGACTGAAAATTTCGAAGCAAAAAAAGACATAAAGGTGGTTTCCAACCTGATTTTTGCCGTTAATAATGAAAAGGCTTACGAAGATTATAATATGCGTAATTGTTTCTGGAAAAATAATACCTCCATTACTTGGTTGATCGTGGATCTCGAAACGCAAAAGACGTTTTATACTTCTGACGGTTTGACAAACGAGTTCGATATAGATTACCGTTCGTCGTATATGATATTTTATCCTTATGGGGATAGTCGTTTTCCCGTATCGGGTAAATGGTATATAAGCGATAACGAAGAGGTTCGGGATAAAAATATTACGATTATGCCCGTGATTCGTTCCACGGAAATGCGTTATATCATGGCCGAATATTATGCCCGGAAAGGAAATTTTCCGGAAGCCCAAAATATCTTGATGAGGATTCGAAACAGCAGAGGATGTACGGAGCCGATCGTTGTAGGTGATTGGAACTCTTTTGTTAGAGAGTTGATTAACGATGCTCGCCGGGAGTGGATTTCGGAAGGACAACTTTTTTATCTGTACAAGCGATTGAATGCATCCGTTAATTTCGGAAGAGGTGAAATACGCCCTTTATACCGGAGTGAATATTTGTTTCCGATACCGGATGATCAGATTTTATAAAACCTTTAATAAAATGAATTATGAAAAAGCATTTGTTTAGCCTATTCCTGTCTATAGCTATCGGGTTTTATGCTTGTAGCGAACAGGAAACGATACTGTTCCAGGGTATACATGAAATCTATTTTCAAAAATTTTATGTCAACGAGGTATACCCGGGAACGGCTGAAGCAGATTCAACCGAGCTTTCCTTTTTCTTTTACCCCTCGGGGACTCAAGAGATATATGCCGGGTTGACGGTAAATTTGTCCGGAATGCTTTTAACCTCCGATATTCAATTCGGGTTAAAGGTTGTTCCCGGGGAGACAACGGCTAATCCGGATGAATATGATTTGGATGACTCTTATACTTTTCACGCGAATACGACGGGAGAGAATGCAACTGAAATTTTAGATACCATTCGAGTCAAATTGCTTCGAAGCGATCGATTGGATGAGCTTCCCGACGGGGTAAGGCTTGTCGTGGAATTGGTTCCTACGGATAAAGTACTTTTAGGACAGTTAGAACGGAGAAGGGCGAAGATAATCATAAAGGCTGCAGCCGTTAAACCGGATTGGTGGACGCAAGAGGTAGAAATCAATCTATTGGGAACTTATTCGCAGAAAAAGTATAAACTGTTTTTAGATCATGCGGATAAAAAATTGGAGATGAGTGCAGATTTAATCAAAGATCATCCCGATCGGGCTATCCGTTTGGCCATGTTGTTTAAACAGTGGTTGAACGAGCAAAATCCTGCTATTACCGAAGATAACGGGACTTTAATGAGTGTACCACTTTAAAAATGAATTGTATGAAAAATAGTATATTATTCGGTTGCGTCCTGTTATTGTGCTTGTTTCCAGGATGTTTTGAAGACGAGGGAAATTACGACTATAAAGATCTACATGCCCCGACATGGCTTGTTGATGTAAGTACGACCCCTCTTCGGGTAACGTGTAATGAAGGTGATACGGCCAGATTCAACGGGCGTGATTTTTTTACATGGGATGCGGATTCCGCTTTACGAGAAGCGAACGTGCGTTATGAATGGAAATTGAGGGGTGTCGTGTTCGGTAGAGAGGCGAATTTTAAAATATTGACCGATTCGGTAGTGAAAATTCTCGGATCGGAAAATCCGTTCGAGAGCGGACACACGGGTACTTTCAGTATCATAGACAAAGCGACCGGGATTGCTTTTATGGCACGGTTTGTCGTAACGATAAATTCTCGATTCAGACGTTACGATCTGTTGATTTTATCGGAGAAGGGCGATCAATCGAGGTTGTCCCATGTGATACGCCGATCGGCATATGCTCCCGATGGAGTGACTGTCGTGGCGGTTTTCCGGCTTGCCGACAGGGATGTTTACAAAACGGTAAACGGGAACGATATTCCCGGAAAACCCATTACTTTGGCCAAATCGTTGGCCAAAAATGTCGGTAGTCTCGGCTCCATGACGATTTTGACAGATCAGGTGGCTTATGTAATCAACAACGAAAACATGGCTAAAGTAAGCGAGCTAAAGGATGAGTTTTTGGATGGTCCGCCTGAAAACCTACATGTGGTGGATCGGCACGATTGCGATAATTATACTTATATCACTACTCGCGACGGAAGAATTTTCCGGAGAATTATGTCTGAAAATTATTTGGGAGGAAAGTTTATCTCGGAACCTTATAGCGTGGATAACAAGGGATATAAGGTGTCGACTTTCGGTCACGCTGCAAGTAATAAACAACCTGTTCCCTGTTACGATGAAAAAAACAGACGCGTATTGATAAACGGGTTTCGGTATAAGTACCTGTATAATCCCTTCCGGTCTTTCGAAATAAATACGATCGAGCCGGTGACCAAGGGGGGCGGTAATAAGGATAATTTGCCTCCGGTTTGGGGAATGCCGGAAGGGTCGGAGGTATTGTATCTGTCTCGCTCCAGAGATTATACGATCTTTTATAATGACCCTGACGGAAAAACCTATATGGGGGATTTTGCCCTTTCGAGTACGAATGTGTGTAAAGAGGTTAGCGGAATAAGGGTTTGGCCCTTCCCCGGTGGAAATTTGGATAAAAGTTCGTTGTTTTTAACCACTGTTTCCAATTATGGACCTCGGGATGTCGTGGTATATACGAAAGGAAACGAGGTCCGTTATGTAGACCGGGGGCGAAACAATGCGGATCATCTTTTTCATCAGTTCGATTCCAAAGTAACTTATATCGGGTATATCACTTATCAGGGGTATTACGATTATAACAAACTGATGGTCGGGCTCGAAAACGGGAAGTTCTTTATTTACGAGTTTAATCGTAACAATTTCCAACTGCCTAAGACATTATTATCGGAATTCGATGTAGAGGGGAAGGTCGTGTCGGCAATGGAACTGCATGACGTGTATGGCGGTGATGCTTATTAAATGGATGTTCGTTTATTTAAATCATATTGTATGGAAGAATCGATCGTAAAAGTTGAGAATTTATCCCATCGTTACACGATCCAGTGGGCGATCCGGGACATCAATTTCGAGATTACCCGGAACGGTATTTACGGTTTGCTCGGCTCCAACGGGGCCGGCAAATCGACCACGATGAATATCATGTGCGGTGTCTTGCGTCCGACGGAAGGTAATGTGTATATCAAGGGCGTGAGTATCCGGGAGAACCCTGTAGAGGCGAAACGGCATATCGGCTTTTTGCCCCAGACGCCGCCCTTGCACCCGGATTTGACGGTGACGGAGTACCTGGAGTATTGCGCTGGCTTGCGTCACGTCCCGGA
>NZ_QJPL01000015.1:0-5367 GCF_003204205.1 Sanguibacteroides justesenii
TGAAAAAAAACACTCGTGTTCATGTCATCTTATCTTTTAATTCTAAGCTACGCTAATACAAACAGGTTGGATTGCCATTCCAGGCTCTTTTACCAGACACGAGTAAACGAACCACATTTTAAATTCCTCTTCGAATTATTCATCAATCGTGCTCCCCCGGATTTCAACCGTTAATAATACAAAAAATCCGTGTTTAAAGCAAGTGTCCCGCACTTATCTATAACCACACTCTTTCCCGGGTTAAACGGAGTATCACATGCCGCACGAACCGAATCTTTAACATATAGCACTTTTACCCCGTCCCAGGGTGCTACTCTATTTTTATCCACTTCACCGCGTCAGCCACGATCGCCACGTCTTTTCGTTTTTGGAGGTCTTTGTCGGAAAGCACCACCTTGGCCTCCCCCGCCGGGAAATCGTATTCGCCTAAAGAAGCCCAACCACGAATGTCTATACGCCTCGGGAGCAGCTCGTCAAGATTGACTTCCACCTCTTCTTTTTTATCCCCGTAAAAAACCGTGTAGTGATAAATTACTCCTCCCGGCAAAATCGGCCCAGGTACAAGAGATCGCTTGTACACTTTTGCCACGACCCGGTAACGTCCCGCCTCCGGGAGATTCACCCGCCACGTGGCTATCGATTTACCCTCTCCACCCCCGATACAGTAACAGCCTTGAATCGAGTCCCCCTCCGCCTCCGGCGTGATAACGAATTCCCAGCGGGAGGTCTCGCCCTGTTGAAAATTATTCCGCAAGGGAGGTTCCTTCCTGAACCATTTTTGAAACAAGGTAAGGTTACCGTCCACTAACTCGAAACCGGCATCCTGGTCATCCACCATGAACTCGTTCTTGTTCTCGCCTGCCAAAAACTCTTCCACCGAGATAGAACGCCATTCCCCGCCTATTTCACCGAAACTCCTCCCGTCTCTCTCCTCATAATTATCAAAAATAAAACCAGTCGGGCGGTTAGCGGATAGTCTCGTGAGAATACCGGATCCCCCTTTCGACACGAGGGTGTACGCCTTCGCTTCCCCGGGGCCCACGTAACAAGCAAAATCTTCCACGTCGCCATATTCACTCGTCAAGTTGTACTCCATGGAGACCACCCCTCCCGTCTTGCCCGCGTTCATGACCCGCCCCTCCACTTTCGAGAGTTTCATCACGGGATCGTAATACACCCCATCATTTTTTACCCTGAAAAACTGCTGGTGTTTAGCGTGTACCCACTCCATCACGATACTATCCACGTCCACGCCCCAGCGAGCGCTCCACGCTCCCGCTAACGAGTCATAATCGACCTCCCCCTTCCCGTGACGATACAAGCTATCAAGGCAAGATCGCCATACCCGGGAAGGAACATGTATAGCTAAACGAATCCCTAATTCTTTTACTTTATCTCTCAACAACACGGCTCTCGTGCTTTCCTGCAATTCGGTATCTGATAAAATATCTTCCAGGGTATGTTTTAGTGGGTAATCAAGTATGAACATTTGTTCTGAAAATGAAGAAGTATTTAAGAAAGGCCTTCTATTTTGCAAAACCTCAAAAGTTTTGCCAATAAAAGGGTACTTTAAAGAAAAAATCCAAATGTTCCAGTAATCATCAAGAGACATCACCCTACTATCACCATAAGATGCCTCTTTCCATTTTTGCCCGATATCCCGCAAAGGATGACTTTCTTTACTCGAACAACTTCCCTCGAATAGAGCAAAAAATAGAGGTTTAAATTTTACGAAAAAATCATCTCCATTTCTCACCACACCTCCGGACATCACGTCGACAAGATCAAATTCAAAGCCCCGTTCCCGGAAAAAAACAATACCCGGTTCCGTTAAACCGACTAACGGTTTACCTATCCCCGAGGACAATCGAAAAGAAACCGGGACCTCCGAGAAATGAAGGTAAGGCTTCCGGGGTTCGTACCAACCCATCCGGGGAAACCTCCTGTAATCGTACCAGTAGTAAATAGTTTCGCTCTGCCAGAAAGAAGTGAATCCCCGCTGGCTTATCCTCGAGAACATCCGGGCGAAATCCTTTCCCCAGCTCGTCAGGTTAAAACGAAAACCGAAACTCGAATCAACAGGCGTAGTATAATTCAACGTGTTCGCCCCGTACAAAGAGATCCCGTTTAACGGGTTATGACTCGTGAAACGAATACCATCCTTTATTTTCTCGGGAACTCCTTGAGAGACCACTGTCTTTTGAAGAGGTTTTTCTACCTCCAGCGTGAAAAGGGTAAAATCACGCCCCGTCGCCAAAGGCATAAAAGGATTAGAAGGAGGTATCGACACCGGGTACCAGCTACTGGCAGGAGTCAACAAGAGAAAGTTATTTTCAACAAAAGCTCCGCAACGACCCGTCGGGAAAAATTTATCATTATAAAAAACCGTCTCGTAGTCCTTATCAGGCAAGTGCAGGTCACAATAACGATCATCAATCATTCCCTCGTACGCTATATACAAGGGCGAGGTTTCATTCACTCCTAAAGGTTGACCGATCAGGATAACTTGTTGATCCCGGCGGTAAGGTAATTCCTTGTCTCCAGATTTTACAGACAGAACTTCTAATCCTGGGTTTAAGAAAAGAGTGATTTGACCCAAAGTCTGTTTTCCCGGGTTATAAACCAACAGGTTGCTTTCTGCCTTCAAATACCTACCCGTTTGTCGTAACCGGATATCGTGCTTCTTTACCCGGCAGATCTCCTCCCGCCAGTTACGATCGAAACTCGCCCGGTAACCCGACCGAACCGAACGATCTCGATAGTGAGAGTATTCTAATAAAAAACCACTGCCTAATCCAGCAAACAAGAGTAGCACGCCAACGAGCACCTGATTTTCACGTGTCAATCGATAATTAGGGATCCGTTTGAACCGGCTAACACTCCATGCCAACAACCCCAGGCCTATCAACAAGTAAGCCAAACGATGCAATAAATAACGGGGAAGGTTTAAATGACCCGCCAGCTCGGAAAAAAGATTGGGCACACCGCTACCCGTGTAATCGAACGTACCGTGTTGAAAGTAAGGTAACCAGAACAGGCAGCCGATTAACCAGGCCACGAAAAGAGAGATTGCCAGAAAACGGGAACCCGTGACACTGCTTAACCACAAAGAAAACCCGGCCACGAGCAGCCAGGAGGGAATATTCAGCGTCAACAGGTAAAACAGGTAACACGACCAGCTTACCGGGGCCAGGCTCGTCAAGTTCACGAGAAAAACACTGGACAGGATCACGACAACATTTATCAACAAGAAAAGTACACCATTACCCGTGATTATTCCCCAGTAAAAAGTAGTATTATCTACCGGGCGAGCCTGTAAACTTTCCAGAGCTCCCGGCCTACTTAATCGACGGGGAATATCCGCCATCGTCACCGTCAGGAACAACGATTGAATAACGCTATAAAGGTAAGCGTTAACTAAAGGCATCGAGCAGGGCAAGGCCACCATTTTCCAGTTCTCCGCACCCCGCCCCTGCCAGTAAACATGACAGGACACGATCCCGACTAACGAGAACAGGGCGAAAAAGCGAAAAAGCCAACTTCGGCCCTGCTGTTTCATCTCGTGTTCGGCGACGTGAAAAAGAGTCCTCGCGTTCATGTCATCTTATCTTTTAATTCTAAGCTACGCTAATACAAACAGGTTGGATTGCCATTCCAGGCTCTTTTACCAGACACGAGTAAACGAACCACATTTTAAATTCCTCTTCGAATTATTCATCAATCGTGCTCCCCCGGATTTCAACCGTTAATAATACAAAAAATCCGTGTTTAAAGCAAGTGTCCCGCACTTATCTATAACCACACTCTTTCCCGGGTTAAATGGAGTATCACATGCCGCACGAACCGAATCTTTAACATATAGCACTTTTACCCCGTCCCAGGGTGCTACTCTATTTTTATCCACTTCACCGCGTCAGCCACGATCGCCACGTCTTTTCTTCGCCGGGGATCCTTGTCGGAAAGTACCACCTTGGCCTCCCCCGCCGGGAAATCGTATTCGCCAAGAGAAACCCAGCCACTGGATTCATAACGCCCCGGGAGAATCTCGTCCAGAGCCACCGCCACTTCCTCTTTCTTATCCCCGTGGAAAATTGTGTAATGATAAATTACCCCTTCCGGGTATCCAAAACCAGGAACAAGAAACTGTTTATATACTTTCGCCATCACACGATAGCGTCCCGCTTCCGAAAGATTCACCCGCCACGTGGCCGTCGATTTGCCGTCGCCACCGCTGATACAATAACATCCTTGGATCAAATCCCCGTACGCCTTATCCGTGATCACCTGTACCCATCGGGAGGTTTCTCCCTTCTGAAAACCTCGTAAAGGAGGCTCTTTTCTAAACCATTTTTGAAACAAGGTGAGGTTACCGTCCACTAGCTCGAAACCGGCATCCTGGTCGTCCACCACGAACTCGTTTTTATTTTCTCCTGCCAGGAATTCTTCTACCGAAATAGAACGCCACTCTCCCCCAAACTCTCCAAAATCCTCACCTTCTTTCTTCACATAACGACTAAAATACCGAACACAAGGACGATTTGCTGATAATCCAGTATTCATACTTATAACAGATCCTGACACCAAAGTAAAAGCTCTGGTTTCGCCAGGTTCCAAATAGCAACTAAAGCGCTCGACTACTTTTTGGTCAGGCAACGGTTTATGCTCGATAAAAACCATTCCTCCTGTTTTCCCAATGTTCATGATGTTTCCCATAACTTTCATACGTTTTGCGACAGTATCATAATACAAAATATCATCCTTTATCCTGAAACATTGATCGTGCCTCGCCATTACCCATCTCTGTAGGATATTGTCTACGTCTACTCCCCAACGAGTACCCCACAATCCCACTAACGAATCGTAATCTATCTCCCCATGCCGATAACTATAAAGACTATCCAAGCACGCCTGAAATTCTATTGGTGGTATATACATCGTTAAACTATTCCAAAGATCCCTCACCTTAATTAGGAACACCCATATTCCCATTCTCGTTTCCAGTCCTGGGTCTAATAACATATCTTGTAACGTGTGATTCGAAAGATAATCGTAAATAGATTTAATCTCCGGAAGGAAAAAAATGTCAGTAGGTCGAGCAAAGATATGCATGTTATTCTGAAAAATCTCAAAAATTTTCCCCATAAACGGGTATTTTAAAGAATGTACCCAAACATTCTTGTCATCATCGAGTGACTTCACCTGGCTACCCGTGTAATACGGTCCTTTCACTTCATACCCGATTCCCCGTAACGGGTGACTGTTATCAACCGGGCAATTACCGTTGAACAAAGACTGGTACAAGGGGTTAAACACCGCGAAAAATTCATCCCCCGTCTTTACCTTTTCCCCCGTCACGACATCGAGCAT
>NZ_QJPL01000016.1:0-4479 GCF_003204205.1 Sanguibacteroides justesenii
TCCGTCAGGAAGTAACGAATATCGTTACCCGTGCGGCTTCCCGTTCCGACCAACACCCGACCGCTCGCCGTGGTTGCCCCTTCCAACTGTATCCCGGCACTGTTTTTAACGTGTGTCAAAGAACCCGAGTAATAGAACCCGTTACCACTCGCGTCCGCTACCCTTAACTTCGTCCCGTCGGCCAAATAAGTGTAGGAGGCTTTTAGCGTGGTCCCGGTCTTTACCACTGCTAACAAATTTAAAATATTATATTCAAAATTCAAACTTTTTCGGCTATCCTTATAAATTTTGGTAAAGACCGTCCAAGTTGTTCCCTTTTAGTAGCCTACTGCACCCGTCCCTCTGGATTACCCCACGGCAACAGTCCCCGTGGGGTATTACACGATAAATCCAAATAAAAAATTAGTCCTGCATAACTTTACAATTATTACAGGACTAATCACTTTTTAGAACTTATTTTATGGTAACAAAAACTAGTTCTTACCTGCAATTTTTTATATCACCAGTCGAGATGCTCCTCATCACTTCCCAAAAACTCAACCTTAACCATAGGTTTCACTATACAAGAGTCTGACTTTCCCACGTAATATATCACGATTTCAGAAGTTACATCACGTATGAAAGATTGAATATCAGGAAATTTTTCTCGATCCCGATTATCATAGAGTTTCCGCAAATAATCAGTATCCAATCTTTTGATTAATATATCTGTACTTTTCGCTTTTACACGAACCCGACTTCCCTCGAAATCTATCGTGTCTTTACTGTAAATACCGTAAAGGAAGGTTTCCGGCTTTTCCTCGCGAGGAGAAGTCGACCAAGACAAGTCAAAAGAAATACTCTCTTCCGTATTATTCTTAATTTCAAATTCATATGAAATAAATATAGGTGACCCTATCTCTCTATCCGGGATTGATTTGTGACTATTCTTACAACAGACATTTCAATGTTTTTCGTTTTCTCCACTTTTTTAGAATGACATCCCGTGTACAAGACAACAAAAGAAAGTAAAAATACAAGTGTTAATGTTTTCATTTTTATTTCTTTTTCGATTGATTTCTAATTTTCCAGTAAAAATTCCAATCTCGTTTTTCCTCCCAAAGGTATCTATTATAATTATCTGACAAACATTCCTTAAACTCGTGTGCATGCTTCAAAAAAGAGTAAAACATCTGTAAATCACATGCGTTGACTTACTATCCCTTGCCGCTTTTCTTTAATAGTCTTGTAAAGATAAGACATTTAAATCTAAAAAAATCCACGGGAACTGTTCTTGTACAGTATAACAACAAGGTATCTCAATTCAAAATGGTACGCGAAGGAATCATCAAGTTATCCGAAAAAGACCTCCTCCATCCGGGTAGCTAACGAGGGACATTCCATCGTCAAAGACTCTGTTTTTACCGTCATCATAAAAACCAAGATTCCGTAATTATTAAAAATGATAGAAAGTTGACCGAAGATTTTACTTTTCGGTCAACTTCTATTAATTTCATTTATATTACTGTAGCTTTTTCAAATATAACACCACTTAATTTTGCTTTCCATATTGCTTGTCTTAAAGTTTCACTTACATAAAGATCTGGTGTAATTTTCCACAAATAATGTGATAATGGTTTAGAAAAAATACTATATTCCATGATCTTAGAAGCGGAAAAGACTGGTTTTATTATTTGATCTGTATTTTGAAAAAACATAGTCTTTTGCATATCTAAAACATCTAGTTTTTTATTGAATCGAAGAATAAAATAACGTCTTTCTTCACTACCATGTTTCACTTCACAAGTGATCCAATCTACTTGTTCTTTACCGGTTAGGTTATTCTCAATTACAGATTTGAATCTCTCGGACATCAATGGCCAAGCAAAGCTATTAGGTTGATAATCCAACCAAATTTCTTTTAATGTTGTTAAATTATTATCTACTACTAATCCATGTTTACCTTCTTTTACCCTTCTTAATTCAAAATTAAGAGGCAGCAAATTTTTTCCATCAAGTTGCGGGATCAAATCGCATGCAACTTGATCTTCAACCGCATAAAATGCACTTGCCAGTTCTATTTCGTTTTTCCAATTTAAAGAATAATACTTATTCATCTTACCAACCTCCTTTTCTTAATAAATCTGGATTCTGAAGCAATGGTGCTTTCACATATTGATCAAAAAGTTGCAAAAACTTAACCTGATTGCCATTTGCTTCCAATCTTGCTTTTTCCATATTTTGAAGTACAAATTTATGATAATCATTAGGATGTCTACCTAAATGAGGTAAAACAGCTTTATTCCAATCTCCATTTAGGTCGAGTCCAAATTGCTCCGCTATTTTTTTCATTTGAGGTGTAAACATTTTATTTTTATTTGTGGCAAAGTGATGTATTTGCGTCGGCAATTTACTTGCCTTTCTTATCGAATTGCTTTTTCCAAGTGGTAGCTTTCTATTAACAGCAAATTCTCCCAAAAATAAAACAGAACTTGCGGTAAAACTTCCAAGTTCTTCTCCAGACATTGAAGGAATTTTACTAATTGTTTGAATTGCACTTCCTAATGCCTCTGCCGTTTTATTTTGGCCCGTTACAAAATTACTAATACCCGATATATCTGTCAAAAAATTCAATATTCCTGCAGAAAAATCACTTAAATCATTCAAAAGTAAACTCGGTTTACCAGATCTTGAATTAAGCCACTCAAAAAAATCATTATTAAATTCATTAATCCGCCCATTCCAACCTTTGATAAATGCAGGAGGATCTCCTAACCACATCCCATTCGGATCAATAAACAAAATAGGATTATTCGCGCAATAATTATAAGAACTCAACGAGTAATAACTCTCGGACATCGGGTCGACACAGAACCAACGTCCCAGCTCGGCGTCGTACATCCGGGCACCGTAGTCGAGGAAACCGAGGTTGCCCGTGGTTTGATCTTCCTTGCCGTTGTATTTCAGACGGTTGGCGGGATCCACGTTACCGCCCGACTGGCTGTATCTCGTGCCGAAGGGGTAGTAGTCGTTTCGCTCCTTCACGGTTCCCGTCTGGTCAACGACACTCCTGACGCTACCGAGGTGATCCGTCAGGAAGTAACGGATATCGTTACCCGTGCGGCTTCCCGTTCCGACCAACACCCGGCCGCTCGCCGTGGTTGCGCCCTCTAACTGTATCCCGGCGCTGTTTTTAACGTGTGTCAAAGAACCCGAGTAATAGAATCCGTTGCCGCTCGCGTCCGCTACCCTTAACTTCGTCCCGTCGGCCAAATAAGTGTAGGAGGTTTTTAGCGTCGTTCCGGACTTTACCGCCGATAACAAATTTAAAACATTATATTCAAAATTCAAATAAAACAAAAAACGAGGGAATGCCCAAAAGACATTCCCCCGTAACTATATCCCTATTTTACAAATAAAATCACCAAATCGCTAACCAGTAAATAATATTTTTAGTGGTATCACTACTGATTGCGTAGCCCCGGGAATAACCGTTCTTCCACTCGGGAGGAAGACCTAACCCTTCCGTCAACCACTCTTTTTTGATATAGATCCCGGGCGAGGCGTCTACCACGTAAATAGTATATCCTTCGGGTAAACGATTGTTTAATGGGTCCCTATCTGCACGATGAATATCAGAAGAATAATTTTGTTCATAAAAATTAGGTACCGGTATATAGCCTTTACTGTTCGACCAAGGATATTTTTTTTCAAATTCCCGATAACGTTCCACCGTGCTCTCCCCGAGTCTACCGACAATCAACAAATTACTATCTTGTGAAGAATAAACAGTTTCATGCTTACTATTAACCAATGCCCTAGCGAGAGAGTCTGAATAAGAAACCTCCAAAATCATTCCGTTAAACCTATAATATTCGTATGAATCTAAAGCGTATCCTATAATTCTCGAGTATAAAGAATGAACATAAGAAGGAAATATGGATACAAGAGAACTGTCAAACATTGAACGAGACTTTAAATAGTCTTTATTAAATTCTGCCTTTGCCCGTTCCATTGAATCATACTTGCATCCACCAAATATTATCAATAATAACAAAATTACTCCTATTATGTTTTTCATTTTAATCCTGTTTTTTTATATTTTACTCTTTCGTTCATATAATCAAATTCATTACCAAATTTAGAACCAGCTTGTACGAAGCTCCAAAATCCCGCCCAGAATGTATCTATTTCCACAGGATTTGTATAACGTATCGTACTTGTCCGTCCTGTAGTAACAAACAACAAATTTTCCACTCTTGGAGAAACAAGGTGTTTCAATCCTTGATAGTGAAGGACAGATTTGTTCCTGGGTAGATATGTTGCTTTCTCCACGAATATATCTCGTTTACCATAAATAAAATCTGCCATTCTTCCTCTTCCCTTATCCATATACATGGTATAACTAGTTTTATCTTCCACGTATTGGGTCATCGCGTACTTGTACCCCAAATCATCCATCACCTCCAGGGCATTATTCCTGTCGAAATAAGCGGTTGG
>NZ_QJPL01000017.1:0-3042 GCF_003204205.1 Sanguibacteroides justesenii
GGAAATGAAACAACCGACAGAGTTTATCGGGTTATTAGTACCGCTCGGCTGTGCCGTCACCGGCTTTACACCTGCGGCCTATCAACGTCGTCGTCTACAACGACCCTAAATGGAGATCTCATCTTGAGGCCGGCTTCGCGCTTAGATGCTTTCAGCGCTTATCCGATCCGCGCGTGGCTACCCGGCGGTACGACTGGCGTCATAACCGGTTCACTAGAGGCGCGTCCAACCCGGTCCTCTCGTACTAGAGTCAGGACCTCGCGAATCTCCAACGCCCACGACAGATAGGGACCGAACTGTCTCACGACGTTCTGAACCCAGCTCGCGTGCCACTTTAATCGGCGAACAGCCGAACCCTTGGGACCTTCTCCAGCCCCAGGATGTGACGAGCCGACATCGAGGTGCCAAACCGCCCCGTCGATATGAGCTCTTGGGGGCGATCAGCCTGTTATCCCCGGAGTACCTTTTATCCTTTGAGCGATGGCCATTCCACGCTGGAACCACCGGATCACTATGCCCCGCTTTCGCGCCAGATCGACTTGTATGTCTCCCTGTCAAGCACCCTTGTGCCATTGCACTCTACACTTGATTACCGAACAAGTTGAGGGTACCTTTGGAAGCCTCCGTTACGCTTTTGGAGGCGACCACCCCAGTCAAACTACCCACCACGCGGTGTCTCTATCGCTAGATTAGATCCCAGACAAGGGAAGGGTCGTATTTCAACGATGACTCCATGATTCCTGACGAAACCACTTCTACGTCTCCGACCTATCCTACACGTCCCGTGCCCGGGAACAACGCGAAGCTGCAGTAAAGGTTCACGGGGTCTTTCCGTCCCGTCGCGGGTACCCGGCATCTTCACCGGAACTACAATTTCACCGAGCTCGTGGCCGAGACAGTGCCCAGATCGTTACACCATTCGTGCAGGTCGGAACTTACCCGACAAGGAATTTCGCTACCTTAGGACCGTTATAGTTACGGCCGCCGTTTACCGGGGCTTCAATTAGGAGCGTCGATCTCTCTAACCCCTCCTCTTAACCTTCCGGCACCGGGCAGGTGTCAGGCCATATACGTCATCTCGCGATTTGGCATAGCCATGTGTTTTTGGTAAACAGTCGCCTGGGCCATTTCTCTGCGGCTCTATCACTAGAGCGTCCTTTATCCCGAGGTTACAGGACCATTGTGCCTAGTTCCTTGGCCACGATTCACTCGAGCGCCTTGGTATACTCTACCCGACCACGTGTGTCCGTTTACGGTACGGGTCCTTCACGGTTGAAGTTTAGCGGGTTTTCTTGGGGGTGAAATTACGGGTGCTATCCGCTCGACCGGAGTCTCGCGGTACTATCGCCTTTCGCCTCGGCCGGCGTGCTTTACTACCGGCCTCGAAGGGTACGGGCTTCAACGTGCCATTCCGTCGGCACGCGACCCTGTCATCGCCCCGTCACCGCGTCACGCCGTGAAGAAGTACGGGAATATTAACCCGTTCGCCATCGGCATCCCCCTTCGGGTTAGCCTTAGGGCCCGACTGACCCCCGGGTGATTGACATTGCCGGGGAATCCTTGGTCTTGCGGCGTGGAGGGTTCTCGCCTCCATTATCGTTACTTATGCCTACATTTGCTTTTCCTGACGCTCCACGACACCTCGCGATATCGCTTCGACGCCGACAGGAATGCTCTCCTACCGACGTACTGTTAAAGTACATCCTATAGCTTCGGTTGACGTTTTATGCCCGTGTATTATCCACGCGGGAGCGCTCGACTAGTGAGCTGTTACGCACTCTTTAAATGAATGGCTGCTTCCAAGCCAACATCCTAGCTGTCTAGGCGATCCCACCTCGTTTGTTCAACTTAAACGTCAATTCGGGACCTTAGCTGATAGTCCGGGTTATTCCCCTCTCGTCCGCGGACCTTAGCACCCGCGGGCTCGCTCCATCGATTTTAAGTTACCGCATTCGGAGTTTGGCCGGATTTGATAGGCGGTGAAGCCCTCGCGTCCAATCAGTAGCTCTACCTCGGTAACGAAACTCGACAGGCTGCACCTAAATGCATTTCGGAGAGTACGAGCTATTTCCCAGTTTGATTGGCCTTTCACCCCTACCCTCGCCTCATCCGAAAACTTTTCAACGTTTACCGGTTCGATCCTCCAGATGGTGTTACCCATCCTTCAACCTGGACAAGGGTAGATCACAAGGTTTCGCGTCTAGCGCCACTGACTTTGCGCCCTGTTAAGACTCGCTTTCGCTTCGGCTCACGGGCCTCCAGACCCTTAACCTCGCCAGTGACGACTAACTCGTAGGCTCATTATGCAAAAGGCACGCCGTCACCACATCGCGTGGCTCCGACCGCTTGTAGGCGCGCGGGTTCAGGGTCTATTTCACTCCCCTGCTCGGGGTGCTTTTCACCTTTCCCTCGCGGTACTGGTTCACTATCGGTCTCTCGGGAGTGTTTAGCCTTACCGGGTGGGCCCGGTGAATTCAGGCAGGATTACTCGTGTCCCGCCTTACTCAGGATACCGTTATCAAGAACGGGTGAAAAGCGTACTGGGCTATCACCATCCACGGCGTCGCTTTCCAGCGACTTCTGCCATCGCCCATCCTCGATTTTACACGGTCCTATAACCCCGCTAGCGCCTCGACGCCAGCGGTTTGGGCTACGCCCCGTTCGCTCGCCGCTACTGGGGGTATCACTGTTGTTTTCTTTTCCTGCGGGTAATGAGATGTTTCAGTTCCCCGCGTTCGCCTGCTAGATTTAGCATGGCACGCGTCCAGCGTGCCGGGTTGCCCCATTCGGAAATCCCCGGATCTATGGTCATTTGCACCTACCCGGGGCTTATCGCAGCTTGTCACGTCCTTCATCGCCTCCGAGAGCCTAGGCATCCACCGCGCGCCCTTAATTAACTCTTGTCGTTTTATTAACGCTCGACTCGTTTAGCCTCGCCCGTCGCCTCGCGGCAAGGGCGGCTCTTGCTTATCGTTCTACTTTCGTTATTATCAATGTCTCATTTGTACATCGATGTCCCACCATGTCAAAGAACTTTCTCGT
>NZ_QJPL01000018.1:0-1946 GCF_003204205.1 Sanguibacteroides justesenii
TGGCAATCCAACCTGTTTGTATTAGCGTAGCTTAGAATTAAAAGATAAGATGACATGAACACGAGTGTTTTTTTTCACGTTGCAGAATACGAGATGAAACAGCAGGGCCGAAGTTGGCTTTTCCGTTTTTTCGCCTTGTTCTCGTTGGTGGGGATCGTGTCTTGTCACGTTTACTGGCAGGGTCCTGGGGCGGGAAACTGGAAAATGGTTGCTTTTCCCTGTTCCATGCCCCTGGTTAACGCTTACCTTTATAGCGTTATTCAATCGTTGTTCCTGGCGGTGATGATGTCGGAAATTCCCCGTCGGTTCGATCACCGGGGTTCCCTGGAAGCGTTGTTGGCTCGCCCGGTGAGTAACACGACTTATCTCTGGGGAGTGGTCACGGGAAACGGGTTGCTTTTCCTTTCGATGAACGTTGTCGTGATCCTGTCCAGTGTTTTTCTCGTGAACTTGACGAGTTTGGCCCCGGTTAGCTGGTCGTGTTATCTTTTTTACCTGTTGACGCTTACTCTTCCTTCCTGGCTGCTCGTGGCCGGTTTTTCCTTCTGGTTAAGCAGTGTCACGGGTTCCCGTTACCTGGCAATCTCTCTTTCCCTTGCCTGGTTGGTTGGTTGCCTGTTCTGGTTGCCTCACGTTCAACACGGGATGTTCGATTACACGGGTAGCGGCGTGCCTAATCTATTCTCGGAGCTTGTGGGTCATTTAAACCTTCCCCGTTATTTACTGCATCGCCTGGCTTACACGTTGTTGGGCCTGGGTTTGTTGGCCTGGAGCGTGAGTCGTTTCAAACGAATCCCGAATTACCGTTCGAGCCGTGAAACTCAGGTACTCGTCGGTTTATTGTTTTTTTTAGCGGGGTTGGGCGGTGCATTTTTGCTGGAGAATTCTTTTTACCGTGATCGTTCCGCTCGTGAAGATTATCGTTCGAGTTTCTCCCGTCACTGGCGGGAGGAGACCTGCCGGGTAAAGAAACACGCTATCCGGTTACTGCAGAGGGGTAAAAAATTAAAAGCGGAGAGTAATCTCTTGGTTTATAACCCTGGAAAAGCGTCTTTGGATCGAGTCGTTCTTTTTCTTAACCCCGGTTTGCGTGTCTTGTCGGTTAAATCCGGGGGGAACGCCTTGTCTCACGATCGTGATGGACAGGTGATCACGATCGGTCGTTTTCTGTCTCCGGGCGATACCTTGTCTTTAAGTATCGATTACGAGGGAACGATAGACGATCGTTATTGTGACCTGCACTTGCCTGATAAGGACCACGAGGCTGTTTTTTATAACGATTGTTTTTTCCCGACGGGTCGCCGCGGTTCTTTCGTGGAGAATAATTTTCTCCTTTTGACGCCGGCGAGTGGCTGGTACCCGGTGTCTATTCCCCCTTCTAATCCTTTCATGCCTTTATCGACGGGTCGTGATTTTACCCTTTTCACGCTGGAGGTGGAAAACCCGCTTCAAAAGACGGTAGTCTCCCAGGGAGTCCCGTGCAAGTTAAATGACGGCATTCGTTTCACGAGTCGTAACCCGCTGAACGGGATCTCGTTGTACGGGGCGAACACGTTGAATTACACGGCGCCGGTAGACACGAGTTTCGGTTTCCGTTTTAACCTTACGAGCTGGGGTCGTGACTTGGCGCGGATGTTCTCTGGTATCAGTCAACGTTTTTTCACCTCTTTCTGGCGTAGCGAGACGATCTATCACTGGTACGATTACAGGAGGTTTCCCAGGATGGGGTGGTACGAACCCCGTAACCCATACCTTCATTTCTCGGAGGTGCCGGTCTCTTTCCGGTTGTCTTCCGGCGTGGGTAAACCGCTGGCGGGTTTAACGGAGCCGGGAATCGTCTTTTTCCGTGAACGGGGATTCGAGTACCGGATGCTCGATGTCGTGACGGGGGAAAAGGTAAAGACGGGGGATGAATTTTTCGCGGTGTTTAACCCCTTGTACCAGTC
>NZ_QJPL01000019.1:0-1836 GCF_003204205.1 Sanguibacteroides justesenii
CGTGACCAACAGTGCTAAAAACAAAAGCCATAAAATCCAATCACGAAATAATAATTTCACCTGGTAACGAACTATCGTGAAAAGGAAGGATAATGCCATAATCATAAATTCTTTATATCACAAATACACTATTAACATGAATCATAAATAGCACTTTAACCCCGTCCCCAAGTGCTATTTATCTTCCAGGTAGACCCATTTTACGGCATCGGCATAGATATTAAAATCCGAGGCATTGGATTTATCACTTAAAGTAACCACGTGTTCTCCGAGTGTCAATTTAAAACGTCCTAAAGACACCCATCCTCCTTTTTCCGCTTTCCAATCGATATTTACATCCAAAGGAATCTCCTTTACTCCTTCGTCACATGTAACCTGATAATATTGAAACAACTGAATGGTATTAGTAGGAATCAAATTTCTCCAATTGTACATATAACGTCCACACGTATAACAAGGTATCGGGGTCATGTATACAAAAATTTCATACATTCCCGTCTTTTCTATTGGAGCATGCCACTCCACGCTAAAATCTCCCCTGCCGGCTTTTTTAGACACAAAACCCTCCGTGATATCTCCGTAAGCGTAAGAAGGTGCGGCAAGATAAGTCCACACAGGAAACTCTCCGGCATACGAAGAACTACCATCAATAGTGATATATCCTTCTTCCCGTTGACCGAGTAAACGACCGAGTAACAAACGGGATTTCGGTTGTATCACCCGGAAGCCCTCGTCATCCTCGTTGACAATAATCTCGTTGGCCGGAGGTTGAAAATAACTAAAGGGTAATTGCTCTATTCGCTGTACTGTGTCTGTGGTAGTAAAACCTTCTTGTGGAGTAATACCTCTTGTTTCGGGAATATTCCGAGCTATATTTGTAAACAAACTTACGCTATAATCAATCCCATCTCCAATCCACTCTATTCTTTTCCCCTCCTTCTTTTTTATCAAAAAATTTCGTCGTTGAGAACCTCTGTCTGTAGCAAAACCAAATGAAATAATACCATCTACTTCACCTACATTATATATACTCGCCTGCACTTTGTAACGTTTTTTAACATCAAGATTTTTTATTACTTCGGGTTCAATAATTTTCTCCATTTTAAAATCCCTTATAATATATGCCGGAACTTTATTCTCCAGGTACCATTGTGGCAAAAATTCCGACAAGTCAATACCGAACTCTTGCTTATAGGCAACATTAAGCGTTTCAAAATCCACCTGCTCGAAGGTATGCTGCCGGACAAAATCAATCAGGAACTTGTTCAACTTCTCTGAAGAAGAATACAACAAAAGTATATCTTTAAGCTGGTCTATTTTGATTCGAAACAAATCATTTAACCACGTGGGGGAAAATGACATGTCTGAAAGGGCATCAGAAAAACTATTTTTAGAAAGATAATGTCTTACACCAACATTATTAATTACTCCCGATCTAGTTTTCGAAGATACAACTCTCATATATTCTTCAACATCAGCCATATATATCATCTGGTTTAACAAAACATCAAGTACTGGATATTCTCTCGAACAAAAACTAATCGTGTAATCATTATAAAGTGGAAAATCCGTATATGGATTATTTACAAAGATTTCTTTCTTGTCAAGCTTCCTCAACAGATTGTCAAATTGAATCTTCCTAATTTTAGTATAAAACAATACTTGACGAATGGTTATTTCTAGTACTCTCATTTCATACTCGAATTGCGTGTACACCATTCTACCTGCAGCCAAGGCGTTTTCTCTCATCCGAGTAACCTCTTCTTTAAAATTCGGGAGAGGTATACCGATCATCTGCTCAGGGAAAAAGTACATCTCCGGCTGCACGTACCCGCT